>NZ_JANZKV010000104.1:33943-71110 GCF_025060895.1 Stieleria sedimenti | reverse complement strand
CCGTAAGGCCTCGGGCAGCGTCGCAATGCCCGGCCGCTTACGCGTCGCGGCTCACAAAAACGACAGCCCGCTCGCGCCCTGTCGCTAAAAAATGCTGCACAGCGTTGCCGAGAGGGGGTGCTGCACGTAGCCGGTGGTCGCCATCGCGCACCACCGGAATCCCCTGACCCTCGAATGAATGCCCTCGAATCTTGCGATTCGAGGTGGCAAGCAGGATGCTTACCCCACTTAGGTGGCAAGTAGGATGCTTACCTCACTTTAGTGGCAAGCAGGATGCTTACCCCACTTTGGAAGGTCGCAGGGTGCTTGCACCCACTGGTTAGCGGGTGCCTTGGATACTTCCTGTGGTTGATGAACAGACGCGTTAGAATTTGCCCATTCGGACTTGTTTAGGCAGTTTTCCTCATCACCACAGAGCACCGCCGTGAAACGAATCATGGTTTGCAGTGGGCAGTATGCCCTTTTGGCGATCGTCGTCCTGTTCGCCGTCTCTTCTTCAGCAGCCCGAGCGGCTGATCTTGTCGGCAGTTATCTGCACCCGGTCGGACTCACCGGCTCGTCGGCGGAACCGGCGATCGACTGGCACGATGATTTCGATGCCGGCTGGCGTGCCGCCAAGCAGTCGGGGCGACCGATGGTGATCTTCATCACGTCCCGCCGATGTCGCTATTGCGACGCCATGAAACGCGATACCTGGACCGATGGCTCGATTCGAAGCCGATTGAAAAATGGGTTCGTTGCGATTCGTCTGTCACCGGATCGCAACGCTGACATCCTGCGACGCATCCACGTGCCGGCCTATCCGACCACGTTGATCGGGCATCCCGATGGCAAGGTCCTTGCCCACAAGGTCGGTTATCAGCCGCCCGGTGCGCTGCACCAGCTGTTGGGTGCGGCAGATCAATCGGCGAACTGATGTTGCCGTAATAACCGCAATCGCAGGTTCAATTCACGTTCACGCCGATCCAATTCGGCCTCGCGTCGATCGAGTCGAAGCGACCACTGGCTGAGGCTGGCGATCAAGTCGCCGGTGTGATCGGGAAACAGGTCTTTTGGGCGAGCGGGCGGTTTGGGGGATGCTTTGACGGGAGCGTTGCGGTCAGGCGAATGCGCTGTTCCGGCGGGCTGCGGAGGATCGATTCGCAGGATCAACTCGTTTTGATCTGCGGTTCCAGGTCGGCCGTCGGCGGGCGATCGCCGTCGAACCTGTAGCGTCACGGGCCGTGGTTCGACGGCCTGGCGCAGCCTTCTCAAACGGAACAGGGTCGGCGGCGCAACGCCCGGTCGGTTTGCGGCCGTTGGTCCCAAATCGCCGTGTGTCGGTTGGCCATTTGCCAGTCCGCCTGCACCTGACGGTCGATGCGCCGCTTTCGCCGGTCGGCGCTGCCGCTTGTCCAGACCGCTCGCGGTGTGGCGACGGGACGGTGTAGGGGTGACGGTCGGTGGCATCGGGCGGCGGTTTTGAATGTTAGTTGGGGGCGGACGCGGAGTTGTTGTGGCGAGGTTCTGTGGTGCAAGTGGGGGCAATCAATGGTTTCACAAGGCAATCGACCCTCCCCTCGCTTCGCTCGACCCTCCCTGCCAGGGAGGGTGACTTTAGAACTCGACCCTCCCTGCCAGGGAGGGTGACTTTAAAACTCGACCCTCCCTGTGAGAGAGGGTGACGTTATAACTGCACGCCCTCTCGCTTCGAACATCGTGTCTCTGTACCCACAGCTTCGTTCGTCACGCTCGGCCGAGAGACCTGCACGCTTGTCAGCCTGGAGCGTAAAATGGGGTGTAAGCTATCGTCATCGCAGCGGTTGTGACGTTCAAGCCGCCCACCTTCCACTGTTAGGGGTTCGAATCGGGATGCACATGTCCGACATTTCAATAGGCTCACGCTCTTGTTTTTCCGGTCTGATTCTGGCACTCCTGGTCGGCGTCGCCTCGGTGCCGTCGGTGGTCGCTGCGGAATTTCAGACACCGGAGCAGACCAATGCAGCGATCGACGAGAGTGTCGAGTTGGCGATCGGGTTTTTAAAGAATCGCGGTCAGACCGGCGACGGCGCGTTCAGCCCCGAGACCGGTGTGGCGGTGACGTCGTTGTGCGTCCGAGCGATCTTGGAGCATCGTCCCACCGACGTCGACTCGCCGGTCGTCAAAAAAGCGATTCAGTTCATCCTGGACAATGTCCGTCCCAGCGGTGGGATTCACGCGACGGGATCGATGTACCGAAACTATGAAACGTCCGTCGCCGTCGGCGCCTTGGTCGCAGCCAATCGCGACAATCGATACGAAAGTCAACTCAAGCGTGCCGAAGCGTATTTGAAGGAGATTCAGTGGGACGAGGGCGAAGGCGTGGAGTCGTCGGACACGGCGTATGGCGGTGCGGGCTACGGCAAACACGCCCGTCCCGATTTGTCCAACACGTCCTTTTTGGTCGATGCCTTGAAAGACTTGGGCAACGACGCGGACGACGAAGCAATCCAGAAGGCGCTGCGATTCATCAGCCGGACACAAAACTTGGCCGGCCACGGAAACGACACCGAGCATGCCGACAAGATCGGCGACGGCGGTTTTTACTACACGCCGGCCGCCGGCGGTGAAACCAAGGTCGTCGGCGAAGACGGGGACAGCGAAGACGGGGACAACGGCGGTGGGCTTCGCAGCTATGGTTCGATGACCTACGCGGGGCTGAAGAGCATGATCTATGCCGGCCTGACCGACGATGATCCTCGCGTTGCGGCCGCCATGGACTTCATCCAAAAGACCTACTCCCTGGATGAAAATCCCGGGATGGGCAAAGCCGGGCTGTATTACTACTACCACACCTTCGGAAAGGCCTTGGCGGCCGCGGACATCCGCGTGCTGACCGATACGGAAGGCAATCACCACAACTGGAAACGCGAATTGGCCGCGACCTTGGTCAGCGCGCAACAGGCCGACGGGTCTTGGGTCAATGACGGCAACGACCGCTGGATGGAAGGCAACCGCAATCTGGTGACGGCCTACGCGCTGTTGGCGCTGAAGTATTGCCGCGAATGATCCCGGAACCGTTTGCTCGTTTGGGGGAATTCGGTTCCAATGATTCGCTTCGATCGGCTGCGTCCAGCGATCGAATGCCCCATCAGCCTTTTTCCTTAAATTCCATGCAACTTCCCGTCGTCAATTTATCTGATTCCGCCCCGGTTTCCGCACCGCAGGAGGGGGGGGCGGATGCCCGCGGCAGCTACGCCGTGGTTTCGTTGGGCTGTCCCAAGAACTTGGTCGATACCGAACAGATGCTCGGCCGGCTGGACCAGGACGGTTACCGGATGGTGGGCGACGTGAATGGGGCGGATTTTGTCGTCGTCAATACCTGCGGATTCATCGATTCGGCGCGTGAAGAGTCGCTCGGTGCGATCGATGAAATGTTGGACCTGAAGCGTCAAGGCAAGATTCGCGGGGTGGTCGTGACGGGATGCTTGGCCGAGCGTCAGCAGGGCAAGTTGTTGGAGGCGCGTCCGGAGATTGATGCGATGGTCGGCGTCTTTGGACGCAACGATATCGTGGACGTGGCTCACCGATTGAGGAGCGGTATTCAGGAACAGCAACGCGTCTTTCGCCCCGCGCCGATCCGACCGCTATCGGACGCGGTTCGTTCGGCCGTCACGCCGCGTCACTTCGCCTACCTCAAAATCAGCGAAGGGTGCGATCGGCTGTGTACGTTTTGCGCGATCCCCAAGATGCGCGGCAAACACTACAGCAAGCCGATCGAACAAGTGGTCGATGAAGCGAAACGGCTGGGGGACAGTGGTGTTCGCGAAGTCGTCATCGTCGCTCAAGACACGACGTACTACGGCAAGGATCTTTACGGCACGCCGAAGTTGACCGAATTGCTGACGGAGTTGGACAAGATCGATTCGATCGATTGGATCCGCTTGATGTATTTCTACCCCATGTACATCGACGACCGATTGGTGGAAACGTTGGCCGGAGCCGAGCGGATTTTGCCGTACATCGACATGCCGTTGCAACACGCCAGTGACGCGATGTTGAAACGCATGTCCCGGAAAACGACGCGTTCGCTGCAGGAAGAGATCGTGGGGCGTTTGCGTGAACAAATCCGATCCCTGGTGATGCGGACGACGATGATCACGGGATTTCCGGGTGAGACCGAGGATGATTTCGAGCAGTTGGTCGACTTCGTCGCCGAGCAACACTTTGAGCATCTGGGCGTGTTCACTTATTCGGTCGAAGAAGACACGCCGGCGGCCAAGTTGCCCAACCGCGTGCCGGCAAAGATCGCCGAGCGGCGGATGAGTGATTTGATGGCCGTCCAGCAGCAGATCGCGTTTCAGTGGAACGCCGATCGCGTCGGATCACTCGATGACGTGATCATCGACTCCAAGTTTGAAGAGCAAGACGGTGTCTGGATCGGCAGAACCCGTTCGGAGGCGCCCGAGATCGACGGGGTGGTCTACGTCAGTGGCGTCGAATCGGGTTCCGAGCCTGAGGTCGGTGACATCGTCGAGTGCGAGATCGTCGCCAGCCAAGGCTATGACCTGGTCGCCGCGCCAGTGGGCAGCTGAGTGCGCTCTGGAGGCTGGACACCAACGGTTGCTGATTCAATGATTCGAGTAGCGAATCTCGGGTGAATAATGCAGCTCGCGGGCCGCGTGCGGGGGGAGGGCTTTCTGCAGGTCCGAGCACTCTTTTTCGCGGACCGGATTGGGGTCGTGCATGATGTGGGTGACCAGGGCGACGACCAATTCGTTGCGTCGGGTTTCGGCGGCACGCTTGTTGAACAGCCGTTTGACGACGGGGATGTTGCCGACGAGCGGAATGTTTGCTTGGCTCTGGGAATCGGTTTCCCGGATCAGTCCACCGATCACCAGCCCGCTGCCGTCGGGCATCAGCACCGTCGTTGAAACTTGCGTCGTGTCTTCTTCGGGGAAGCCGCTTTCGGTGATCTTGCCGCCGGAGACCTTGGGCAGGACGGTCATCAGAATGTTACCGTCTTGGGTGATCACGGGCGTGACTTCCAAGACGATTCCGACGTCCAAGAACTGGACATTTTGAATCGTCGCCGTTTGCGTCGTGGTGGCAACGGCGTAGGGCAATCGTTGTCCGATTTGCACCTTGGCCGTTTGCCGATTGACCACACTGACCTTCGGTGAGGCCAGGGTGCGTGAGTTGGTGTTGACGTGAATCGCTTCGATCAAATGGCCGATGTCGGTGCCATCGACCCGGAAAGCCAGCGACGGTCCTTCGGGGTTCTCTTCGGCGAATCCCGTTCCGTCCAAGATGACTTTGGCGCCCGAGACCCGCGCCAGGGCGCGTAGATTCACGCCGTGTCGTTCTTCGTCGTTCAAGTCAATTTGAAGCACGTGGGCTTCGACCAGCACTTGCCGCGGCGGAATATCGATCTGGGCGATGTACTGGGAAACACGCAGGTGTCCCGCTTCGTTGTCTTCGACGATCAACAATTCACGTGTTTTCAGATTGTCCAATTCGTCCGCTTCGCTGGTGTATGCCTTGCCGATCGGCGACAGCAACCCGGTCACGACTACTTGCACATCGGCGGCCGCCACGTAGTTGAGCGGATAGACCTGAAGCCTGCGTCCTTGGACTTTGGGATCCAGGGCGGCCGAGTCGGCTCCGGTGACATACAGCAGGTTGTCCGACCGATGCCAATGAAAACCTGCGACACCGAGGATGGCGTCGAGCACTTCGTCCAGCCGCGCCCCACGGATGCTGACCGTGACCGGTCCGTTCACGTCGGGGCCGATCACCAAGTTCAATTTGTGGTGGTCGGCGATCATCCGCAGCACGCTTCGCAAGTCGGCATCGTTGGCGATCAGAGTGACCAGGTCGGCGTGTTTTTCCAGTGTCGCGCGATCGGTGCCGGGCGCCGGCTTGAGTGGGATCGCGAAACCTTTTTGATCCGTCGCCGGCTGGGGCAATTCCGCCGCAGCGGCAGGGGTTTCGGCCTCGTCAGGCTCGCTGCTGTCGGATGCGGCGCCGACTTGGGCGATCCGTCGAGTCGATTGCGGAAGCGAGCCGACAATCAGATCCGCGATTCGAACGTCGCTTTGTTCCCGGGTGTCTGGTTCAGCATGGTGAACCACGTAGTCAATGTTCCCGCTGCGACCGGTGTTCCCGCTGCGACCGGTCGTGTTCGCCGCTGTCGATGGTTGGTCTGCCGATGAAGCGGCGACGTGGAACGCTTGCAGATTCCCGATGTCGGTCGGTTGGGTCGGCGTCATCGGCGTGTAGGCCGCCCGCGCGCGGCTCGGCTTCAACGGTTGTGGAATCGTTCCGACCGGGTCGGGGGCTGCGATCAACCGCGCCGATGCCACGGGACGCAGGGCGTCCGGAACGCGTTGCGAGGAAAGCGTGGTTTGCCGACGTTTGGTCGTGCCGCCGGTCGTTGCCGTTGGAAGCGAGTTGGGACGAGCGGAACGATCGTCGCTTGGGCGGTTGGCCACGGGCAGTGCGATCGGTGTCTTGCCGACAATCGAGGCGGTTCTTGAGACACCACTGGTCTTTCGCCGGCGGAGCGGTTTCACGTCGGTCGGCGGAGAAGGCAGTGCGGTGAGCGGAGCGTTTTCGTGGGCCGATGACGGATGCGTTCGCCCGCGAACCTGCCACCGTGATGAATCGGTGCCAGGCGAAGTTGAGGCTGGAGGCGACGAGGATTCGGTGGATTCGGTGGATTCGAACGCCACCAGGGCGACCGATGCCTGGGGAAGATCGTCAGACGCTGCGACCAGTTCAATCGCCGAGGCATCAATCTCTGGAGGCAGGGCGAACAATTGATGGGCGGTCGCCACGTCGACGTCGACCACGCCGGTTGGGGCGTTTTCCGCTTGCAGTACGGTTTTGGATTTCCCGCGGAGCAGCAGAGCCGGTGGGTTCTCGCACGCGGGGTCGCTGGGTTTTTCCGGCAGACGAGCAGGTTCGGGACTGTTCGCTTTGGCGGCCGCGATTTTGCTTGCGCGGTCGTCTTTGGAATCCGCGGTTTGCGCACACGGCATCATCCCCAGGCAGAGGGTTCCGATGATCGCCAGAGACAAAATCCGCATCCGGAGAGCTTCCTTGCACATTAGATGAACTGAAAATCGGAACAACCGACACAATCGGCACAGACTCACACTGTTGTCGTATCGGCCTCTGACACGTGGCAGCGAAGCAAATCCTGTGAACTTGATCCAATTAGCGAGAATTGCTGGATCCCTACGGAGCGATTTCGACCCCCTCGTCGGAGACCTGGATGACCACGACGCCGGTTTCCAGTTTTTCACCCGATCGCACGATTTGCCCATCGATCAGCGCCTTTCGGTCGGTTCCATCGTACGCACCGTAGACGGCACCCAGGGTGTATTCCACGGTTGCCGGGGGGGCGGTTTGTGGCGAAGTCGGTTCGGGGGTGGTTTGAACGACTTCGATTGCCGCACCGCGAAACAAATCTGTCGCGGTGATTTCGTCGAGGGTCAGGGCGGGCAGCTCGACGGGCGTGACGAAACGCTCCATCAATTCGTCCGGGGCGCCCTCCGGGGTGCGCTCGGCGTGCGATTTGAGCGAGATCAGGGAAGTTTTGACCGAGGTCGCCACGTCGCCGGTTGGCGTGGTGTTCGAGGGGGAACAGACCAACGCGATCAGCAGCACGGTCAGCAGGAAGGCGACCAGGGCAAGTTGTTTCTTCTTTTTTGCGTCGTTGGGTGCAGCCGCACGTGGTCGCGGACCGGCGGAGCTGTTGGGGTCAGGTTTCATGTTCGCTCCTCCGCTTTAGCAACTTTGCGGCGGTCGTGTCTTTCCCTGCCGAGGGAATTCGCAGAGAAACGGTGGCGAGGCAGCGGACCGGGGCCGGGTTACCGTCCTGTGTCGCCGCGGCGTGATGGTCTCGGTCGGCGCGAACGAGACGGATCTCGTCGCACCAGATGGGTAAGTCGGCGGTGACGATCCGTTGCAGGAATCGGCAGACATCGGGATAGGACCCTCGAATTTCACAGTCCGCTTCCAGCACGGCGATACGTTTTCCCTGATGCGGTCGACCACGATCCAGTGCAATCAACTGCACCTCACAGGCAGCGGCTGCGTTCTGTAAGCTCGAGCGCACGTTTTCCCAAAAACGGTTTTGCGGCAACCAGGCGGCGATCTGTTCGATACGCTCTTGGGTCAGGCGTCGACGTTGATCGGCCTGATCGAATTGATTCTGCAAGCGATTGCGATTGGAGATCAATTCGTTCGCTTCGGCGATCTGCTGTGGGCGATAGGGTTGGTCGGCGGCCAGGATTTCGGGATAGATCCAAATCGTACTGGTGATCGCGATCAACACCGAGGCAATGATTCCACAGAGGACGTGGCACCGCAGCGGCGTGGTGATCCAGCGCAGGTGCGAAGACGACTGGGCACCCGATCGCGTTTTGGACCGATGGAGAGGAATTGGATTTTTCATGGCACCAACGTCGACGAGAGCGGTTGAGCGGAGACTTGAATCAGGGCTTCGCGCCAGACGCCGGCGGGGGTGGTCAATTGGACGTCTTGCAAGCGGCCGGATTTTTCCAGGCGATCGTTCCAGGGCATCAAGACATCCCGGCTGTTGGCGACCGCGGCCAGCGAGACTCGGCGTACGGCCCAGGACGGTGGCTCTTTCAGTGACAGGTCATATTCAAGTGGCAATTTGATTTCGATCGACTGCACATCCAGATGTTGCGTCGCCGGGACTTTGGGGCCGGGGTGTGTCGCCCGTGTCACGGCGCCCAGCACTTGCGCCACACTGTCGTCGGGCTTTGCCGATTCGACCCACGTGCACCATTTTTCCAACAACGCGTTTTCGGTTTCCAGCAGACGGGTCGCGCGTTGAAGTTCGGCGATCGGCTGGGCTTGTTCGACCAGGACGGCGTTTTTGGCGATGGTTCGTCGACCGCGCAGCCACAGCGTGACGGACGATCCGATGGTGATCGACAAGAGCACCAGCAGCACGACCGACCATTTCTGAAAGGCCTGTTCGGCATGACGTCTGGAGCGGTAGCGTGGCGGCATCAGCTCGAAGTCCTGCCAGCCGCCCAGACCGTCGAACACATTTTCAGAGGGCACCGGCGGCGTCGACTCTTCCGGCGGCCAGGGCATCGGGGCCATCGCATCGGAGAGTTCGGGGACAAAATCGATGCCGACATTTCCCAGGTCATCACGCTCGGTGGTGGTGTGTTGTTCCAGTTGCATCATCGTCCGTAACCTCGGCTGGAACAGCGCGCCGCGGCCCACGCCAGCGAAAGAGCTCCGGCGTAGGACGAATCGAGTCGGCGGACGAATTCGACGTCGCGATCGAGGTGCTTGGCCAGAGGCGTGGGACGCTTGGCACCACAGTAAGACCAAATCGCGACGGGGGTTTCGGTCAGGGTGGCGATGATTTCATCGACTCCCTGGATTTCCGCCAGTGGCCCGGCGATCAGGATCGGCTTGCCGGAGACGCCGCCCATGTCGGCGCGGGTGGCGTATCGGGCGGTCGCCTTGAATTCGGTCGCGATGTCACTCAGGTAGGGACGTAAGGCATGCGCGTCGAGCGGCCGATCGGGTTGCTCCGATGCCAAAATTTGTTCGGGCAGTGAAGGAAGTGTCCGCGTCAAGCCGACGCCCGTCTGGTGCCGCATCGCGACCAGCACCGAGGCGTGACTGAGCCATAGCACCGCTTGGGCATCGATGCCGGTGAGGGATTCCGCGGCGTGGGCCAGAACGACGCCGTGCGGTAGGATCGATTGAACATTGTAACCATTGGCGCTGGCGATGTCGGTGACCTGACCGGCGGTCTGTTCCGCCGTGGCGGCGATCACGTATTGATCGTCCCCACAGGGGTAACCGTGATGGACGCCCACGACAGGCCAGTGGCACAGGTGTGCGGCACTTTGGAACACCGATTGGCCGAACATTTCGCTGCAGCGTTGACGGATCTGCGGAATGTCATTGCCGACGACGGTTTGGTAGTGCGTCCAGGCGATCGGCAACGCGATCGCCGCGACATTGGTTTCCCCTTCGATGCAGCGTGGCAGACGCTGTTTGATCGCCGTCAGGACGCCCTGCAACCACTGCGGCGTCATTTCTTGGTCGCGACCGGTCGGCAATGCAAATTGATGCCGGTTGACCCAAGCGTGTTCGTTGGACGGGCGGATGGACGAGCGTAGTGTCGCCACACGCACGTTGTGTTCGCCGATGTCGATGCCGATGTAGGCCGTGCCGTTTTTCGAAAACTGCCCCGATCGCCGCCAAAACGTCGTCGCCGGCGCGCGGCCTTTCACGCTTGGCTGAATCTGCGAGGTGGTGGGCTGGATGGACGTCATGACAGGGAAGCATCGTGGAAGGGCCGGTCCAGAATCTGCAACAGACTCGGCACCATGGATGTACGTCACGGAGACAGACTGTTCAAACGAATGCGAGCCCGCGTGCCGATGCCGAACCAGGCCACATGCGATGGGGACTAGTGTTGTCGTTGCAATTGGCAGATTCGGATCCGTCAGCCGCTTTGGATGGTCGAAACGTCCAGCAACGGTAGCATGACCGACATCACGATGCCGGCGACGAAGACGCCCATCACCAGGATGATCACCGGTTCGAGCGCGATGACCAGCCGTTTGATTTTTCGTCCGCCTTCTTGTTCATAAAAGCGGCCGATGTCGTCGAGAACTTCTGCGACACGCCCGGTCCGTTCGCCGGTCGCCATCATCTGGGTCGCTTCGGTCGGCAGGAAGTCTGCCGTCGCCAAGGCGTCGCTGGCGCTGAGTCCATCGATCAGGTTGGCTTCGACGCGATCGAGCAGATCGTGCCAGGAACGGTCTTGCACGGTATCGCGTGTCAGCCGCACCGCTTGCAACATCGGGACGCCGCCGCGGACCATCGCCGCGATGGTGCGAAAGTATCGACCGGCGATCAGCGGGCGATAGGCATCTTTGATCATCGGCGCGTACAGCAACAGTTTGCCGATCGGGCCTTGGATCAACGGGTGTTTGCGCAGCATGACCAACGCCACGATCGTGGCGATGCCGACCGGAAACAAAACCATCCAGTACTCCCGACCGAAGGTGCCGACGTCCAACAAGAATTGTGTCGACGCCGGGACGGGGCGTCCGGTGGATTGGAACACGCGTCCGAATTGGGGCAGCACACCGAGAATCAGAGCGGTCATCACGACCGAGGCTGCGGCAATCAAGATCACCGGATAGATCATCGCGCCGATGATCGACGCTCGCATCTCCAATTCGCCTCGCATCCGTTCGACAACGTTGCCGAGGGTTTGCGGGACATCGCCGGTGGCTTCGGCCGCGGCAAGCATCGGCGGCAGCGACGGGGGAAAGTATTGTCCGTGTGCCGCGACGGCACTGGAAAACCGGCTGCCCCCGCTGAGCGACTGGTGGATCGCATCAAGGGATTCGGCCAAGCGAGGGTCCTGGCAATGGTCCGCGACGTGGCCGACCGCTTCAGCGATCTCGACACCGTTTTGGCTCATCACGGCCAGCTGGTTCAGGCTCAACAAGATCGTCGACGACGAAACCGGCAACAGGAAAATACCGCCCGATCCCGCTTGGCGGGCCGGCGCGTGTAACGCCACGGCGGCGGAATGGCCGCTCGCGCGATTGCCGCTCGCGCCGTACCCGGTGTCGGCCGAACCGCGTGCACCGCGTGTGGGAGACGAGGGCGGTGCGGGAAAACCGGACAGGTCTTCTCGTTCGCTCGGCACGGTTGTCAGTGGGGTGAACGCCTTCATGATTTCAATCGACCAGTGCCACGCGTCCGACTTCTTCCAAGCTGGTCACCTTGCTTTTTGCCAACTCGATCCCTTCGCTCAGCAACGTCGGCCCGGTTCGAGAGCGACGCAGTGTTTCCAGGTCCGCACCGTCGTTGATCAGCGTGCGAATGTCGGGAGTCATTTCGAACAACTCATACACGCCCGATCGGCCGCGATAGCCCGACTCGTAGCACTCGCCGCAGCCACGGGCGCGCGCAAAACCCTGACGCGGGTCACCGACGTAATGCAGTTCTTCCAGCATCTTGGTCGACGGGTAATAGGTTTCCTTGCAATGCGGGCACAGGTTTCGCATCAATCGCTGCGCGATCACGCCGACCAGGCTGGCGGCGATTTTGAAACTCTCGATCCCCATGTCCATCAAACGCGTGATCGCGGCGGCACTATCATTGGTGTGCAGGGTGCTCAGAACCAGGTGCCCGGTCAGCGCCGCCTGGATCGCGGTCTCTGCGGTCTCGCGGTCACGAATTTCACCGACCATGATGACGTCGGGGTCTTGTCGCAAGATGCTCCGCAGGGCTTGGGCAAACGTCATCCCCGTTTCTTTGGCGACTTGAACCTGGTTGATCAATTCCAATTGGTACTCGACCGGATCCTCGACGGTGATCACGTTCCGTTCGATGCCTTTGATCAGTTCGATGGCCGAATAGAGTGTCGTGGTTTTGCCGCTGCCGGTCGGTCCGGTCACCAGCACCAAGCCGTGTGGCCGAGAAAGCATGCGGCGGACGGAGGTCAGCGAGGAGTTGGGCAGCCCGAGCGAGTTGAGGTCGAAGGTGACGCTGTTGCGATCGAGCACCCGCATCACAACTTTCTCGCCGAGCACGGTGGGGAGCGTGCTGACACGAAGGTCCACGTCGCGGCGGCTGATTCGCACGTGCAGCCGCCCGTCCTGGGGTTGCCGGTGTTCGGCGATGTCCAGCTTGGCCATGACCTTGATCCGCGAAACGATCGCGGCGTGCATTTCCTTGCGCGGCTTCATGACTTCGCGGAGTGCGCCGTCGATGCGAAAGCGGATCGAGGTGAACTTTTTGCCGGCTTCGATGTGAATGTCGCTGGCGCCTTGTCGAACGGCCTGGATGATCGCGTAATTGACCAGGTTGATCACCGGGCTGCCTTCGGCCAACTGTTGCGTGCCGTGCAGGTCCAGATCGATCGTTTCAGAATCGAGTTCCAGTTGTTCGACGTCGAGATCCGCGGTCACCGAATCGACGGCAAAGTCGTCTTCGTAGCAGCGCGGCAACAGCCGTTCGATGCCGCTGGCCAGGGTCAGCACGGGGCGGATGCGGCATCCGCTGATGTCGCTCAGCGCGTCGATCGCCGCCAGATCCTGGGGGTCGGCCATCGCGACGGTCAGTTCATCGCGGACACGCATCAACGGCAGCACTCGGTAGCGTTCGGCTTCCTCGCGAGGGATCAGCGCCACGGCGATCGGGTCGATCAGCCCTTCGCGCAGCTTGACGCCTTCGACGCCCAGTTGTTCGCCGAGCATGGGCAGCAGGCTGGCCTCGTCGACCAGGCCCAGTTCCGCCACGACCTCGCCGAGTCGTTTGAAGTGTTTCCGTTTGACGCGGCCGATCGATTCGGTGCCCTCTTGGGCGGCCAGGGCCTGCAACCGGTCTTCTTCGCTGGCCTGGTGGGCCAACGCGGTTTCCAATTGGTCTTCGCGGATCAACCCGGCTTCGATCAAGCGGCTTCCCAGCGGGACCACGCCGTGCTCGGCGCCGGGGCGGCGGGACGGTTGCACGATTCGCGGCGGGCCGAGACCGGCGGTGTCGGAGGACGGGTTCGAAATCGTTTTCATCGCTCTCGAATCCTCCGTTTAGGCAAAACTGCCGAGTGCGGTCGTCAGATCGGGGAACGTTTCGATGTGGGCTCCGACGCCGGTGATCCGCAACAGGTCGTCACAGAGCTCGCCGACGTTGCACAGCCGCAGACATCCGCCACGCCGGCAGCATTCATCGCTGAGACCGAGCAGCCATTCCAATCCGCGGCTGTCGATCAGCGGGGTGTCGCTGAAATCGACGACGATGGCAGGAACGCCGCCGGTCAGTTTGCTGCCGATCATTTCCCCGATCGGGCCGATCGATTCGGCGCGAAGCGGTCCTTCGGAACGAACGACATAGACGCTGCCATGTTTATCAAGTCGGGCCATGCTGGTACGCCTTTGTTTAGATGCCGCTGCGCGAATGGCCGCCGATGGGCAGACGCATCATGAACGTGGACCCTCGGCCGACTTCGCTTTCCAATTCGACTTCGCCGCCGTGCATGCGTGCGACTTCACGGGCGAACGCCAGACCCAAGCCGTTGCCCCGCAGCTCGCTATTGGCCGCATTGCTGCCGCGGAAGAACTTGTCAAACACCTTGTCTTGTTCTTCGGTTTCGATCCCCGGCCCGTTGTCCTGGACGTCGATTCGAATCCAGTCGTCCTGGACACCGCAGCGGACGATGATTTCGCCGGCCGGTGGCGTGTATTTGACGGCGTTGCCGACCAGGTTGACCAACGCCGCCTGCAATTTGTCGCGGTCGCCGAACACGGTCGGCAGTTTGGCTGCAAAATCCGTGACCAGTCGTTGATGTTTCTTCTCGGCCTGAGCCTTCATCTGATCGGCGGCGTATTCGACCATCGGCAACAGTTCCAACTCGTGCCGATTGGCGACCATCGACCCGGCTTCCATTTGTCCGACCGTCAACAGCTGGTCGACCAAGCGGCCCAGGCGATGTGCTTCGGAAACGATGACGTTGCAAAATTCTTTTTGCTGATCGATTTCCAGTTGGTCTTCGGCCTCGAGGGCCTCGGCGTAGGCTTGCAGGTTGTTCAGCGGGGTGCGCAGTTCGTGGGTGGCGGTCAACAGGAATTGGTCGCGAGATTTAGTCGCCAGTTCTTGCTGCGTGACGTCGGTGAGGATCCAAGCCATCCCTTCGCCGTCACCGCTGCGGCCGTCTAGCCTTGATCGAGCGACGCGGAGATGAATGCGTTCCCCGGCCATCGTGACTTGATGGCGTTCTTGGATCATTCGCACATTGCTGAGCAAACGTTGGCGTTTGGCGATCACCGAGTCGTCGCCGGCCCGCAATCCCAACAGGTCCAACAGGTCGCGTCCGATGTGGTTGGCGTCTTCGGTGAGACTGAACAGGCTGCATGCCGGTGGGCTGATGAACAACAGCCGGCCGTCCAGGTCCGTGATCACCCAGGCCGCCGGCAGCCCACGCATGGCGCGGGCCAGCGTGATCGCTTCTTGATCCAATGAGGCCGGAGCGCGCTCGTCGCTTGCGGTGCAGCCCGATTCCGCTTCGCGCAGTAGTTCGTTCCAGGCCTCGGTGATTTTTTCTTGGCCGATGATCGGACGGACCGTTCTCCAACGTTCCGGTCGGCCGCCGCTCTGGAGCAACTCGGTTTCGATGGTCCGCAGCGTGCGAACCGATCGCATCGACATCAAACCGCTCAACGAGCAAACCGCGACGGTCGCCACCCACATGATGGACTGGAACGATCGCAGTTGCGGAAGGGAACTGGCCGCGACGCCGCACAACAGCGCGCACAACGCCGTCACGCAAAACAGAATTCCGATCCGGGTCGTCACCAAGAGTCTGCCGGAGGAATTCGAATTCGGGGTCGATGCGGTGGTCTCCGATGCCGAGAAGACGCCTTCGCCTGAGACAACCGCGGCTGTCGATTGAGAATCAGGCATCTCCACAGCCTTGGGGCGGTTGAGAAACATCCGGTCCCGGCGGCACACTCAAGCCCAACGCATCCGGTAGCGGGCTCAGGGGCGGTAGGATGGGGAATTCGGGTTCGGCCCTCCTGACGCTGTCCGCGGAATCCGTGCATCCGACTTGTTCGAGGTGTCGGTGAATGACCTCGCTCAATTTACGAGGGCTAAACGGCTTGTGCATGATGCAGGCGAGTCGGAAATCCACCCGTAACTTTTCACTGTCAAGTTCCAACCCTTTGGCGGTGCAGAGAATCGCCGGCGGTCGTTGGTAATCGGGCAGTTCATCGAGCCGTTGGAGCAGTTCGACACCGCCGCAGCCGGGCATCTGAAAGTCCGTCACAATGAAATCGATGCCGCCCTGCAGCAGACGCTGATAGCCGGATTCGCCATCGCAACTGGTTTCCACGGCGAGCCCACTTTTGGCAACCGTAAAGCTCAGCACCCGCCGAAAGACGGGGTCATCTTCGATGATCAGTACGGTCGGTGTAGGGGGCATATCAGACAGTCTCGGAGGGCTGACTCAAGTGTCGTGAATCTGGAAAGCAAAACGAATGGGTTGCCATGACGGCGACCCGGTTCACCAATCTTTGCCGATGTCGGTTCCGGCCGGATCCAGATTCAATTTCAAGCTGCCGTTGTGGGGTTTGTATGCCCAGCCGCTGCTGCCGTCGGGCGAAGGGACCACCGGCGCGGAGGTCGTGGTGGTGTCGTAGTAGACATCCGAGAGCCCTCGGACCGGGCCGATCGCGGGCTCCGGAAACGGGCCATTGAGCATGTCCGCCATCGCCGTTTTCAGATCGCCGTTGGCCGGATAGCTGCCTTCTTGGGCTCGGTACATTTCGATCGCGTTGCGAAGTACCGCCAATTGCTGACGTGTGGTGTTGATTTCCGCTTGTTCGGCGGTATCGAACATCCGTGGTGCTGCGACTGCGGCAATGATGCCCAAGATAAGAATAACGATGACCATCTCGATCAGTGAGAAACCTTGACGCTTTTTGCGTGTCATGTCCGTTTGCCTTTATGGTTGATTGCTGAAGCGTCAGCAGGGTGTATTGAGCGGCGATCCAGCACTCGACTCCCCGTGAGATCGTGTTTTGTGGTCTGGCTCGCTTGGTGACGCACTGAAAACTAGGACGGGTTTGCTGCAATGATGACGTGCATGTGCGATTTCTGATTTTTTCGGCCACCCTGGAGAGTGTCCCGTCGCTCTGCGATCGGCACCACCGTCATGATTAAACGCCGGTGGCGGTCATGCGACGGGCGTTGCACGGGGGGAACCGCCATGTTGCGAGAATGCATCGCGCGCACTGCTGGGGCAACATTCGATCGGCCGGCGGTCGGCCGGCCTGTCGATTTGGTCGATATTTTGAATTTAATTCGATCACGCCAGCCCGACGCGTCAGCGAGGTCCGTCGCGTGGTCCCTTGCCAATGCGTGCGGGCTCAAATCGACAGGCCGCGACGCCAGTGGTAAGGGGTTCGACGTCTGTTGCGCAGCGATGGCGTACCGCTGCGAACCACGAGTTGGCAGCTTCTGACCGGAATCCTCACACGCCGATGGGCCGGCCGGCAGGGTCGATCGGGACCCGTCCACGTTCGGTTGGCCCCTGAGTTGCTTAGGGTCTCGGGCATCATGTTCGATCACCACACACCACCGCCGAGACGTCCGTTGAACGAGAACCAACGCCCCCTCTGGATCATCATCTTTGCGATTCTGTTGGCCAGCATCGCGCTGCGGACCAAGGGGCAGGAGATTTCCGACGCGCCGCAGCGTGAAGCCCCGTCACCAAGTGAAGCCCCGTCACCAAGTGAAGCCCCGTCACCAAGTGAAGCCCCGGCACCGATCGAAGCCCCGGCACCGATCGAAGCCCCGGCACCGATCGAAGCCCCGGCACCGATCGAAGCCCGGGCACCGATCGAAGCCCCGCCGGCGAGCGAAACGAAGTCACCGGACCAGGTCATGGGGCCGGACGAAGCGGCCGCCTACACCGAAATGCGGATCGGCGATCGTGTGGTGCTGGTCAAACGGGCCTCCGCCGAGCGGGCGTCCTCGTCGCAACCGGAACCCGCCAGGCCGGCGCGGTCGATGCGTCCCAGGTCTGCCTTTGTATCCGCCGAAATCGCCCAGTTCGATTCCGATCCGGACCCCGACGGCTGGCTGGCGAGCGTGATGTTGATGGGCAGCGACGACCAGCCGGTCACGGTCCGCCGGGCGACGGCACGATTTGAATTGACGCCGCGGCTTCCGACCCACGACTTCACCGGCTATGTCGATGCCAACATCACGCCGATCCAATGGCAGGTGCCGTTGAAGTTCGCCGACGATGGGGTGGCGACCGTTCGGTTGCCTTTGCGAAACCCCATCACGCCGTTGATCGGTTGGCCCGCGACATCCCATCCGGCAGTCGGCCGGGCCGGCGGCTTCCACGCGTCACGGCGTGGGATCATTCGCCACACCACCAGGGCATTCCAGGATCGCACGGCGTTGAACGACTCTCAAGGTCGACGGGCCGCACGGTCGGCGATCGGGATGGCGAGTTTCGGACAACTGAAAATTCGGGTTTCGGTACCCGGTGAAGGGGTTTTTGATGCGGTCACCCCGATCGCTTTGCGCCCCTCGGTCTTGGTTGACACTCGTTGGCCCTATCAGTAACTTGACAGATCTCAGCACTGGTTCACGCAACTGCCCGGTCCTGCCGAAAGGTCCGGGTTTATTTTTTGCCGTAGGATCAGTGCTCGATTGCTCGCTTAAGCCCTGAACCAAGCCCGATTCCGCCTAACCAGCGCATGCCGCGACGCTCGCTATGAACCCACAAGACATTCTGCGATATGTCGATTCGCTCCATCGCGAAAAAAATATTGACACCGAACTCGTGTTCTCGGCAATCGAGGCGGCTTTGCAGACGGCTGCAAAACGACAGTATGGTGAAGACGCTGACATCCAGGTCCAGCTGAATCGCGAAAACGGACGCATCGCAGCAACCCTCGATGGCGAACAGCTCGGCGACGATCAAATCGGGCGAATCGGCGCCCAGACGGCCAAGCAAGTGATCATCCAAAAGGTACGCGAGGCCGAACGTGATTCGCTGATGGCAGAGTATCGCGAACAGATCGGAGACACTGTCGCCGGGATCATCGGCCGTGCCGATGGCGGTGTCGCGACGGTCAATCTCGGTAACGTGGAAGCGATTCTGCCGCGCAGCGAACAGATCCCCGGCGAAACCCTGCACGCCGGCGAGCGTGTGCGGGCGGTCGTGTTTGAGGTCAAAGCGACCGGCAACCGCGTCCGTGTCGTGCTCAGCCGGACCCGGCCGCAGTTGGTGCAGCGGTTGTTCGAACAAGAAATCCCCGAGCTGAGCGAGGGTGTGATCGCGATCAACTCCATCAGCCGAGAACCGGGGTACCGCAGCAAGGTTGCCGTCAGCAGCGAAGACAGCCAGGTCGACCCGATCGCTGTTTGCGTGGGGTATCGCGGCAGCCGAATCAAGGCCGTCCGAGAAGAGCTGGCCGGAGAACACATCGATGTCGTCCGTTACAGCGAAGACCCCGAGGTGCTGATTCCCAACGCCCTGCAGCCGGCCGAAGTCGAGCAGGTCCTGTTGTGCGACATGATCGGCCGCGCGATCGTGTTGGTCCAGGAAGACCAGCTGTCGCTCGCCATCGGGCGACGCGGCCAAAATGTTCGCCTGGCCAGCAAGTTGTGCGGTTGGGACATCGAAATCATGACCGGCGGTGAGCTGGAAGAGCAGATCGAACGCGCCGTCGAGGCCTTTAGCCAGCTCGAAGGCATGACCCCCGAGATCTCTCAAGTGTTGGTCGAGCAGGGTTATTTGTCTTATGATGATTTGTCCGTCATCGAGCCCGACGCTTTCATGGAAATGAGCGGGCTGACCGAGGAGCAAGTCGACTTGATCGTCAACACTGCCGAGGAGAAGGCAGAGGAAGCCGAGGCGGCGGCGGCGCAAGAACGTCAGGCTCGTCGTGAGCGGGAACGCTTGCACAAGGAAGCCGAAGCGGCCGGCGTGGTTGAACCCGAAACACCTGCCGAACCCGAAGCAACAGCCGAACCCGAAGCAACAGCCGAACCCGAAGCAACAGCCGAGACCGAAGCAACAGCCGAGCCCGAAGCAACAGCCGAGCCCGAAGCAGCGGCCGAGCCCGAAGCAGCAGCCGAACCCGAAGCAGCAGCCGAACCCGAAGCAGCGGCGGCCGACGCCGGGGGTGGCGAGGATTCCGAGACTGTCGCGGACGAGGGGGATTCAGCTGCAGAGGGGGATGCCGACGCCGAGACTTCCGAAGCGTCGGAGGTGAAGTCGCAGCAGGACGGTTAGCGTTTTGCCGAATTGCTGGAGTCAGCCTGAACGGTTGCGATCGGGCCTCGAAACCCGTCGCGGGTGTGCTCGGCTGACACGAAACGCCGCTTGGTGGAGGCACACGAGCGGTGGCCGGGGGAAAAAGTCGAGTGAAATCTACTCTTGCCCCCAGGTCAGACCTCTGCGAAGACGTGTTTTTTCGCTATCCTTTGCTTCCAACGCGGGTCACGGCGATTTGCTCTCTGTGACTCCACCATTAACTGAAAGACGAAAACCATCCCGGTCTGCCCCGTTTCATCCTATCGCGGTCTAACCTTTCACCGCGTCAGATGGAGACTTGGTACGGTTGCATGCTTGGCGCCTGGCGTCCGATGCGTGTGCTGATACCCGGCCGATGGAGGAGCTTTTTATGTGACCTTTGCAGAAAAATATTTGGAACGCCGCCATGAGAAAAGCATGCAATGCACGAGAGGCATGGCAGGTTCCGCCCAATTTGACAGGATTTGGACCCAGTGGCACGCATTTACGCGCTCGCAAAAGAACTTAATCTCGATAGTAAAGATCTGGTTGATCTCGTTAAGAAAGTTGGAATCACCGGAAAGGGCTCGGCGCTTGCCAGTCTAACCGATGACGAAGCCCAACGTGTGCGCGATCATCTAAGTGGTGGTGCAGAGACGGCAAAAGCAGCCGCTCCGGCTTCAACCGCGACGGCAGTCAAAGAAAGCAAGCCCGTCGCCGTCCGCGAGGCCGTGCGCCCGGAACGGAAGCCAGTGAATCTCAAGGCCGCTTCCAAGGCCGGCGGCGGAGCAGCGAAGGCTCCGTCGGAATCCAAGCCGCCCGCCAAGACAGAACCCAAGGTCCGTGCGCCCGCTCCGTTGCCGCCCGTGGAAGAGCCCAAGGCTCCGGCCGGCGAAGAGACGCCGGCCCAAACGCCCGATGTGCGGTTGCCGGCGACCAGTCGGCGAAGCGGTGGTTTGTCCGCACGAATCGCCCGCGGCAAAGAACCCGGTTCGCCCAGTTCGCCCAAGTCGCCGGCGGCCCCGTCCCAACCGCCGTCGAAGCCCGCTACCGCCGAGAAACCGGCCGCGCGTCAGCCCGAGCCCCCGACGCGAAAACCCGACGCATCGCCGCCTGCCAAGCCCGCCTCGCCGGAGCGGCCCTCGGGGCCCGTGCGGACTCCGCTGTCCGATCGTCCCGCCGGTCCACTGGCCGTTCGTGGAAATGCGGGTGCCGGACGTGTGCGCTCGTTGGATAAACGTGCCAGCGCCGGCGGCGAAGGAAAGAAGGGCGAGTCAAAGCCCAAGCGTCGCGAGCCGCGGATTGCGGTCAATCTGGCGTCGCTGCCCGATGCACCTCCGGAGATCCCCGCAAAGGGCAAGGGAGAGCAGAAGGCTCAAAAACCGGAAATCAAGCTCAGTCCCGATCTGATCGCCGGTCACAAACAGGGGATGAAGGCGCCGCTGGAAAAACTGGCCGCCGAGTCCGACGAATCGAAACGTCCAGCCGGAAAACGTGGTGGCCTGTCCGGGTTTACCGAGAAAGGCAAGCGGGGCGTCGAAGAAGAAGAGAAGCCCCGCAAGAAAGGCCTGTCGGGCATGGCGGGAGTCCGCCAGGACCGCAGCGGCAAACGCCGACGATCGGGAGATTTCTCGCGGTCGTACGGGCGTGACGACAATCGTGGCCAACGCCGCACGTTGCAGCACAAAGGCACCAATACCGCCGCACCGCGGAAGGAACCGGTTCAAATCGAGCTGCCGTGTACCGTCCGCAGTTTCTCCGAAGCGGCCAGTATCGGTGTCGCCCAAGTGCTCAAAGCGATGATGGGCATGGGCATCATGGCCAATATCAACGCCGAATTGGAATTTGAGACCGCCGAACTGATCGCGGCTGAGTTGGATCTCGAGCTTCAGCTGAAAGAATCCGAGACGCTCGAAGACGAGTTGATCACGGAAATCGAAGAGCTGGCCGACGATCCGGACGCGCTCGTGACGCGCCCACCGATCGTGACGTTCTTGGGGCACGTCGACCACGGAAAAACCAGTCTGTTGGACTACTTGATTGGCATCAACGTGGTCAGCGGCGAAGCCGGCGGGATCACCCAGCACATCCGTGCCTATGAAATCGAAAAAGACGGCCGCAGTATCACCTTTGTCGATACGCCGGGTCACGAAGCGTTCACCGAAATGCGGGCGCGTGGTGCCAACGTCACCGACATCGCCGTGCTCGTGGTGGCTGCCGACGACGGGATCATGCCCCAGACCGAAGAGGCGATCAGCCACGCCAAAGCGGCGGAGGTGCCGATTGTCGTCGCGCTCAATAAGATCGACTTGGAAGGCGTCGACGCAAACCGCGTGATGACGCAGTTGACCGAACATCAGTTGACACCCAGCGAGTGGGGCGGCGACGTGGAAGTCGTGCCGACCAGTGCGATCACCGGTGCCGGCATGGACGACTTGCTCGAAACGCTGCTGACGATCGCCGAGTTGAACGAATACTCGGCCAACCCCGATCGCAACGCCCTGGGCGTCTGTTTGGAATCCGAGCAACAGGGCGACCGCGGTGTGGTTGCCAAGTTGGTCGTGCAAAACGGTACGCTGCGAGTCGGCGATATCGTGGTTTGCGGACCGACCTACGGTCGCGTGCGTGCGATGAGCAATCCGTTGACCGGCGCAGCGATCACCGAAGCCGGGCCGAGCACACCGGTCAACGTGATGGGATTGGAAGAACCGCCAGGTGCGGGCGACCGGTTCCACGTGCTGGAGGACATCACCGATGCCCGCGAAATCGCGGCCACGCGGGCCGATGCGTCCAGCCGTCAATCGCTGTCGGGGAATACCACGGCGGTTTCGTTCGAGAACTTCCAAGAGATGCTGCAAGGCGGACGACTGGGCGTCAGCGACGAGAAAGTCAAGCTGAACGTCATCATTCGTGCCGACGTGAAAGGCTCGCTGGAAGCGATCGACAAAGAGCTCAGCAAGTTCGATCATCCCGAAGTCGAGATCAAAGTGCTGCAACGAAGCGTCGGCGGGATCACCCTGGCCGATGTGACCTTGGCCAGTGCGTCGGAGGCGGTCATCCTGGGATTCAACGTGATTCCCGACGAGCAGGCTCGTTCGTTGGCCGATGAACGCGGCGTCCAGATTCGCCGTTACGACGTGATCTACAAGTTGACCGATGACATTCGGGCGATGATCGAAGGCCGGCTGAAACCGGAAGAACGCGTCGTCGAACTCGGACGTGCACTCGTCAAGCAAGTCTTTTCGATCAGCCGCGTCGGGACGATCGCCGGTTGCTACGTCGCGCAAGGTTCCATCCAACGCGGTTGCCGAATCCGCGTCAATCGCGACGGTCGAACGATCGGCGATTATGGCCTGGATTCGCTGCGACGTATCAAAGAAGACGTCAAAGAAGTGCCGCGTGGAATGGAGTGCGGGATTCGTTTGCAAGGTTTCAACGACGTCAAACAGGACGACGTGTTGGAAGCGTACCGAATCGAAGAAGTGGCCCGAACGTTGGATTGATCCAGATCCCTATCGACCAGGTCGTGGGATGATTGCCGCGGCCGAGTCGATCGAGAAGTCCAGCTACCGTTTCTATCGTTTTTTCCCCGCTCAGGCTCATCGTGACCAGTCGTCGAATGTTGAAAGCCGCCGAAGCGATCCGCGAGGTCGTCGCGTCGGCTATCTTGACCGAAATTAGAGATCCACGCGTCAAGGACGTGACCGTGATCGGTGTCGAGGTGACTCCCGACATGCGCGAAGCCACGGTTTCGATCAGCGTGATGGGAGACGAAGCGCAGAAACAACTCTCGTTGCGGGGGTTGCAAAACTCGGCCGGTTTTCTGCAGTCCAAGATCGCCAACCGGATCGACACCCGCTACACGCCCCGCCTGCAGTTTGAACTCAACCGAGGCATGGAAAACGCCATGGTCGTCGGCGAGTTACTGGGCAAGATTCGCCGTGAACAACAGGGCGATTCGCCGGCAGCGATTGATGAACACGACGGCGAGGTGACGCCGGCCGACGGCGATCCCCCCGCTGCGGACAGCGGTGTCACAGAATCTTCGTGATTCTCGCGGCCAGCACCTACCAAGACCTTCCACTCCGATAAGACTGCGACGCAGCGATTCAACGTACGCCGCAACTTCCGCAAACACAATTTCCCTAACCACAAAAACGATGGCTGCAAGCAACCGAGCCAAGCTGATCACCAAGCTGCATACCGAGTTGAAGAAGAAGTACACGCTTCCACCATCTCAACCCTCTCGTCCGCTGCTCGAACATCTCTTGTACGCCTGTTTGCTTCAGGATGCGCCCTATGACCTGGCCGACGAAGGGCTGGCCAAGTGCGAACAGGAATTCTTCGACTGGAACGAAGTCCGCGTGACCACGGTCACGGAACTGACACAGGTGCTTTCGGGAATGCCCGACCCGGCCAAGACGGCGCGGCGATTGAAAGAAATCCTGCAAGCCGTGTTCGAGGAATTTTACGCGTTCGATCTCGATCACCTCAAGAAAGAAAACTTGGGCAAGGCGGTTGCACGATTCGAATCGATGCCCGTCATGACGCCGTTCGTGCTCAGCTACACCATCCAACATGGATTGGGAGGCCACTCCATTCCGGTCGACTACGCCGGGATGGTGATCATGTTGGCCACCGGAATCGCATCGCAGAACGAAGCCGCGGACGGGAAAATCCCGGGGCTGGAACGGGCGATCCCCAAAAACAAGGCGCTCGAATTCTCCGCGCTGCTGCATCAGGCCGGCGTGGATCTGTTGATGGACCACAACGACAAGAAAGCCCGCACATTGATCGATGCCGTTGCCAAAGGCTCCTCGGAACGATACGACGAGTGGGAGGCGAGCAAGAAAGCCGCGATCCGTCGCGTGAAGAAGCGACGACGCGATGAAAAGGCGGCGGAGCTAGAAGCGGAAGCCGAAGCCGAGTCGGCCAAACAGGCAAAGGCCGCAAAGTCGGCCAAGAAGGGGGCGGCGAAGTCCGAACCCGCAAAGACCAAGACGTCGAAGTCCGATGCGAAGGCAGCCAGCGGTGGCGCGGGTGCGAGTAAAGCCAAGCCCGCAAGTGCGAAGAAATCGAGCGGTGAAAAAAAAAGCGCCGACAAGTCAGCTGAAACAAAAGAGACCGCCAAGAAAAAGGTGACGGCCAAAAAGTCCGACGCCAAAGAATCCGCCGACGCGACCACCAAGAAAACATCCAAAAAGGCAGCCAGTTCGTCCAAGTCCTCAGCCACCAAGGCGACGCCGACCAAAAAATCCACCAACCGAAAACTGTCCAAGCGAAAACCTCGTTAGACGTTCCGATCCCTCTTTCAATCTTCGATTCCGAGCACGGTCATGGCAGGTCACTCGAAATGGGCGAACATTCAACACCGCAAAGGTCGTGTGGATGCCGCCCGCGGTAAACTTTGGAGTAAGCTGAGCAAGGCGATCATCATGGCCGCTCAGAGCGGCGGAGGTGATCCGACGGCAAACTTCAAATTGCGCAAGGCGATCGATGACGCCAAAGCCGTCAGCATGCCCAAGGACAACATCACTCGGGCGATCAAACGTGGAACCGGCGAACTGGGCGGCGATCGCGTCGAAGAAGTCGTCTACGAGGGTTATGGTCCCGGCGGTGTGGCGATCATGTGCGAAAGCCTGACCGATAACCGCAATCGGACCGCTCCGGAATTACGTTCCATCTTTTCCAAACTCGGTGGCGAACTCGGCAAGACAGGTTGCGTGTCGTACCTCTTCGATCGCAAGGGGCTGTTCGTGTTCGACGCCGAATCGATCGACGAAGAACGCGTCACCGAGATCGCCCTCGAACACGGCGGCGAAGACGTCGAAGCGACCGACGACGGAAAACTGCAAGTGACCTGTTCACCCGACGCATTCGATGCGCTCGCGGACGCCTTCGAAGCGGCCGATTTGGCGACGGAGGTCAAACAAGTCACCCTGATCCCGCAAACCACCGTCGATGTCGATCCGGACACCGGACAGAAAACGATGCGGCTGCTCGAGCAGTTGGACGACCATGATGACGTCCAAAACGTCAGCACCAATCTGAACATCACCGACGAGATGATGGGCGACGATTAGTGCTTCATCCAGTAGGGCATGCTGTGCATGCCGGCGTCACGCAATCCCTCGTTCCCAGACGGAGCCTGGGAACGAGTCGCGATGGGTGTTTTCTGTTGCAGATTCCCGGCATGCACAGCATGCCCTACTGGGTCCCACGCCGAGAACCATCGAACAAAAAAAAGGCCCACGCCTTTCGCGTGGGCCTTTCGTCGTTTGGTGATTCTGCCGGATGCCGATCAGCTGCAACCCATGCTGGCACCGCAGTTGTGACAGAGGTAGCAGTTTCCGTTCCGCACCGTGATGCTGCCACAGTTGTCGCAGCTCGGGGCGTCGATTTGGAATCTGGCAAACTGGTCTTGTCGGTTTCCTTCTTTGTGACCGTTGCCGTTGCCTCCGTTCAAGCTGGCCAGGATACCGGCTCGTTCGGAAGCCATGATCGACGACTCGGCGGCAGCGACTTCGGGACCGTTGCCGCTGTTGATCGGATCGCTGGTCACGGTCGGCAGCGGATCGGCGGTGATGCTGGAATCCTTGCTCATGAAGGTCAGCCCCAGCCACCGTGCGATGTAGTCCACGACGCTCTTGGCGATGCGGATGTCCTTATTGCTGGTGTGGCCCATCGGTTCGAACCGGGTGTGGCTGAACTTGTTGACCAGCACTTCGAGCGGGACTCCGTATTGCAGAGCGATCGAAAGCGCGGTGCCGAAGCTATCCATGATGCCGCCGACAGTTGAACCTTCTTTGGCCATCGTGATGAAGACTTCGCCCGGTCGTCCGTCGGGATATTGACCGACGCACAGATAACCTTCGTGTCCGGCGATGGTGAACTTGTGCGTCACGCTGCTGCGGGTGTCGGGCAACCGTTCGCGGCGTGGCTTGTAGACGATTTTTTCGACCGTCTTGGTGATCACTTGCTTGCCGTTGGCCGCTTCGCCTTCGTCGGACGACGTGTTCAGCGGCTGGGATTGTTTGCTGCCGTCGCGATAGATGGCAATCGCTTTGAGTCCCAGTTCCCAACCCCAGTAGTAGGCATCGGCGATGTCCGACGGGGTCACGTCCTGCGGCATGTTGACGGTTTTGCTGATCGCTCCGGAGAGGAACGGTTGGGCGGCGGCCATCATCGTGATGTGGGCTCGCCAGGAAATACTTCGAACCCCATTGGCCGGGGTGAAGGCACAGTCAAACACGGGCAGGTGTTCGGTCTTCAGTTCCGGTGCACCTTCGATCGTATCGTTGACATCGATGAATGCCAGGATGGCCTCGATTTGATCGGCGGTGTAGCCGAGTTTTTCCAGCGCCGCAGCGACGGTCTGGTTGACGAGTTTTAGCATGCCGCCGCCGGCGAGCTGCTTGTATTTCACCAGTGCGATGTCCGGCTCGATACCCGTCGTGTCGCAGTCCATCATGAAGCTGATGGTACCGGTCGGGGCCAGCACGGTCGCTTGGGCGTTTCGGAAACCATAACGTTCGCCGATCTCCAGGACATCGTCCCACAGCTTTTGGGCGGCTTGCTTCAGGTTCGCCGGGCCTTCGTCGTTGATCTTGTCGGCGGCCTCGCGGTGCATTCGCATCACGCCGAGCATCGGTTTTTCGTTTTCACTGTAGCCGTCAAACGGCCCGACGACGCCGGCAAGTTCGGCGCTGGTGCGGTTGGCTTCGCCGTGCATCAACGCCGTCAGCGATCCGCACAGCCCGCGTGCCGCATCGGAGTCATAGGCCATGCCGCGCGACATGATCAGCGAACCCAGGTTGCTGTAACCCAATCCCAGCGGGCGGAATTTGTGGCTGTTGCGAGCGATCGGCTCGGTCGGGTAGCTGGCGTGATCGACCAGGATTTCCTGGGCGATGAAGAACAACCGTGCGGCGGCACGGAACCGTGCCACGTCGAACGATCCGTCGCTGCCGGCAAACTTCATCAGATTGATCGACGCCAGGTTGCAAGCCGTGTTGTCCAGGAACATGTATTCCGAGCACGGGTTGGATGCGTTGATCGCGCCGCTGTTGGGGCAGGTGTGCCAGTTGTTGATCGTCGTGTCGTACTGGACGCCGGGGTCGCCACAGTGCCAGGCACACTCGGACATCTTGTTGAGCAGTTCTTTGGCGTCATAAGACGGTGCGTCGCCGGATGCCTTGTCCGAGACCCAGTGCGTTTGCCAACGTTTGCCGTCGCGGACCGCGTGCATGTAATCGTCGGTCAATCGGACCGACAGGTTCGCGTTCTGGAAGCAAACACTGCTGTAGGCTTCGCCGTTGAAGTTCGAATCGTAGCCTTCGCGGATCAGGGCATGCGCTTTCTTCTCTTCCGACCACTTGCTTTCGATGAACTCCAGAATGTCCGGGTGCCAGACTTTCAACGATTGCATCTTGGCGGCGCGGCGCGTCTTTCCGCCGCTTTTGACCACGCCGGCAATCGAGTCATAGACACGCATGAAGGACAACGGGCCCGACGGCGTTCCGCCACCGGAGAGTTTTTCACGCGACGATCGGATCGTCGACAGGTCCGTTCCCGTTCCCGATCCGAACTTGAACAACATCGCTTCGGCACAGGCCAGACGCATGATGTCTTCCATGTTGTCTTCGACAGCCTGGATGAAGCACGCACTGCCCTGCGGGAACTCGTAGGGGTTCTCGGGTTGGAACGTTTCATTGGCCGTGCGGTCCCAGGCCCAGTTGCACTTGGCACCGGTCACGCCGTATTGCTGATGCAGCCCGACGTTGAACCAGACCGGGCTGTTGAAGGCACCGTGCTGATGCAGACACAACCAGGTCAGGTCACGATAGAAATTTTCGCCATCGGCGGGCGTGTCAAAGTAGCCATCGGCCAAACCCCAGTCCGCGATCGTCCGCGTCACGCGGTGCACCAACTGACGCACCGAACGCTCACGCTCCTCCATCTTCTTGGGGTCGCCGTAAAAATACTTGCTGACGACCACGTTGGTCGCCAATTGGCTCCATTTGGCCGGCACCTCGCAATTGTGCTGCTCAAACAGCGCCTTGCCATTTTCGTCCTTGATCGAGGCCGAACGCAGTTCCCACTGCGTCGTCGCAAACGGGGTCTTGCCGTCGGCGGGGCAAAAGACCGGATCGACCTTCAGCCCGGGTCGGCCGCCACGCAGCGCCGTGCCGAAAACGCTCGTCGCGTACTCCAAGCCGTGTTGCTCGTTGACCTTTCCGAAGTCAGGGTCACCACCGGCCGAAGACTGAGATTGAGTGGGGAGAACAGTTGCCATCGTTGAAACAAACTCCGTGAATCGTCCGTGGGACCAACTCCATTCGAATATCCTTCAGTAGGTCGTCCGACGCGAAGGTTTTTTGCCCCGCATCGTGCGCCGCCTCGTCGGCATGAAAACTCCTCCGGCAGGCTCTGCCGGGGGGGCTCATTGCACTGATTGAATGGTTTTGGTCGTCCGTGAAAAAGGGAAATAAGAACACATCAATCACGTCAGCCCACATGAGGATGCCGAGACAGCGGCAAAGAAGTCCTCCTGGGATCCTTCCCGACCGTGCTAGTCTTCCTAAGGGCCACTCGCTTTCAATCCAGCAATATCAGTAATGATGTCACTACCGGTAGTGGGATTTGCCGCGGCCGGCACTAAATATGGGCGACGGGGAGAATCTTAGAGATTGCTTTTGGGGTGTCAATGAAATTCCAAGACGATTTGCAACCCTTTGCCTGCAAATGGGTTACGTGGATCTTCACGGCGCCCCCAGCCGTCGACGCGTCGTCCAGTCGTCGACGTAAGCCTAGGCGACATGAAGGGTTAGTGAAGATTCCGTGGTTGAGTGGGAGCTTGGTGGAAAACATGTGCGTGACAAAAACTTTTCTAGCTGGACTCGAATCAACAGGGGGGATGGGTGGAATGGGTATTACGGGGGATTTTTCACGACCGCACAGGTCAACCAATCCGCAAGATTTAGGGCTCTCCTCCCCTCTTCGGCGGCCGTCGGTTGCTAAGCTTGTTGCTTTTGCTGTCGTTCGTTGTTCAGTTTCACGTCCGTCCGTGCGGCCGATGGAGCGGGTTCCGCTAACTGCCATAGAAACGCTGATGAGTTCGCAGAGTGAACAATCGCCTCCTCCGATGAGTGGCCAGCCTGCCCCCAACCTCGCCCTGGTCCGGACGGACCTTGCCAACGAACGCACGCTGTTGGCCTACGGTCGCAGCGCGTTGATGCTGGTCGCGACCGGAGTTTCGCTGGTCGAATTCTTGGACGTTTCGTACAGTTTTGTGTTACTGGGTTGGGGGCTGATCGCGGCGGGGGCGATCGTCGGAGTGATCGGCATGTACCGGTTTGCATCATTGAAGCAGCGATTGAATGCTGTGCGGGAGGGCTAGCTACCATGCCAAGCCGCTGGTTCTGCCATGTCCAATGATCCCTGGGACGCTTGCGCGGTGGTCATCGCGAGGCTTGAGACACGATTGAAGTCGGCGTTTGATCGCGGGCTGTTTCTGCGGACCGGCGGTGAGCTGATGGAGCAGCTGCCTGCGGTGGCGGCGGTCGAGATCGATTGTCACGGTGATCCGATGGACCGGCCGCTATGTACGGTCGGGGATCGGCCGTCACGGGCCGCGGACCTTGGATGGGACGCCGCGGTGACTGACGCATCCGCGCTGTCGATTCAAGTCTGGCTGCGTCCGGACTCGGCGTCCGACACGACCACTCGGCGGGCGATCGAAGAAGCGTTGCCTGCCATCGGCGGGTTGCTGGTTGGTGCGATCGCTCGAATCCGTCTGGACGAAACCGAAAACGAACTCAATTTGGTTTCTCTGTTGAGCGATCGGCTGTTCGACGACGGCCGGTGGGGCGACGGCCGGTGGGGCGAACGTTCGCATCGCATCGCGGTCGAGCTGGGATCATTGATGCAGGTGGATCGATTGAGCTTGCTGCTGCGTCGCGGTGCCCGCTTTGAACTGTTCGGATCCTCGGTCCAAGCTCGGTTCGATCCCCGCGCCGATCAAGTCCATCAGACCCAGGCGATCGCAACCACGATCGACCAGCAGCTCAATCAACCGTTTGATGTACCGCAACACGCCGCGGTCACATTTCGCGGAGAAGACGACGACGCGGTCGCGACGTTTCTGCAATCCGGTCACGCCGATCAATTGTTGGCCACACGACTTGGGGCCGGCCAGGTGTTGGTGATCGGAGAGGTCTTCGATGCCGACCAGCGACGTTCAGCCGATCTCACCCCGGCGCAACGCCAGTTATTCGATGTGGCGATCCGAGACGTGTTGCGATCGCGGCCCCACGGTTACCTGCGTCGGGGACGCGATTGGCTCGGGCAGCGTTCCAGCCGATGGCGGATCGCTGCGGCGGCCGTTCTGTTAGCGTTCCTATGCTTGTATCCGATGACGATTCGTGTTGCCGCCGACGGTCGCATCGTTCCGCGCACCCAATACACGGTGTACGCGCCGGTGACCGGACAAATCCAGCGGATGGCGTGCGAGTCTGGGATGCGGGTGAGCGCCGGTCAGGTACTTTGCGAATTCTCCAGTCACGAGCTGGACTTGCAAATCACTCGTTTGCGCGGCGAATCGGTCGCGGTGCAGGAACAGTTGCAAATCGCGGCGACGCGCCGCGGTGACGATTCTTCCAAGGACGTTGCCTCCGATCGCCGCGTCCTGGAAGCTCGACGAGAGGGGCTGGACAGGCAGATCACGTTGCTGCAGCAACGCCAGGCTGACATGGTCGTGCGCAGCCCGATCGACGGAACGGTGACGTTGGTGACGCCCGATGACGGCGGGCAACTGCAAACGCCACGCCCGGTGCGCATGGGGGATTCGGTGATTCGCGTGATCAATCAACAGGACGGGTACCGGGTGGAATTGGACGTGCCGGACCAGGAGTTCGGCTACGTGTCGGCGGCCGCCGAGCGGCAAGACGACGCCCCGATCGAGTGTCACTTTCGAATCCGTTCCGAACCGCAGCGTCAGCGGCTGGGCACATTGCTTGGCTTGGACCAAGCGGCGTCACTGGACCGTTTCGGCCGGTTGGTCGTCACCGCGTCGATCCAGCCCAACGACCAGGACGCAACGTTCGCTGCGGACGCGGGCGTCGTCGGCTGGATCGATTGCAACCGAGCGGCGGCGGGGTTCGTGCTCTGTCGCAAAGTCATCGAACAACTCAGATTGTGGGGATGGTTGTGAATCGACATCGAATTCGAACCGGAGTGCAGCGAGCGGGCAGTCAGCGTGTGATCGAGACGCTGCCCGGCGTCGTGACGTCAACACGGCGGGGTCAAAACAGTTGGATCAACCTTCGGGGAGGCATCGGTCGGGCGGCGAGGCTCACGCTTGCCCAGGCGTGGTTGGTGATGGTGTTGCCATGGTCGACGATCCGGGCGGAGGATCCCCAGGTGGTCGGTCCGCTGTTGATCAAGTTGATCGATCAAGTCGAGGTTCCGGCGCTTGAGCCAGGACCGATCCAGAGTCTGGATGTTCGATTGGGGGATACCGTCAAAGCGGGGCAAGTCATCGCTCGAATCGACGACCGCATCAGCGAAGCGCAGCGCGAACTGGCGGCGACGGAGTTGGCGATCAGTCGGCAACGATCGAGCCAATACCGCGACGACAAGATTGCCGAAACGGAGTCCAACGAGAAGGAAGCCGTGTTGCAGCAACAACGTTTGTTGGCCAAGATCGCCTCCGAAAAATCGCTCAGTCAGGTGCGTGTGTCGGCCGCCGAAAAAGCGGAAGCGGTGGCCAAGAACGAATGGTCGCGTGCGATCGGTGCGCGTCAACAATTCGCCGACAGCGTCTCCGATTCCGAGCTGGAAAACCTTCGACTGAAATACGATCGTTCACGCTTGGAACGCGTGGAGGCGGAGTTTCAGCGGAGGATGGATCAGCTTTCGGCCGAGGGTGAAGTCCAGGGGGTGAAGATCGCCGAACTGGCGGCCCAACGGGCGGAGTTGCGACGATCCGTTGCGGTGGCCGACGCGGAGTCGTTGCGCTTGGACATCGAGTCGAAACAGAAGACGCTTCAGATTCAGGAGTTGACCGTTGCACGGCATCGGGTCGCATCACCGATCGATGGAGTGGTCGTCGAAATCTATAAACGCAGCGGCGAATGGGTTCGACCCGGAGACTCGGTGGTTCGCGTGATCAATCTTGATCAACTGCATGCGGAAGGTTTTTTCAGCGGGCTGGTCAGACCCACACGCGGTCAACGGGTGCGTCTGTCTTCCGCGGACCGCGAGGTCGAAGGCACGATCGATTTCGTTAGCTCCGAACGAGATTCGGTCAGCGGCGAATTTCGGTTTTTGGTTCGGCTCGACGGCGGCGCCTTTTTCCCCGGCGATCATGTGGAGATTGATTGGTGAATCCATCGGCATCGGCGAAGGGAAACGATCGCGACGTCTGGCGACTTCGCGGCGATCTCCATTTCCGTTGGGTGGACGGAATCGGGGCCGCCGAAGGCTATTGGGTCGTGAACGATCCCTTGGCCGGTGAATGGTTTTGCCTTTCGAAAATCGAAAAGCGTTTGTTGGAGCTGGCCGATGGCGGTCGCTCGATCCGCGAGCTCTGCCAGATTGCCGCCGCGACGATCAAGCCGTTGGAATCCAGCGTGGATGCGTTGGTCTCGTTTTACGCGCAGGCTCGTCGGAAAGGATTGCTGGTGACGGTCGGCAGCGGCGGGCCGATCGATCGGGCGGTGTTTGAACAATCGCTGGGCCAACACGCAGGGTTTCCCTTGTCCACTCGGTTGGGCGGATGGTTGGGCAAGATGGTTGCGTTCCGATTGCCGGGGCTGAACCCGAACGCCTGGTTCCGGATTCCCGAGTCAGCCAAGCGATGGTCAAGCTCGAAAGCGCTGTGGATCGGCTTGATCGGCCTGGCAGTGATTTCCATCGCGTTGCTGGTTGCCCGGTTCGACGTGTTGGCGGGCGAACTCTCACGCGCCTTTGCCCGCCGCGATCCCCTGTGGTTTGTTTTGTTGTTGGTCACGATTGCGGCGGCCAAATCGATTCATGAATTGGCGCACGTCGTGGCCTGTCGATGGGTCGGGGCGGAGTGCCGTGAGCTGGGCGTGATGTTGTTGTTCGGAGCGCCCTGTTTGTACTGTGATGTTTCCGATTTGTGGCGTGTTCCAAGACGCAGCCGGCGGGTTCTGGTTTCCGCCGCAGGCATGATGGCCGAATTGTGTCTTGCCGGACTGGCAACCATCGTGTGGGCCGTGACAGATGCGTCGATCGTTCACGATTTGGCGCTCGTCGTCATGGTGGTTTGTTGCGTCTCGACGGTGTTGATCAATGGGAATCCTCTGTTGCGCTACGACGGCTATTTCATGTTGGCCGATTGGATCGGAGTTCCGAATCTTTCTCCGAGAGCCAATCAGGCGATGCGGAACGTGGTTCGTAAATGGGTGTGGGGCGAAGCGGCCGACGCCGACGTGGTTCCGCAAATCGGGCGTGCCGTGCCAACGACGGCGCTGGTGTTCTATGCCGCCGCCAGCTCGCTGTATCGGTTGTTCGTCGTCGGGCTGCTGACGCTCTTGGTCTACCACGGATCCGTCGATCTGGGGCTGGGCTGGTTGGGCGCCGCGTTTGCCGCGGCGTTGTTGGGATCGATGATCTTGCGGGCCATCACCTCGGTGCTGCGGTCCCCCGATGCGAGGCTGCGGTCGGGTCAAGTTTCCACCGATCAGGCTGCCGCGGCGCATCGCCGACAATGGTGGAATCATCGCCGAGCGATCCTGTTTGTCGCGTCCGCGGTCGGGTTGCTGTGGATCGGTATGGTGATTCCGTTTTCCAGGCGAATCGTCGTGCCGGTGTTGGTGGTCGCCGCGGAGCAGCAGGAATTGCATGCGATTGAATCGGGACGCATCGTCGAGCTGGCCGAGTCGGGGACGATCGTTGAATCTGGCCAACTGCTGATCCGGTTGCGGAACGACGAACTCGAGGACGAACTGGCTCAGTCCGATGCGGAACTTGCCGTGGCCACCGCGCTCGTCGCCGCGTGGCAGTCACGCAAGGGCACCCCAGCTGAAAACTCCGCGGCCTTGTCCGTTGCGTTGAAACGCAGCGAGGCGGCGGAGAAGCATCGTCGGTTGATTGCCCAACGCGAGCAACGATTGACGCTGGTCGCCCGTTCCCCCGGCCGCTTCACGCATTCGATCCCGACCCCGGTCGATGCTCGGAATCGAAAGTGGCGTCCCGGGCAATGGGTTCCGTCGGGCACATTGATGGGCTGGGTCGGGCACCCCGAGCATCGAAAGGGTGTCGCGCTGGTGGACCAGAGTCACGTGGACCTGATTCGCGCAGGACAGCACGTGCGGATTCGCCACGCATCACGATCGCGCGGTCAGATGCAAGGGGTAGTGACTCAAAACACGGTGCGACCGCATGGACGTGCCGCCGAAGAGTCGATCCCACCGGAATTGTTTGCCAAAGCTGTGGATTCGGAGCCGCTACTTGACGTGTCGGAGGCGAATGGTTTTGTCCGCATCACGCTCGAGCATGCTTCGTCGCCCCCGTTGCCCTTGCGGTCGGTCGCCCTGGCGGAAATCAACGTGGACCCGACCAGTCTGTGGAATCGATTACGTCGAATCGCGGCGTCGGAGTATCGAGGTCTTTGACCATGTGTCCTTTGGGGGAGTCGAGCGAAGATCGCTGACTGGGTTATACTGACTGGTATGATCTCCTGAACGAGGATCAAATGACGGAGCGCTGGAGGTCACGCTGTGAAGCATTTATTTCCAGCGTTTTGCGAGGTTTTAGCGGCAGGGCGCAAGCCCTCCGGTTCCTCATCGTTACCGAAACACCGGAGGGCTCGCGCCCTACCGCTAAAAAATGCTTCACAGCGTAACGCTGCAGGGGCGAACCGAATGAACGACAGAGCCGGCATTTTTAATCATCGAGCAATTTTATGACAAACGTGCGAAACGGCGATCAAATTGTCGCGGAATCGTTTTTGGAGGTCCGAGCCAAGCTGTTGGAAGTTGCCGCGACGCTGGATCGAATCGACCGGGCATGTGAAACAGCGCCGCTCGACGAGCCGGCAAAATCGAAACGCGAGCTGTTGATCGAGGCGACGAAGATTCTGTTGTCCGACGAGCCGAGTCGGGCGGAGCAGTTGCAGCAATTGTTTTCGCGAAAGTACGACACCGATTGGCGTCAACAGCTGGGGATCACAGAAGCGTAAACGTCGGGCTTGCGTTAAACTTCATGCAGGTCACCGAACGAGCCGCGCGATGACTTTTATCGATCGATGCCCCAGAGAGTGGTGCATCGTCGCGGTCAACTTTCACTTTCACTGACATAGATGACGTATGGACTACATCGACCCGCACATTCACATGGTTTCCCGCACGACGGACGATTATGCGACCCTCGCGCGGATGGGCTGCGTGGCGATGAGTGAACCGGCGTTCTGGGCAGGATATGACCGGGGCAGCGTCGACGGATTCCGTGATTACTTTCGTCAGTTGACCGAAACCGAGCCGGCTCGGGCGGCGCAATACGGCATCCAGCATTTCACGTGGTTGTGCATCAACGCCAAAGAAGCCGAAAACGTCCAGCTGTCGCGCGACGTGATCGCGATGATTCCCGAGTTTTTGGACAAGCCCAATGTGCTGGGGATCGGCGAGATCGGGCTGAACAAGAACACCAAAAACGAGGCCACGATTTTCTTAGAGCATCTGGATCTGGCGGCCGAGCATGGCCAATCCATTTTGATTCACACGCCGCACCTGGAAGACAAATACCAGGGGACGCGGATGATTCTGGACATGTTGTGCGATGACAAGCGTCTGGATCGAGATCGGATTTTGGTCGATCACGTCGAAGAACACACGATCGGCGAAGTGTTGGATCGCGGGTTCTGGGGCGGGATGACGCTCTACCCGGTCACCAAATGTACGCCCGAGCGAGCGGTCGACATGATCGAGCAGACCGGTGGCGAGCGGTTATTGGTCAATTCGGCCGGCGATTGGGGGCCGAGTAAACCGACCGCGGTCCCGGATCTGATCTTCGAGATGCGACGTCGCGGTCTGTCGGAATCCCTGATCCGCAAAGTCGTTTACGACAATCCGCTGGAATTCTTTTCCAAAAGCAAGCAATTCAATTTCACTCCACGCGGGTAGTGGATTGTCAATTGCGGCCCGCATGCGTCAGCAAGGGGTCACGCGGCGATACTCGCTCACGTGTCGGGCATCAGGCCACGTTGATGCGATTTGTTAGCGGCAGGGCGCGAGCCCTCCGGTGTTTGGCAACGATGCGGAACCGGAGGGCTTGCGGGCTGTCGGTTTTGTGAGCCGCGACGCGTAAGCGGCCGGGCACTCCGACGTTGCCCGAGGCCT
>NZ_JANZKV010000104.1:0-33915 GCF_025060895.1 Stieleria sedimenti | reverse complement strand
AGCGGCTCACCATTAACGCGGCAGATCCCGACTAAATCGACAGCCCGCTTGCGCCCTGCCGCTAACACCCGGTAAAACACAGTGAAAGTAGGGCGTGCTGTGCATACCGGCTGTCACGCACAGCGTGACCTACCGCCCCCTCTGCCGAATCCCGAGCCCTGTCAATGCTTGTTGGTTTCGAGCGCGGTGCGACGAGGTCGCCGGATCCCGCAAACGCTTCCCTGCCGGTAGAATCCTCTGGTGACCGGCTGGTTTTGTTCGAACCGGTCGTGTGTTTTCGTCAAGCGATCCGGAGTCCGCTGTGAAGGGTGGAGAGAAAGGGAATTCATTTTCGACCTTCGGGGGCGTCTTCACACCCTGTGTGCTGACGATCCTGGGCGTCATCATGTTTTTGCGTTTCGGCTTTGTCGTGGGACAGGCCGGCGTGTTCGCTGCCCTGGTCATCGTCTTGGCCAGTAATGCCATCACCACGTTGACCAGTTTGTCGCTTTCGGCGATCGCCACGAACACGCGTGTCGAAGGCGGCGGTGCGTACTTTCTGATCAGCCGTAGCCTGGGGCCGGAATTTGGCGGCGCGATCGGCTTGGTCTTTTTTGCCGCCCAGGCGCTTTCGGTGGCGATGTACGTGATCGGTTTCTCCGAAGCGTTGCTGGTGTTGCTGCCCGAGGGAACGTCACCGATCCTGGTCGCGTCACTGACCAATCTGCTGGTGACCGTTTGTGTTTGGGTCGGTGCCAGTTGGGCGATCAAGATTCAATTCGTGATCTTGGCCAGCGTGGTGATTTCGCTGCTGTCGTTCTTCGGGGGTGCGGCAGGAAACTTCGACATGCAGAATTTGGCGTCCAATTGGGGCACCGGGTTCGAGGGGACGGAGTCATTCTGGACCGTCTTCGCGTTGTTCTTTCCCGCGGTCACGGGGATCATGGCGGGGGCGAACATGTCGGGTGATCTTCGTGATCCGGCACGTTCGATTCCGGTCGGCACGCTCTCGGCCGTTGTCGTCACGATGTTGATTTACGCAGCGATGGCGGTCTGCCTGGGCGGTAGCGCGAGTCGTGAAGACTTGATCGGCAGCAACATGGTCGTCAGCAACGTGGCGATGTTTCCGTTGTTGATCACGTTGGGCGTTTTTGCCGCGACGCTCTCCTCGGCGCTGGGCAGCATGATGGGGGCCCCGCGGATTTTGCAATCGCTGGCCCGCGATCGCGTCTTCCTGCGACTGGTGCCCCTGGGCGTCAGCGGCCACGACGGAGAGCCGCGGCGGGCGATCCTGGTCACGGCACTGATCGCTCAAACCGGGATCATGGCGGCGGACCTCGATTCGATCGCGCCCCTGATCACGATGGCGTTTCTGCTGACCTACGGACTTCTCAATCTGGCGACGTTCTACGAATCGATCACCAACAATCCCAGTTACCGGCCCCAGTTTCGTTACAGCAACTGGGTCACCGCCCTGGCCGGCGCGATCGGTTGTGGGCTGGTGATGTTGTTGATCGATTGGCGCTGGGCGATCGTGGCCAGCGGTTTGGTCGCCGCCTTGCACTCCTATCTGACCCGTGCGGATGTGAACGCCGATTGGGGCGATTTGGGCAGCGGCTTGTTGTTCGAACGCACCCGTCGCAATCTGTTGAAGTTGGAAGACAGCTTGTACCATCCCAAGAACTGGCGGCCGTTTATTCTGGCGTTCAGTGGCAGCGGATTCTCACGCCCGCATCTGGTCGTGTTCGGCAGTTGGTTGTCGCGGGAGACGGGGGTTTTGGCGTTGGCGCAGGTGATCCCCGGTGGCTTGGATGACCAATCCGAGCGTTTGGCCACTCAGGAATCAATCTTGCACGCGATGATCAAGGAGCGCCGGCTGGCGGCCTTTCCCGCGGTGGTCGTGGCCAGTGACTACACCGCCGGGGTTCAGGCGTTGGTTCAGTGCCAGGGCCTGGGACGGTTGCGACCGAACGTGGTCTTGATGGGATGTCCCTTGTCGGCTGATCGAATGCGTGTCTTTGGCGGTCTGCTGCGAAATCTCGAAGGCCTCGATCGCAGCGTGGTGGTGCTGCGCCAAATCGATGAATCCGAAGGCGAAGACGTCGCGCCCAGCGGGACCGTTGACGTTTGGTGGCGGGGACGGGCCAACGGAGAATTGATGGTGTTGTTGGCCCATCTGATGCTGTCCCATCCGACCTGGCAGGGGCGGCAGTTGCGACTGTTGCGGGTCGTGCAAAGCGATTCGGCGATCGATGAAGTAAACTCCCACTTGGAAAGTTTGCTCAGGGAAGCCCGAATCGTCGGGCGAACCAAAGTCGTCGTCAGCGACAACGCGGCGCACGCCATCCAAACAACCAGCCATGATGCCGCGTTCGTCTATCTGGGGCTTGCGATTCCTGACGAAGGCGAGGATGCGGAGTTTCTGATGCACCTGGAAGAACTTGTCGGCGACTTACCACGGGTCGCGCTGGTGCGAAGCGGCGGCGGAATGAAGTTGGAGAGTTAAACATGGGCAGTGTGTTCAAAGAATCTGCCATCCGCAGCGGCTTGGTGTCCCAGCGTCAGATGGCCAAGGTCATCGACAAAGTCGGTGCGGATGATGACGCATTGATCGCGGCAACCCTGGTCAAAAGCGGACTGTTGACCGCGTACCAGGCGCAACAGTTACACACCGGTCGGACTAAGTTGACGTTGGGACCCTACCTGATCACCGACTGGATCGGCCAGGGAGGAATGGGGCAAGTCTTCAAGGCCGTGCACAAGGTGATGGGCCGCGAATGTGCCGTCAAAGTGCTGCCGTTGGAAAAGTCGACGGCCCTCTCGCGAGATTCCTTCACCCGTGAAATCCGAGTGCAGGCCGGGTTGGATTGCCCCTTCGTCGTCCGCGCTTACGACGCCGGCCGAGATGGCAGTGTGCACTACCTGGTCACCGAATATGTCCCGGGAACCGACTTGCGGAAATTGGTGCGTCGCGGCGGCCCGCTCAGCATGAATCATGCCGCTCTGGTGATCTCACAAGCCGCACGGGGGCTTCAATACGCCCATGACTTGGGGTTGGTGCATCGCGACGTCAAGCCGGGAAACATCCTCGTGACCCCCGAAGGCCACGCCAAGGTCTCTGATATCGGGTTGGCAGCTTGGAGCATGGGATTGGATGATGATCCACGTGCTGGAAAGATCGTCGGGACCGCGGACTATCTGTCTCCCGAACAGATTCGTAATCCCCGGGCCATCGGACCGGCCAGCGATCTCTACTCGCTCGGTTGTACGCTGTATTACACCGTGACGGGCAAGGTGCCGTTTCCCGGTGGCGATTCCAAAAGCAAGTGCAAGCGACACTGCGAGCAGACGCCCTGGCATCCGCGAAAATTTGCCCCGGATTTGTCGGAGGACTTCGTGGACACGATCGCCGACATGATGGAAAAGGATCCGTCGCGACGCATCGCGACCGCCAACGAAGTGGCCGAGCGTTTGGAGGTCTGGTGCACGACCTCGTTCGAAGTCGATCGGCCGATCGAGCGTCAGGCATGGACGGCGCCGCCGATCGGAATGGACGACGGACCGGAATGGGGCCCGACGGTCGCAGCCGATGGGCCACCGGTGATCGGTTCGGGCCAGTATAGTTCCGGCCTGCAAGGCTCCGGTAACCAGAGCTCGGGCAACCAAGGGTCCAAGGTCGGAATGGTCCCCTCGGATTCATCGATGCCGCTGGTGTTGGATCAACCGATCGATCCGTCGATGCCACGAGAGCGACGCAAACCCTTCCCCGTCGGGTTTGTCGGCGGCCTGTTGATCGGTATCGTGCTCGGTGCGCTCACCGCACTCTACTGCGTCCGCGAGTATTTAACGCAGCAGTAGTGGTCAGGGGTGGGACGCCCGATACTCAGCGCTAACAGCTTCAGAACCAAAGGACGTGCCATTGGTCCAGCGCCGGCGGCTACTGCTCCCGCATCTGTTTCATTGCCTGGTACCCTTCCCAGGCAATCCGCTGCAAATCGGCTCGATCCTGGTCCGAAAAGACTTTCTTGATCGGCAAATGGTCACGGTCCTTCGTGCGATCTTTGTTTTGCCAATAGCGGATGTCGGTCACCGAGTCGACTTTCAGCCCGCGTGGGTCGGCGTCCAGGATGGCAGCGTACAACGTGCACGCGGTCAGGTAGGCCATCGTTTGGTTCAAGTGGGCGTCGTTGACAAAACGCAGTGTTAGATCAGGACGTCGGCGCTGACATTCAAGCGCGACCCGTGACATCGGTGCCACCTCGGCATCAATCTTGTCCGCCAGCGCGGCGATCGCCTCGGCCTTTTTCAACACCGATGCCGCATCCGGCATGCCCGTCAACGGTTTGTCGTTTTGCGTGGTCGGTGTCGTTTCATACAGGACGACCTTTCCTCCCTGAGCCTGCACGAGCTCCGCGAACTTCGGTGCGTATTGGGCATACAAGGACGACTGTCCGCCCTCCAGGTCGTCGCGATACGACTGCAATACCACCACGTCCCATCGTGTTCGTGTCGTTTCGTAGTCGTTCAACAGGTTTCGTTGACGTTCGACGGCATACTTGGCGTACTTGTCACGCGGATCCTTACGCAGTTGGCCTTCCAAATCCTTGATCGTCGCTTTGATCTGGTCCGCGGTGAGGGTGCTGGACCGGATGAAGTTCTGACTGCCCAAACGCCAGTGGTCGGCCAGCCGACGGCCGCCGTAGATGACGGTCTTGGTTTCCATCCGCACGCCCGGCTGCCCTTCCTCGACCATCGCTTTGACCACGTCGGCCAAGTTGTGTCGGGCCGTGTAGCTGTTGCCAATGAACAGCACCTTGAGCGTCTTGGCCGCCTCCTGCGTCGACGGTTCCGCGCCGAGGAGCTGCTTAGGGGACATGATGGCCAGAAAAACCAGCAGCACAGGAACGGGAAGTCTTCTCATGTTGATTCGAAAGTGAAGTGAAGTGAAGAAAAGAAAAGAGCGAACGGAATTCATCGATCCGCCAACATCCTACGTGAATCGCCTCTGCTGCGGGACACGCTCCGATTCGAATATACTTTGCTGATCCTTGAGACTCCCCCTCGCCCCCCGCAAACTTGAAACAGGATAAAAGATGAGAATCGGATTCCTGCTAGCGATGATGGTCGCCGGCTTCCTTTGCCATGCCGAGGATTGGCCGCAGTGGCGTGGGCCGCGTGGCGACGGAACCAGTCGTGAAACCAGCGTCCCGGTGCAATGGGATGCCGCCACCGGAAAAAACATTCTCTGGAAAACCCCGATCGCCGGATCGGGCTATTCCTCCCCCATCCTGTCGGGAGGCTCCATCTTCCTGACTTCGTGCGACGAAACCACCAATGCCCGGTTGCTGCACTGCCTGGATCGCAGCAGTGGTCAATTCAAATGGACCCGCGAGGTGATCGCGGCCCCGCTGGAGGGAATGCACAAGCTGAACAGCCACGCCTCGGGCACCCCCGCGGCCGATACTCAACACGTGTATGTCACGTTCTTCCAAACCGATGACACCAGCGGAGAACGCGGCCAGCCCGGCGAGATGATCGTGGCCAAGTACGACCACCAGGGCAATCAGGACTGGCTGGTCACCGTCGGCTCGTTCTCCAGCATCCACGGCTACTGCACCAGCCCGGTCTTGTTCGAAGACTTGATTCTCGTCAACGGCGACCACGACGGAGAATCCTACCTTGCGGCACTCAACCAATCGACCGGCGATTTGGTCTGGAAAACCCCGCGGGTGCACCAAACACGCAGCTACGCGACCCCGCTGCTGTGCGAGATCGACGGAACGGTGCAAGCGGTCATGACGGGCAGCAAGCGTGTCGCGGGGTTCGATCCCCGGACCGGAAAACGACTCTGGTGGATCGAAGGGCCGACCGAACAGTTTGTCGCCTCGATGGTCTATGACAACGAGAACTTTTATTTGACCGCCGGTTTTCCGACCTATCATGTGATGTCGATTCGTCCCGGCGGCAGCGGGGATGTAACGGAGTCTCACGTCAACTGGCACGTCACCGAAGCGCAAAGCTACGTGCCATCACCAGTCGTCACCAACGGCTTGCTGTTCATCGCCGACGACCGCGGCATCGCCCATTGCTTTGACAGCCGAACGGGAGAACGTGTTTGGCGAGAACGCTTAGGCCGTCACTTCAGCGCTTCGTTGGTGACGGCAAACAGATGGGTCTATTTCACCACCGACGAGGGCGAGACGATCGTGATGAAGGCCTCGCGGAAGCCCGAGATTGTTCACAAGAACTCCCTCGGCGAATCGGTGTTCGCCTCACCGGCGATCTCCGACGGCAAGTTGTATGTTCGCACCCGTGAGCATCTCGTTTGCATCGGCAACCGGTAACGTTCACGCTGCAGAGCATCGATTCCCCTGTTTGACGAGATTTTAGCGACAGGGCGCAAGCGGCCTGTCGATTTTGTGAGCCGTGACGCGTAAGCGGCCGGGCATTTCGGCGCCCGCCCGAGGCCTTACGGCCAGCGGCTCACCGTTGACTCCGCAGATCCTGAATAAATCGGCCGGGCGCGAGCCCTCCGGTCTTTCAGGCGGTTCTCACTCTCAACACCCCAGCCTCGTCCGAATCTCTTGATGGATCGCATCGGGCTTCGCCGTCCCGTCGATGTCCAGCACCAACTCTTTCCGCTCAAACAAACTCAACACCGGTTTGGTTTTCGTGTGGTAATCCCGTAACCGCCCCGCCAACGCCTCCTCGGTGTCATCGGGACGTGCCCGCAGCGGACTGCCGCACACGTCGCAAACATCTTCGACCGCCGGCCGGTGCGAAATCAGGTTGTAATCCAGCCCACATCCGCTGCACAACCGCCGCGACAAAACGCGTTGCCGGACCACTTCGTCGGGGACTTCGATGTGGATCACCGCGTCGATGTCGTACGTCTCCAAAAAGAACAGGGCTTGCGACTCGCTGCGGGGAAATCCATCCAGGATAAATCCGTAGTTCCAATCGTGCTCGTCCAATCGGCGATGCACAATCGTCTCCACCACGTCGTCACCGACAAGGTTACCCGACGAGACGATGCGTTTGACTTGCGCCCCCAGCTTGGTGTGATTCTTGATGTGCCAACGAAAGATGTCGCCAACACTGATATGCACCAAGTCGAATGCTTCGACCAGCTTGGCCGCCTGCGTTCCCTTGCCACATCCTTGAACTCCCATGATCACGTACTTGTGCATCTCACCCAATCTCCGGAACAAACGTCGTGTGGCGCGAAACGGCTCGAAAACAGATCCCGTTGCAAGCGGTGACGTTCGCGCTGCCAAGATCATAGCAATTTAAGTGCCGCTGCCAGTACAATGAACCACTTTGGCCCAATCAGCGTGGCCAAGGGGTCGCGGCAGGCCGCCCGGTGCCCGATCATGTGGCACGCGTGCCAGTTCTTGGTGCGTTTCCCGCCCGCGTCTTTCACCGCGTGGATCGCAATTTACTCCTGCCCAAGCGTTTCCCATGGCTTTCTTCCGCATCACCATGACATTCATCGTTCGGCCGAGGTCTCGACAATGGTTTCGCCGGTTCTTTCGAGTCTCCGTGCCAGCGGGCATCTGGTTCGTGATGGCCGGCCTTTCGCTTTGTCTCGCCCAGGGTCGGGATCCCGCATCGCTGCAAGCCCAGTTCCCCGGCGCAACGCCGCTTGAAATCGAAGGCGACATCGCCTCGGAAATGGTCGACGGCATTGACCGATTCTTGCTTGGCAAATTGGATCAATCCGCCGCCGCCCGCGAGCAACATTGGCAACGCGATTTCACTTCCCCGCAGACCTACACCCGGTCGGTCCAGCCCAATCGAGACCGGTTGGCCCGCATGTTCGGCGCCCACGAAAACCGAGTTACACCGGTCGTGATTGAACGCAATTTCGTCGTCGGATCCTCAGTCGACGACTCGCTCTCGGGCTATCGGGTCTATTCGGTCCGTTGGCCGGTCCTGGAAGACCCCGACCCCGGCCGGTCCATCGTCTCGGTTTACGGCGAAGGACTGTTGCTGGAGCCCATCGAACCGAGCGCGGTCGCGGCGAACGTCGTCGCGCTTCCTGATTGCGACCAAACGCCCGGGCAAATCAGCGGACTGACCGCCGGGATCGAACCCGAATTGCAATTCGCCAAGCGCCTGGCCGAGCGAGATTGTCGCGTGTTGGTTCCGATGTTGATCAGCCGCGAAATCAAGTCCCGCGGCGGCCGCGCGAAGTTGACCGACCGTGAATACGTCTATCGAGCGGCGTTCGTATTGGGGCGACATCCGATCGGTTACGAAGTCCAAATGGTGCGTGCGGCGATCGACAGTTTTAGTGCGTCGCGTCCGATCGGAGTGATCGGCGCCGGCGAGGGCGGTCGCATCGCCCTGGCCACCGCGGCGCTTGACGAACGGGTCGATGCGGTCTGCGTCGGCGGCAGCTTTGGTGCAAGCGAGACGGTTTGGACCGAGCCGATCGATCGCAATGTCTTCGGTTGGTTGGCTGAATTCGGAAATGCGGAAACGCTGACCCTGGTCGCGCCCCGCAAGGCCTTGATCAATCACGCACAGACACCCGCACGTTCCTTCGACGGCAGCGGCGGCGGCGCCCCTGGCACGATTCGTTCGATTCACCTCAGCGAAGGAAAACAAGAAGTCGAACGGGCGCGGCAGTTGGTTCGCCCCTTGATCGAAAACGAACATTGGCAGCTCGATGAAACAGCGTTCTCCGAAGCGCCTTGCGATCAATCCACCACGGACCGCTTCGTGGAACTGTTGATCGATCGTCCCCGCGCCGATCGACCACAGCGCGACGTCGATGTCGTTCATCAGGTCGATGAAGCGGCAATGCAAACGCGGCTGGTAGAACAACTCGATCGGCACAATCAATTGCTGCTGCGTGAATCCCCGTTCGTCCGCCGCGCGTTCCTGAAAGATCTCGACACGAATTCAGTCGAGGACTATGTCCAGTCCACACAGCGCTATCGGCAGATCTTTCGCGACGATGTCATCGGCCACTTCGACGATCCGTTGTTGCCACCGAACGCCCGCGTGCGAAAAACGTGGCAGCAACCGGGATGGACCGGCTACGAAGTGGTCCTGGACGTCTTTGAAGATGTGATCGCCTACGGAGTGTTGATCGTGCCCGATGACGTCAAGCCCGGTGAAAAACGTCCGGTCGTGGTCTGCCAACATGGCTTGGAAGGGCGTCCCACCGATACGTTTCTGGGCGATCACCGAGCCTATCACGACTTTGCCGCCGAGCTTGCTGAGCGCGGGTTCATCACCTTCGCACCGCAGAACCCGTACCTGTTCAAAGATCGATTTCGAACGCTGCAACGCAAGGCGAATCCGTTGGGCAAGACGCTGTTCTCGGTGATCGTTCCCCAGCATCAACAGATCGTCGATTGGCTCAAGTCGCTGCCCCAAGTCGACCCGCAGCGGATCGCGTTTTATGGTCTCAGCTATGGAGGAAAATCGGCAATGCGAATTCCCGCCCTCGTGACCGATTACTGTCTCTCGATCTGCTCAGCCGACTTCAATGAATGGGTGCTCAAGAACGCATCGACGCGGCACCCGTTCAGTTACGTCGGAACCGGCGAGTACGAGATCTTTGAATGGAACCTCGCTGAAACCTTCAACTACTCGGAAATGGCGGCCCTAATTTGCCCGCGTCCGTTCATGGTCGAACGCGGACACTTTGACGGCGTCGCAACCGACCAGTGGGTTGCGTATGAATACGCCAAGGTGCGCAATCTCTACGCCGCCCGCCTCAAGATCGGTGAGCGAACCGAAATCGAATGGTTCGACGGCCCCCACACCATCAACGGCCAAGGCACGTTCGATTTTCTGCACAAGCATCTAAACTGGCCCAAGCCACCCTCCGAGTAGGGCATGCTATGCATGCCATCCAAGTAGGGCATGCTGTGCATGCCATCCCGCTAGGATCAACGCAAGCTGGAAGCTTACGCCACTTTTAAACGTCTTCATTCACCACATTCCGCAGCGGCTGGCCCAACAGCGCCCGCAACACTTCTTGCGCCCCCTTGGTGCGGAACTCGTCGCTGCCCTCTTCGCAGTAATACGCGGTGTGGGGATTGAGCAACAGCCGATCGTGGGCGGGGTGATTGGGATCACGCCACGCGGTCAACACCGGGCTGTCTTGTGGCGGCGGCTCGTGTTCCAACACATCGATCCCGGCTCCGGCCAGCTGACCGCTCTGGAGCGCATCGACCACGGCCAGCGTGTCCACGATGCCGCCCCGCGCCGTGTTGACCAAGAACGACCCGCGCGGCATTCGAGCGATTTGTGGACCGGCAATCATTCCCCGCGTTTCTTCAGTCAGCGGGCAATGCACACTGACGATGTGCGACGACACCAACAGGTCATCGAGTCGTTCGATGCGGCGGATCCCCAATGCCTTGTCCAGACCGTCGGGTCGATACGGATCATAGAACGCCACCTCCAGCCCGAACGCTTTGGCACGAAGTGCTGCCGCAGTTCCGATACGCCCGCAGCCGATGATCCCGAAACGCCGGCCGCGGAGCCGAGCAATCGGCATCGCTTGGTCGACGTTCCAATGCCCGACGCCGCGTCGCAGTCGGCTGTTGAGCAAATGGGTACCACGGGCGAGCGAGACCGCCATGGCGACTGCCGAATCCGCGACCTCTTCGGTCCCATAGTCCGGCACATTGCAAACCGGAATCCCCCGCTGCCGTGCCGCCGCCAGATCGATCGCATCGTAGCCGACACCCGGCCGCACGATCGCGCGGCACCGTTTCAGCCGATCGACACTGGATTTCGAAAACGTCAAATAGTGATAGACCATCACCGCATCGGCGTCTTCGATCTGACCGATCAAGTCCGCTTCACACTTCGCGTCCAACGCCACCACGTCGGCGACTTCATCCAACACGCCGCGCTCGGCGTCCAGCGGCTCGGTGATCAAATCGGTGATCACCACCTTGAATCGTTGTTTCATGGATTGTTTCAGTTTGAAAACACTTCGAAAGACCGGAGGGCTCGCGCCCGGCCGCTAATACAAAAACACTCCGCGTAGCCGCGTAGGGCATGCTGTGCATGCCAATGGGCCGTCAGGCACAGCCTGACCTACACCGCCGCACCGCAACTACTTGACAACGTGCTTCTCAAACCAATCACGCATTTGACCGGCGAGCTCCTCCCGAATCGAAACGTACTCGTCGCGCGCCGACAAATCGTTTCGCTCGTCGGGATCATTTTTCAAGTCAAACAGTTGCACCTTGTCGATCAGCGGATATTGAATCAGTTTCCACCGCTTCGTGCGAATCATCCGTTGAGCGTCATGGTAATAACCGAAGACTGCCGGGTGGATTTCGGTTGCGGTTCCATCCAAGACCGGTGCGAAACTTTTGGCATCCACCGAAGCCGGAATCGAAATCCCGGCCAGCTCACACGTCGTCGGATACATGTCCCGCAAGTAGACCTGTGCGTCGGTGCGTTGCCCAGCCGGAATCCCCGGACCGGCGATGAGGAACGGAACTCCGATCGTGTGTTCGTACATGTTTTGCTTGCCCATCAACCCGTGACTACCCAGAGCCAAGCCGTGGTCGCTGGTGAAGACGATCACGGTGTTGTCGTACCTGCCCGACTGCTGCAACGATTTCAGGATCCGTCCGATGTGATGATCCATATCATCGATGACGGCATAGTAGGCCGCGATCTCTCGCCGAACCTCGTGCTCGGTGCGGGGCCAGGGCAAGAGTTGTTCGTCACGGCCTTTCAAATTTCCGTGGTCGAACGGGTGCTCGGGCAACAGGTTCGCCTGCAGGGGGACGGTGGCGGGATCGTATTTGTCGTCGTACCCGGGCGGGATGATCAGCGGGTCATGCGGGGCGGTGAAATTGACGTGCAGAAAAAACGGCTGGTCCGAATCGCGTTGAAGCAGCGCGATCGCGCCATCGGCGATGTGCTTGCTCGTTTCGCCGACCAAGCCAATTCCTTTCTCCAGCTCCGGTTTGCCGTCATCGGTTTTGAACGTCCAGCCGCGGTAACCGGTGATCAGTCGTCCAAATCGCCCGTATCGCGGTTCTTTTCCCTGTGCGCCAGCTCCGCCGCTGCTGAACAATCCACTGGTTTCGTCGTAACCACGCGTTTTCGGCGAGCCGTCATTCATCCACTTGCCCGAGTACCAGGTCTGGTAGCCGGCATCACGCAACGCGTCTGCCCAAAACGTCTGCCCCGGTCTTAAACGACCGCTTCCATAGGGGACGCCATTTCGAAACGCAGTCGCGCCAGTCAGGATTTCGGCGCGGCTGGGGACACACAACGGAAACGCACAGGTCGCCCGCGTAAACGTCATTCCCTCGCGAACCAGACGATCCAAATTCGGCGTCTCGATCACCGGATTGCCCAGCGCGGCGATCGTGTCGGGGCGTTGATCATCGCTGACGATGACCAGAAAATTCGGCCGCGGATCCGCGGCCATCGCACTTTCTCTCCAGCAACCTGACAAGATCACGATGGCCGCGACGAACACTGATGCGATTACTCGAATTCCAGTCATTGTTCTCTGCACTGTGTCATCCAAGTGATTCCTCCCACCGATGGCAAGGCGTACGCACGGATACCATTCGTACATGCCATCAGTGGTGTATCTTAGTGGATACGATGATGCCCCGTTGTTCCCGAGAACCCCGATCATGCCCGAAGACGAAAAGAACCTGGATACCGCCAAGCTTGTGACGGTCGCCGAGCGGACCGATGAATTGTCGGCTTCGATCGTCGTGTCGGTGCTTCAGGACGCCGGGATACGCGCCGTCGCGACCGGCGGATTTACGTCCGGTTTTCGCGCCGAAGCTCCTGGCATGGTCAAGATCAAAACGTTCGAAGAGGACGCCGAACGGGCCCGCCAAGTGATCGCTGAAATCAAAATAGATCCACCGGTCTTTGACGATTAACGCTCCGCCCACTTTTAAACGTTGGGGCACCGATAATTAGCAGCCAACTGAAAATAAGTGTCGGATGTTGCGAGTGGGATAGGCTTCCAGCCTGTCATTTCAGCATCGACGAGCCTGTAAGCCTGTAAGCCTGTAAGCCTGTAAGCCTGTAAGCCTGTAAGCCTGTAAGCCTGTCCGGCTAGGCTCTGTCCCTAAAGTCCTGCGAGCGAAAAGGGGGGCAGGAGTCAATCGTGCGAAGCACCCGTAGGGCCGTTCCGGCTATTGACTCCTGACCCCGTTTTCGCGGTTTATTGTCTGGCCGTTGCTTGGATCGGCAAAACTGCGGGCGCGATCAACGTCACCCAAACAAATCATTCACCGCAAGCACGGCTTCGGGTGCCGCAAGCGGAGAGATCCGATCACCGCGGCGAGCGACCGTGTGGTCGGCGTAGGCTTTTCCTTGCGGGCTGCGAAAGACGTGGACGCAGGCACCGCCGGCGTCGACCAGCCAGTATTCCACGATTTCCGCTTCGGCATACAACTCCGCCTTCTCTCGAAGATCATAGTTCAAGCTACTGTGCGAAACTTCAATCGCGAGCTTGACGTCTTCGGCCGACGGATGCCTTTGTTGATAGCGTCCCGCGCGGACCCAAAGCAAGTCAGGCTCGGGGCGACTATCGAGCTCCGCCAGATCTAAGCCCGTCTGCGCTGTCACCGAAATCTGGTCGGCCGACGTGGAACGCACTGACCAGCCGGTGAGAAACATGATCAAATCGTCGTGTAGCGGACCGGCCGGATTCATTTCACGAAGTCCCCCCCGAATCAATTCAACTTTGCGATTGAGGTGGTCAAACGCACCGCACGTCACCATGCGATCGAATTCGGCCGCGGTTAAATGCAAACTGGTGCTCATCGGTACGACTCGGACAAGTTGAGGCAACGGTCCCTCACGGGAACACCATCATGATAATCCGCCGTCATCTGCCTCGTCAAAGCATGCCACTGGCACGCAGCACCGCTTCGTGCGTGGCGATGTCGTGCTCGGCGTCCCAACGCAGTTTTTTCTCGCCGCGGACGACGCTTGCCAAGTCCATGAACTCCGCGTCGTAGCGACCCGTTGGACTTTCGAACGTCACGTCCTGGTAGCCCTTTTTAAAATCGCCGCGGGGACGATCCAGCCCCAGCCGACCTTTCGGTGTCGGTTCCAACGGGCGAATTTCAAACGTGCCTTCGGTACCGGTGATCGAGAACTGTCGACGCGCTCCGCCCATCGGATCAATGTGATTGCAACGAATCGTCGCGATCGCTTTGGGATAGTCAAACACCGCCAACTGATTGTCCGCAAACGTATCTTTCTCGGGAAACGTCCGCCGCAGATGTGAAATGACTTTCTCCGGCGGTCCGAGCAACGAAACGACCTGATCGATCAGATGACAGGCCAGTTCGAACATGCCGCCACCGGAAATCTTGGCCAGTTCCAAACGGCCACCGTCGTTCATGTACTTGCCCATCATGCCGCTGATCTCGGTGATTTCGCCCAGCCATCCGGCGCGGACGATCCGATCGGCAAATTGGAATGCAGGGTTGTAGCGCAACATGTAGCCCATCTGGATGGCCAGATTTCGATCCGTCGCGATTTGGTGCATCGCACGACAGGCTTCCAGCGATTCGCCCGCCGGTTTATCCAGGTGAATGTGTTTTCCGGCCTTCAAACAACGCACCGCCGTGGGCACCAGATTGGGAATATCCGTCTCCACCGCGACGGCTTGCAGCCCCGGCGACGAAAGCAGTTCCGATTCGGTCAACCACGTCACGCGTCGGTAGGGATCACGATCCGCCATCGCCGCACGACGTTCCGCGTCAGGTTCCACGATTCCGACGAAATCGAACGTCTCGGGAAATTTCAGAATCGCCTGCAGTTTTCCGCTGGCGTGGGCGTGCTTGGTTCCGATCTGACCGATTCGAATGCGAGGTTTTTCGGCGGCCTGACAGAACTGTCCTGCCGCAGTGGCAACAGCGGGCAAGGCGGCAAGCCAATGACGTCGTGAAAGTGAACGTGGATTGATCATTTGTTGCGGAACTCTTGGGGGTGGAGGGGATTCTTGACACTCTCTCTGGGATCTTGAATCGATCCAAGTGTATCAAAGGCGATGCCTTTGCGCGATACGGATCGAGCGTCGCCCCCGCACGGGCTATGTTGCGACGGACGGAAATTAAAGATGGTCATTACGCAACAGCAAACGTGCGTTCCGTGGCGTAAGCTTCCAGCTTGCGATATCCTGAAAGCGCCCCCGAACGCAAGCTGGAAGCCTACGCCACTTGAGTGATCGAATGAGCGTCCGAACAAACCCTTATCAGTCACCGCCGGAAACCGTTTCGCACGATACCACGAAGCGTCAAACGGGTGGGCTTGGAAAGGTGTGCTTTTGGGCCGGTCTTGCCTTCGCATCACTCGGGTTTCTGGCGATGTTCATACGAAACCTGCCGCCGCTCGGGTTCGTGCTGATCGCACTCGCGTTTTTTGTCGTCACGTGGATCGGCGGTCAGCCCTACCGCAAACGCGCCGTCGTCGGCATCATCCTGTGCCTGGTCCTGACCGGCGGCACTCTGTTTCAAATGCGGCTGATGCACGCTAGACTTGCTGCCGAACGTGCGCGGCAACAAACGCGGCAACAAGCAATGGCAGCCGAACAAGCCGCCAGGGCGATGGCGGAATCGAGACGCCCCGACAGGTAACGCTGTGAAGCATTTTTTCCATGTGTTTATTGAGGTTTTAGCGGCAGGGCGCGAGCCCTCCGGGTCTTCATCTCTGCCACAACACCGGAGGGCTCGCGCCCTACCGCTAAAAAATGCTTCACAGCGTTGCCCGGCAGGGTGGACACGAACGCGGCTGAGTGACAGCGCATACCCGCTCGGATCGATCACAGGGAGCCATCCATTCATGAGCACCACAGTGCTTCGCATGACCATCATTTGCAGCTTGTTGGTTTGCCTGTTCGCGGGGAATGCGTCTGCCGCGGACGCCGTCGCGCTGCAACAGCTGACCTTTCGCGGAACGGCCGGACAAGTGATCTCGGTGGACGGTTCGGCGTTCAACGTGGTTTGTTTCCTGGGAACGGAATGCCCGCTCGCACGACTTTATGGCCCGCGTCTGCAGCGAATGGCCGATCGGTACGCCGGTCGTGGTGTCGTGTTTCTGGGCGTCAACAGCAACGTGCAAGATTCGCCATCGGAAATCGATGCCTACGCAACGAAGCACGCGATCAAATTTCCGATGGTGAAGGATGCCGATCAATCGATCGCCGACGCCCTCGGTGCGACACGCACTCCCGAAGTATTTGTGGTCGATGCGGACGGCAAGATCGTTTACCAAGGACGCATCGACGATCAGTACGAACCAGGCGTCTCACGAGCCCGGCCGACGCAGAACGATCTGCACGATGCCATCGAATACCTGCTGTCGGGTCGTCCGATCCCCGAGCCGAAAACCACCAGCGTCGGTTGCTTGATCACACGCACGGCGAAACGTTCGACGAACGAGTCCTCTTCGGCAGCGGTAACCTTCAACGGAGACATCGCATCAATCCTGAACCAACACTGCGTGGAATGTCATCGCGGCGGTGAGATCGCACCGATGGCCCTGACGGACTACGACGAAGTGGTCGGTTGGGGGCAGATGATTTTGGAAGTCATCGACCAGAAACGCATGCCGCCCTGGCACGCCGACCCCGACATCGGGCATTTCGTCGGCGAGCGGAGGATGCCGAAGGAGGCGCGCGACAAGATTGCCGCCTGGCTGGACAACGGAATGCCCCAAGGCGACGAGGGGGATCTCCCGCCACTTCCGCAATGGACCGGCGGATGGCAGTTTGAAACCGAGCCGGACTTCGAGATTGCGATGCGCGACCGTCCGTTCACCGTCCCCGCCGAAGGCATCGTCGAATACCAGTACTTTGTCGTCGACCCGAAGTGGACCGAAGACCGTTGGATTCGCGCGGCACAAGTGATACCGGGAAACGCCAGCGTGGTGCATCACGCGATCGTGTTCGTGCGACCACCCGACGGCAACGGATTCCATGGCATCGGCTGGATGGCGGCCTATGTGCCCGGACAACGCGCCGTCGCCCTGCCCGACGGTCACGCCCGGTTGGTCCCCGCCGGTTCGAAGCTCGTGTTTCAAATGCACTACACCCCCAACGGACAACAAGCTGAGGATCTGACGCGGGTTGGTGTTTGGGAAACCGCCGCGGACGATGTCAGCCACGAGGTGTTCACGCAACTGGCGATCGATCATGAATTCGAGATCCCGCCTGGGGTGAAGGATCACGTCGTCGAGATGTCGGTCGATTCCTTTCCGCCGAACAGCCGAATGCTGGGCATCACACCGCACATGCACTTACGCGGCAAATCGTTCTGGTTGCAAGCCAATCGCCCCGGCGGACAAACGAAACCGTTGCTCAGCGTGCCCCACTACGATTTCAACTGGCAGCATTGGTACGAATTCATGACACCGATCGATCTGAACGATGTCGAATCATTGGAGATGGCTGTCCGCTTTGACAATTCCTCCAGCAATCCGTTTAACCCCGCCCCCGACGATTTCGTCTCCTGGGGCGATCAGACCTGGGAAGAAATGGCGGTTGCGTTCTTTGACGTCGCGATCCCTCGCGGCGGTCCGCATGACCGAGTTCGAAAGCCAAAGCCACTCTCGCTACGCCAACAGGCCGAACGCGACAAACGAATCGAGGAACACGTGACCCAGTTCATGGCGTCCATGGATGCGAACCGAGACGGGATCATCGAACGTGACGAGACACCGGTTGCCTTTCAGCGATTCGGATTCAATCGCATCGACCGAAATCATGACAGAAAAATCGAGCGTGATGAGATCAGAACCGCCGCGGCGGAACGCCTGTGACACGGGTGACGCAAACGACGGGGATGGCCGCACGACTGTTCTTTTGGTGGGCCGATCACCCCGCGGCACAACTGGCGGTGTTTGTCGCGATGTCGACGCTGGCGACGATCGGGTTTACCAACCCTGCGCTGATCACGGAACGGTTCCCCGAAACCGTGCAGCAGGTTGACGCTTCGGGAGCAACGAATCGCTCCGATCGGCGAAACATGGACGACGCCAGTGGCGGCCGTGTTCGCGACAACGTCCAGCCCTTTCAAGTCGGCGGCGGACAATGCGTCTTGGTCGCGCGCGTCGACCCGTCGGGCGAAGCGGACTTGTTCACCGGATCACATTTGCGTGCCATGCGGCGGGTCGCCGAAGGACTGCAGTCGATGCCGCAGATCGACAACGTAATGTGGCTCGATAGCGTTCCCGGTTTTAACCTGTTCGGACTCTCGGGAACGCTGCTGCCCAGCGACAACGCATCGCAGCGTCAGCTGAACGAGGCTCGCAGCCGAGTTTTGGAGAATCCGCTGGCGGTCGGACAACTGATCTCCCAGGACGGGCGGACCGTCCTGATGCACTTGGGCATCGACTGGTTCTTTGTTACCAGCGACGAGGCGGTGACCAGTGAGATCCGTGAACGTGCCGCGTCGATTGCGGCGACCCTCCCCGGTGTCGCGTTGGAGTTTCAACTGACCGGCCCGGTGCCGTTGCATTTGATGATGGCCAACAATCACGTCACCGATTCGACCAAGTACCAACTGATCGGTTACTCGATCATGTTACTTTCCGCGGTGATTCTGTTTCGCGGCTTCTCCGCCGTGATGATCGTCGCGGTGTCGCCGGCCGTCGGTGTCTTGTGGACGACCGGGATGTTGCATTTTCTGGATCTGCAAGACAACCCGTTCAATGACATCATCGTCCCCGTGCTGGTCAGTCTGGTCGGACTGACCGACTCGGTGCACTTGATGGTCGAGATCCGCCAACAACGTGCCAGTGGCCTCGAAGTCAACGAGGCGGCCCGTCGTGGGATTTCGCGTGTCGGCATGGCGTGTTTGCTGACCAGCACCACCACGGCGATCGGGTTCCTGTCACTGCTGTGGGCTCACCATGAGATCGTTCGCGACTTCGGCCTCTGTTGCGTCGTCGGTGTTGCGATGACGTTCATCAGCGTGTTGACGGTGATTCCGCTGGGATGTCGATCGCCACTTGGCAGACGACTGCATGTTGGGCTGGGCAAGAGTTTGGTCGACGGACAGTTGCGGCGGATCGGGCCGCTGGTCGATTGGGTGCTGCGCCGCGACCGCGCGGTCGCCCGCATCGCGATCGCCGTCACCTTCGCCATGGCACTGATTTCCTTGCAACTGCAACCCGACGAAAAACGTTACAGCGGATTGAGTGAATCGGGCGAGGCGGCTCAGGCGCTTCGGCACCTGGACCGGTCACTCGGCGGGCTCGAGTTCAGCACCGTCGACGTCCGCTGGTTCCATGATTCAGACGAAAGCGAACTGCTGGACGTGCTCGGCGAAATCGACGCCTTGTTGGCCAGCGAACCGCTGATCGGCAACCCGCTGGGGGTCGGACAATTGCTGGCGGCGCTGCCGGGCGACGGAGATGCAGAGGAACGGATGACGTTGCTCGAACTGCTGCCGCCTTCGCTCAAACGCGCCTTCTACGTCCCCGAACGCCGCTTCGCCTCCGTTCAGTTTCGAGTCCAGGATTTGGGAATCGCCGCCTACAGCGAGCCGTTTCAGCGGATTGAAGCCGGTTTGAATTCGATCGGCCAGCGGCATCCCAATTTCGATCTGGCGTTAGAAGGGAGCGCGGTCTGGCGATGGCGAAACATCTATCAAATCGTCACCGATTTGGCGACCAGCCTGGGAACGGCCAGTGTCATCATCTGGCTGGTGTTGACGCTCGTCTATCGCTCGATCCGGATCGGACTGATCTCCATCATTCCGAATCTGTTTCCGCTCGCGGCGACGGCAACCGTGCTGGTCGTCAGCGGCCAACATCTGGAGATGGTGACGGTGTGTGTGTTCACGATCTGTGTCGGGATCGCGGTCGACGACACGATTCACTTTCTGACGCGCTATCAGGAAGAAATGAAGCTGGGAGGGCCGCACCAAGAGGTCATCCGCCGCGCGTTCACGGGAGTCGGGTCGGCGCTGTTGATGACGACGATTGTGTTGGTCGCGGGGTTGGGATCGGCGATCGCCGGTGATTCTCGCGACGCCCGCCTGTTCGGGATCATGGGATGCCTGACCCTGGCCACCGCGTTGTTCGCCGACGTGCTGCTGTTGCCCGCCATGCTCAGTCGATTCGCCAGGTCCAAGGACAAAGTGGGGTAAGCATCCTGCTTGCCGTTGTGGGAGCGGCATCCATGCTGGGGGCGCGGAGCGCACCGGGGTGGCTGTGTTTCACCAGGTTGTCGCGGCAGGGCGCGAGCCCACTGCCATCTAGGTTGACGCCAAGCGGGGTGTTTTTGTTAGCGGTAGGGCGCGAGCCCTCCGGTCTTTCACGGTGTTTTTGAAGCGCGACCGGACGGCTCGCGCCGTGCCGCTAAAAATGCTTCACGGCGTTGTGATGGGGCGCGACATTCGTCAGCAATCCTTTTCTCGTCCCGAAGGCTATTCCTAAGCCGGAACGCAAGCTGGAAGCTTACGCCACGTTCGCAAGCTGGAAGCTTACGCCACGTTCGCAAGCTGGAAGCTTACGCCACTTGTGGCTATGCCAAGATACCCGGCAAAATCCCCGTGCTGTCGGCGAATCGCTCGTGCCCGGTTCCAAATGCGTTCAACATCGCGGCATACAGATTCGCCAGTGGCGTGTCGCGACCGAAGGACAGGTGTTGGCCGGTGGCGATCCGCCCGCCGCCGCTGCCGCCCAGCAGAATCGGCAGGTTGTGCGGATTGTGGCTGTTCCCGTCACGCAGACCCGAACCGTACAAGATCATCGAGTTGTCCAGTACCGTCCCCTCACGCTCCTTCATCGAGCGAAGTTTTCCGAGCAGATACGCGTACTGTTCCACATGCCAACGATTGATCAACTGATACTGACGCAGCTTGTCTTCGTTGTTCTGGTGGTGCGAGGTGTCGTGGTGACCGCCGGAAACACCGTCCAAGAACGAGAAATTACGGCCGCTGACGGCGTTGCCGAACATGAAGGTACAGACGCGCGTGGTGTCGGTTTGGAACGCCAACGCGATCATGTCCAACATCAACCGAACCTGCTCGACATAAGCGTCGGGGCGTTGTTCCGGCGGACGGTTCTGGCGATCCAGCTTGACCAGCGGTTGCCATTGTTTGGCTCCGCCGGCGTCCTGGTTCTGCAAACGTTTCTCGACCGAGCGGACCGATTGAAGGTACTCTTCCATCCGCTGTCGATCCGCCGCACCGAGTCGATGCTTCAACTGATCGGCATCTTCCAGGACACGGTCCAACAGCAGCCGATCACGCTGGGCCGCTCCCTTGTTGGGGTTGCCGGCACGAAACAGCCGGTCAAACACCAAATGTGGGTTCAACTCCCGCGCCAGCGGACTCGTCGGACCGCTCCAGGCGATGTGCGATCCATAAACACGCGTGTACCCGACGTTGGTATCGACGCCGGTCGTGACCGGATCGATGCCGAGTTCGAGCGACGGCAGCGGCGTCAGTTTGCCTGAGTAATCGGCAGCCACCTGATCCATCGACCGTCCGTTACAATTCAGATCGATGCCCAACGACTTGTTGATCGTGGTGCAGGTCAAAAATCCCGAACACTTGACGTAGTGTCCGTCGCCGAAGTTACTGGCCTGGTTCCACAAATTCGTCAGCACCAAGAGTTGGTCCTTGACGTCAGCCAGGGGCTCCAGGGTCGGCGTCAACTCGAAATCGCGGCCGGTTGCTTCCGGCGTCCACATGTCTTGCCGAACGCCGTTGGGAACGAACAACGCCGCCATCCGCAGCGGCGAGTCCTCCGGTGCCTTGCCCTCCGATTCGGCGGCCGAAACCTTGCCGGGCATCATCGCTTCGAGCCAGGGTAGCGCTAAAGCCGCCCCCGCACCACGCAACAACGTACGACGTGAGAGCGGCATCTGACGATTCGTGTCGTCGTCTAAATAGACGTTCATCTGCTTAGTCCTTTTGTGAATGTTCCCTTTGATTGTACCGTGCCGGGAACAAGTGAAGCTACGAACCCTGCTTGTATCGAAACGGCACGCTCTTGACGATCTCCAGAATCAACGTTTGTGCTTTGTAGTCGTCTTCGGCGAGTTTTCGCGTGATCGACTCGACCACGCAGGCGTCTTCGTTGGTGAGCCCGCGAGCCAAAGCATAGCCGAGCATTTTGGACGTCAAATTCCGCATGAATTGCTCTTTGCGATCCATCAACAGCCCTTTCAACTCGTCCGGTCCGTTGAACGTCTCGCCGCTGGGAAGCTGTCCACTGGCATCGATCGCGACGCCATCGGCAACGGTCCGCCACCGGCCGAGCACGTCATAGTTCTCCAGTCCGAAACCGAGTGGATCCATCGCTTGGTGACAGGAGGCACAAACCGGATCCGAACGATGTCGCTCCAACCGCTCCCGCAACGAAGACGGCTGGGCGGCATCAACCGTTTCTTCCAAGGCCGGCACATTCGGCGGTGCCGGCGGTGGTGGGGTGCCCAGCAGCGTTTCCAACACCCATTTCCCGCGCAACACGGGACTGGTTCGATGCGGGAACGACGAAACGGCCAGTACCGCGCTCATCCCCAGCAACCCGCCACGATGGTCCTTCTCACTGAGTTCGACTTTCTTGGGCTGCTCGCGAAACTCACCCTTGACCATGTAATGCCGAGCCAGCGTTCGATTGACGTAAGTAAAATCCGAATCAATCAAGTTCAGCAGCGAACGGTTGTCGGCCAACAAGTCTTCGAAAAAGAAGATCGGCTCGTACTTCATGCCGCCTTCGAGTTCGGAGTCGTACTTGAGCGCGACGGATTTGTCGGGTTTGAATTCGCGTCCGAGCGCCCGCGTGCCCAACCATTGTTCGACAAAACTGGTGGCGAATTCACGGACCTTCGCCCCGCGTCGCAGCCCGCGGCGGTCGACGTCACTGCGTAGCATCCGGGCGACCTGCTGTGCCAAAACGTCGTCGTCGTGCAATTTGCCTTGCGCCGCTAAATGCATCAGTTCGTCGTCCGGCATCGACGCCCACAGAAAGTACGACAGCCGCGATGCCATCTCGTACTGCGAAACCGGTGTCGGTTCGTCGGTTTCGGCAGCCTGCTCGAACAAGAACAAGAACTTTGGCGACACCATCGCGGCGACCAACGTGAACTCGATCGCGCTGATGTAGGACTGGTCTTCCTCGTAGACTTGATTGAACAGTTGACTGTATTGTTCGATTTCTTCGGCACTGGCGGGGCGGCGAAACGCTCGCGGCAGGAATCCGGCGAGCACTTCGCGGGCGGCTTGTTCCGGCGACCGCTTGTCATTCGGCGTGGCCGTGATGATCCGTGTTCGATCGTCGGGATCTTTTAAGGCGTGGCCGATCGCCGAGCGTGCCGCGTCCAAGTACTTTTCCGCATAGATCGGCGAGATGAACAGCGTCTCAGCCGCGTTGTCAAACCCTTCCCCGCCAGCTCCATCGTCGGGTAATGCGTGCCCCGCGTTGATGGGAATGCCCAGCAAGTCGCGAACCGTGTTGGCGTATTCGGTCCGGTTGAGTCGTCGCAGCATCGGGCCGCCGGGCTGAACCCCGTCGTCGCAGACCGCTTGATAAATCGTCTCGCGAATCCAACGGACGAATGCCGAGCGGCTTTGTTGCGATGGTATCTCGGAATCCGACGGCGGCATCTGGCCTTCATGAACCCGCGTCGCGATTCGGTTCCAAGCCTCGATCGAACTTGCGACGTCCGCCGTTGATGCGAATCCTTCCAAGTCCAATCCCGACTCCGCGTCGTCGCCGACGTGACAATCGATGCAATACGATTGCACAAACGCGACGGCACCCTCAGCGGTCAACTCTTTCGAGCCTGCGTCGTCGTCACCTGAGTCGACTACACGTGCGTCTTCCGCACTGACGAGAGGCGATTCCAAACCGCACAGGTCTGCAAAGAAAACTGCCAGTGAAAACACAACCACAGGCGCGCAAACCGATTGGGCAAATCGTGATGCCATAAAAAACTGTTGAGGTGGGCAGGAGCAAGCCGGATTGGCAAGCTGAGTTGCCACACGGGATTCTCTCTTCGTTGTAGGATGGGTTGATCATTATAGACGACGATGCCCCCGACGAATACTCGAATCGATTCGGTTCGCCCGTCAATTCGACACCTACCCGATCGCCCACCCCCTTCCCTCAGAGCTGCCCTCCATGAACGATTCGCGATTCCGACCCGATCAACCACCGCGTTTCTCTTTTTCTCGTCGCCACGCGATCAAAACCGTCGCCGGGCATTCCCTCACGCTGCCAATGATCGGATCGTTGTATCAGGCGACGGCGTTTGCAGCGGATGAGCTCGCCCCCCGGAATCGATTCCCGCGAATGATTCAGGAATTCTTTGTTCACCAGTTGCGACAGTTTGAAAACGAACACCGACGAACGCTGAACGGATTGAAGACCGAACAGGATGCACGGCGTTATGTTGAATCGGTTCAAGCGAAGTGTCGCCAGTCCTTCGGCCCCAATCCGGACAAAACACCACTGAACGCCCGCGTCACAGGAACCGTCCACCGCGATACCTATCGAATCGAAAACGTGATCTTCGAAAGCCGTCCTGGATTTCCTGTCACGGCAAACCTCTACATTCCCAACGACGCAAGCGGAAAACTGCCCGCAGTCGTCGGAACCTGCGGACACTCCTCCAACGGCAAGGCCGCCGAGCCTTATCAAGCGTTCGCGCAAGGGTTGGCGCGACTCGGTTACGTCTGTTTGATCTACGATCCGATCGGACAGGGCGAGCGTTTGCAGTACCCCGACGAAAACTTGAAATCGGAAATCGGTGTCGGTGTCCGTGAACACCTGCACGCGGGCAACCAACAGTTTCTTGTCGGCGAGTTTTTTGGCAACTGGCGCGCCTGGGACGGAATCCGCGCCCTCGATTACCTGACCACCCGCCCGGAAGTCGATCCACAGCGGATCGGCGTGACCGGTAATTCCGGCGGCGGGACGATGACGACCTGGTTGTGTGGGCTGGATGACCGCTGGTCGATGGGAGCACCGGCGTGCTTTGTCTCCACGTTCCGACGCAATTTGGAAAACGAATTGCCGCAAGACACCGAGCAGTGCCCGCCGGATGTGTTCCCGCTGGGACTGGACCACAGTGACTTCCTGGCCGCGATGGCGCCCAAACCCATCATCATCCTGGCCAAAGAACAAGACTTCTTTGACGTTCGAGGAGCGGAAGAGACGTACGAGCGACTTCGCCGGCTGTACAAATTGCTCGGTGCCGAAGACAACGTGGCGCTGTTTGTCGGACCGACCGGACATGGATACTCGCAAGAAAACCGCGAAGCCATGTACGCTTGGTTCAACCGTGCGGTCGGATGGAACGACCGACAAACCGACGGTCGGTTCGACGGCGTGCTGACCACGACGGGAAACGTTCCCTTCACCGCCGAACCGGACATCCAGATCGAGAAAGACGAAACGCTGTGGTGCACCCCCGACGGACAAGTCGCACGACTGGAGGGCACCCGCACGATTTTTGATTTCACACGCGACAAATCAGAGCAGCTCGCGAAGAAACGGAACAGCCCGCGAGGACAATCGCTGCGATCGACCCTGATCGATGTTCTGAAGCTGAACCTCGATGGCCTAAAAGTCCCCGACTATCGAAACTTCAGCTACCTGAACGCAAAGGGATACCCTTCGAAGTACGCGATGGGTTACACCGTCGCAACCGAACCGGGAATCCATGCGATCGTCTATCGCTTGACCGACCAGCGCTGGCATTCACGTCCGCCGCGGGCCGGTAAACGCGCCGTCTTGTACGTTTCACACTTGTCCAGCGACGCCGAACTGCGCGAGGAACCGCTGATCGGTGAACTGATTCAATCCGAACCCGAAACGCCGTTCTTCACGCTCGACGTTCGTGGCATCGGCGAATCACTTCCCGGCACCAGCCAGCCCGGGACGTTCCACAGTCCTTATGGCAGCGACTACCTGTACGCCATCCACAGCGTGATGCTGGGGCGACCTTACGTGGGGCAGAAAACGTTTGATGTGCTGCGTGTGCTCGACTGGCTGGCATCGATCGGTCACACCGAGATCCATCTGGCGGGGCTCGATTGGGGAGCCTTGCCGGCAACCTTCGCCGCCGTCCTTTCCGACCACGTCAAGCAGGTGACGCTGAAGAAGGCGCTCACATCGTATTCCGCGATCGCCGAAAGCAAGCACTACGACTGGCCGCTGGCGACCTTGTTACCCGATGTGCTCTCCCGCTTCGACCTGCCAGACTGTTACGCCGAACTCGAATCCAAACAGCTCCACCAAATCGACCCCAAAGTGGCGTAAGCCCCCCAGTGGCGTAAGCTTCCAGCTTGCGACCCCCAGCGGCGTGACGGCCTGTCGATTTAATCAGCCGTTTGACGCGAGCCTACGGGCCCTGGTGTGTTTTCTTCGTGCTACAGGCCCGTACGCTCGCGCGAAACGGCTGATCCCATGTGTGATCGGATCAAATCGACAGGCCGGTAAGCTTCCAGCTTGCGATTCTCCACGTCGCACCGGGACTGGCAGAACAATGGGCTGGCAGAATGATGAGATAGCCGTCTGACTCAGCCACCGCGATCCGAACATCATTCTGCCCCATATTATTCTGCCACCTCAAACCATTCCGCCGACCTGGTCCACCACAAGCGCAGGACGCGAACACAAACGCACTACGGCAATTGCGGAACCACCGCGTTGCCCGCGTCATCGACCGGGTAGACCGCGTCGTGCTGCTGGAGCGCCTCGATCAAGCCTTGCATCATGCGTTGGAGCACCTGGGGCCGAGACTTGGCCAGATTGGTCGACTCAAACGGATCGTCGGCCAGGTTGAACAGCTCGTAGTTCCCGTCGCTGAACTGAAGGAAGCCGCCGGTGGTCTTCGTTTCCGGCAACGCGTGATAGATGACTTTCCAGTCCCCGTCACGCCACACGGTAAAGTAGTTGCTGCGGTGCGGCCCGTGCGGATAGTGCATCAAGAATTGCTGCGGGCGATCGGCGTCGGTTTGTCCGGTCAGCAGCGTTTGCAACGGTGCCCCGTCGACGACGTGACTTTCCGGGACGTCGGCTGCGGTGAGCTGCGTCAACGTCGGGAACAAGTCCTCGACCGAAGCGACTTGGTGTTGGATCGCGCCGGCGGGGATCGAAAGGGATTGCTGCAGCGTGTTGTCCGGATTCGGCTTTGCCCACGCGGCGATCAACGGCACACGCATGCCGCCATCGTAGTGCGCCCCTTTCTTTCCACGCAGCGGTGCGGCACAAGCGACCTCGTGCTGATGCCCCAGCGGCGCGTCGCTGCCGTTGTCCCCCAAGAAAAACACCAGCGTGTTTTCGGCGACACCGAGCTCGTTGAGGTGGTCCAACATGTCGCCGAGCGATTTGTCCATGCCTTCGATCAACGTGGCAAAGGCCTGCGCGTTGGCGGGTTTGCCGGAGTCCTTGTAGTGGTCGGCAAAACGCGGGTCGGAATCGAACGGGGCATGGACCGCGTAGTGCGAGAAATACAAATAGAACGGCTTGTCCTGGTCCACCGTTTCGGTCACGCGTTGCTTGGCTTCGATCGTCAGCGCTTCGGTCAAGAAAGTGTCGCTGCCGTGGTACTTTTCCAGTCCGGGGACCGCGTGGTGGGCGCGTTTGGTTCCCGCACCATAATTCTTTTCCGCGTAATAGCTGCCCGGGGCACCAAACGCGGCACCGGCCACGTTGACGTCAAACCCCAAATTCAGCGGTTCGGCCCCCTCGTGTCCTTCCGGTCCGAAGTGTCCCTTGCCGACGTGAATCGTGGTGTAACCACGCCCCCGCAGCACGTCCGGCAACGTCACGTCGCCTTCTTTCAGTCCTGCCCAATTCCAATTCGGTGCGCCATTCTTGCCCGCATTGTCCTGCCGCGGGTTGATCCAGTTGGTCGTCCGGTGCCGAGCCGCATTCTGCCCGGTCATGATGCTCACCCGCGTCGGCGAACAAACACTCATCGCGTAAAACTGGTTGAACCGAATGCCTTGCGCGGCCAACCGTTCCATCGCAGGAGTGCGGTAATAGTCGTTGAGAGGGTAGCGTTTCGGATTTCCCGCTTCATCGGTCAAAAAGGGAACGGACGTGTCCATCATTCCCATGTCATCGACCAGAAAGACCATGATGTTGGGTTGCTCCGCGGCGACGGAGAAATTCGGCAGGGCGACCCATCCGGCGGCGACCACCAAGAACGTGCAAAGAGACTTCATGACAGGGGATGTCTGTGGAGGGAGAGGATCAAAGTGAATCGTTGAGCATCAATTGTAACTGGTTTGTGTCACTGGAGCGCGAGGTGAATCCTGCTTGTGGGCTGGCGATTTAGTCCGGATCTGCTGAGTCAATGGTGAGCCGCTGGCCGTCAGGCCTCGGGCAACGTCGCCGTGCCCGGCCGCTTACGCGCCACGGCTCACAAAACCGACAGCGCACTTACAGGGATCGTCGAGGCGGACCAGACAGGCTGGAAGCCTATCCCACTTCAAGAGGCCGGCACTTCTATTCCGCTCGTTGCTAAAGCGGCCCTTCGATTTGCAGCCAATTTAGGCAGGTATTGGAACCCTCGGCGCCGGAACCGATGTCAACGGTCAACCGTCCGTCGTGGACCGAAACCTCGCCTGTGACTTCAATGAACTCGCCCTCGGGCGTGCTGACCCGGTCGATCAAGAGATCCCCTTCGACGGACACCGATTGCGACGACTGTTCGTGCCCCGAATCTCCGACGCAGAGGCGGATGCGGTAACGCCCACTGGAAACACGACACTCCCAGGTGGCCGTTTCGCGAGTGAACACAAACGAGTCGCCCGGTCCATCGATCCGATTGCGTTTGCGATGGTTTTGGCTCAGATCTTCCGTCCATCCGTGTCCCCGCTCGCGATCAAAACGTTGCCCATGGTCGGCAACGAACCCGTCGCCCGCAGCGACACCGGGGCCGCAAAAATTAAACGACTGTGTCGGTACGCTTGTTTTGTCCGGCACACCATCTCGATCGGCAGACAGCACACGACGCTCGATTTCAAACCGGATCGGTTCGTTGGGCGTGAACAACAAGGCATCGTCCGGATCGGCAATCCCATCGTCGTCGGCGTCTTCCAGGCTGAGACGTTGGAATGCCCACCCCTCCCAGCCCTGCTGTTGAATCACCGTCCACCAGACCTGACAAAACTCACCGCGTGTCCCCGATGTCCACTCCGTCGGCAGCGACGCCCCTTCGACCTTGGCCACGACCTCGGCAATCCAGTCTGCGCTCGCCGGATCGTCGGGCCGAAAGTCGACGTCGCGAATGCCCAGGGGAAGCAGTCCCAGTGCTGCCAATCGGTTGATCGCGACAAATGCCGGATGCGCCGAATCCAAGTCGCGAAACGGCCACAGCAGAATCGGAGTCGCGGTGTCGACTTGGCCGCACAGCCCGTGTCGAACGGATTCCAGTAGCGCTCGATCGTACGGGATCTGTCGTGGCGAAACACCAGCATCGAGTGCGACCGCGGCCGTCGCACCAGCCGCCTGACCGATGTGAATTCGTTGATCATGCAATCGGATTGCGGCGCTGACGATGCTGCTGAACCCAAGATTGCCCTGCGCCCCCAATAGCCCGTCGAATCGTTCGGGAACCAAACTGCGCAGCGGAAACACGCTGCGGTCACTCAAGAAATTGGTGTGTCGCAGCGGTTTGTGATAATCAATCCAAGGTCCCTGATTTCCTTTCCCGCCAGCATTTTCGCTGATCAAATACGTCCGCCCGGTGCGGTGAAAGTCGTAGTGAAATTGCCAGGCAAACAAACCGTCGGGATACATCACGGCGGCAAAACGTGGGGTCGCCTTGGTTTTCGTTTCGCCGTCACGATTACGACCATCTTGCTCACGCATCATGTACATCGCTTTCAAACGCAGCGATTCGCGGATGTAGGGCTTGGGCGGCAACCTGTCTGGTGTTCCGAATTCGTCGCTCAGATGAAACCGACGAAACGAGTTGGTTTGGTCGGGCGCGCGATCATGAACAAAGTTCTGCAGGTGATACAGCACACCGAGTGCGTGTTGTTTGGCATCGCGAAAGATGATCTCACGCTGTGCCCGCGACAGAATCACGATGTTCTTCTGTGACGCGTCGGGTTCGGTGGCGTCGAGTGCATCGGCGACGTGGGCCGGCAATCGTTCCAGCGGATAATCCTGGCCGTTCATGTAGTTGAGCAGGATCGCGGTTTTCCCGTCGCGACTGGTTCGGCCTTCGACGATGCGGCGAACCGAGTAGACGGTCAACTGCCGCTTCGAAGTCTCACCGGCATCGGGCCAATGCCGGATGGCGCCCAGTCCCACTTTCTTGACGTCCCAATCCAGGTCGCGAAATTCGTTCAAACTGAAATGCGTGGCGCGGGGATAGTTCCGATCGTCGAAACGCGGTGGCTTTGCGATCGGTGTCTCCTGATCGGATTCCGCAACGATCATCGCCCAGGTGATCGGGTTCATTTCATTGGTCGGCGCGTTCTCCGGAGCGCTCGGCTCGCCGTAACGTGACGGCGGATCCGGGCCGTATTCGAACGCGGCCCCTGACACTTGGATCGCATCGCCCCAATCCGAAGCGTCGATGGTGATCTTCGCACGGACGTGCAAATCCGCTTCGGAACCATCGACAAGGGAAAACCACAAACCCGTCAACTTGGGAATTTCCGCCGACCGATCGACGTCGGCTTTGACCGGATAGCGATCGGTCACCAGCACCACTTGGCCGGTCTGCAAATAGGGACGCAACATTTCGCGAAAGATGGCCTCCGCTTCCGCCGGGCGAAACGTCGACGGCCCGTGATGGGGCAACCCCGGCATCGGGGAACCATACTTTGCCGTGTTGAACGCCTCGATCCCATCCATCAACTCTTTGAACAGACCGAAGCGGTGGAAAGAACGCTTCATCGGATGCCAGTCCACGCCCCAGCCGACTTTGCCGACGCCCTTGTTTTCATCGACACAAGCCAGTGCTTGCTCGGTGAATTGACCGCCCAGCCAGCGTCCGTCGTGCACGATGACGATTTTCTTGATCCCCAATCGTGCGGCTTGGATCGCCGCCGCCCAGCCCGATTCGGTCCCGCCGACGATCAACACGTCGGCGTCCATCTCGTTCGCTGTCTTGGCATTGGGAATGGAAACGAACAAACCGATCAAGAGAGCCAAGACAAAACGCATCGCGCAAAAACCTTTGTCGATTAAGCAGTCGATAGGAAAGAAGTGTTGGATCGTCACAGTGGGATAGGCTTCCAGGCTCGTCGAGCGTCGACAGGCTGGAAGCCTATCCCACTGATATCTAGATCAACTCGCGGATCACTTCGCCGTGATCCATCAGAACATGGGGGCGGCCGGATCGATCGTGAATCATGCGTCCGGGATCGATGCCCAACTGGTGATAAAGCGTTGCGACGATGTCGGTGTAGTCGACCGGTCGATCGGTCGCTTCACCGGCGACCTTGTCGGTTTGTCCCAGAACGACGCCGCCGGGCATGCCGCCTCCAGCCATCATCCCCATCGACAGCCGAGGCCAGTGATCGCGTCCGCCCTTGGCGTTGATCTTCGGTGTGCGACCGAACTCGCCCCAAGCCAGCACGGTGACGTCGTCCAGCATGCCGCGCGACTGCAGATCCGTGACCAAGGCGTGAAACCCGAAGTCGAACAGTGGACCGAGTTGTTTCATCCGATCGTTGTTGTCCGAGTGGGTATCGAAATCGCTGAGCGAAATGCTGACGACACGCACGCCGGCTTCGACCAACCGCCGCGCCAGCAGGAACTTCAGCGCCGCCTCGGGGCCTTCGCTGGTGTAGGACTGTGTTCCGCCGGCGGGCAACTTTGGCGTGTAGTGTTCGATCACGCGGGGATCTTCCTGGTCCAAATCCATCGCACCGGCAAATGATCCCGAAGTCAAGATCGTGTACGCCTGCCTCGTGAAATGATCCATCGCTTCCATTTCACCCGAATCGTCGAGCGCACGATTGAACTGATCCAGACGCTTCAGGAGTGCAAGGCGATCATCGATCCGATCGACCGGCAACTCCTTGATCAACTTGAGTTCTGTTTTGTGGCCGTCGCCCAACCGAGCCAATTCGCCTTTCATGCCCTCCTCAAGCTCGCGACTGAATCGATCCGAGATGTCCGGTCGAAACGGTTTGACACTCGGCCCCAAGAATCCGGGCCGCGCGCTGTTGCGAACCAATGGCCGCCCCTGCATCAGATCAACAAAATTGGGCACCTGATCTTCCGGCGAACCCAGCAAGTGGTTGACGACGCAGCCCAGTGCCGGCCGGCCGCCGATCGATTGCAGCACCGTTTCCTTGTAACCACTCTGGCATTGAAACGCGTGGTGTTTCCCATCCGCCCCAACCAACGACCGCAGAAATACCAACTGGTCCGCAATTCCCGCGCAGCGTGGCATCAACTCCGTCAGACCGACTCCGGGAACCTTCGTCCCGATCGGTGCAAACGGGCTACGCAACTCCGACGGGGCGTCCGGTTTGGGATCGATCAAATCCATCTGCGGCGGACCACCGTCGAGATGAATGATGATGACCGATTTTCGCGACGAACTGCTTGATGATTGTGCGTCCGCGGCGAGCACGTCGGGGAGGGTCAGCCCTGCGATCCCGCTGGCGCCGGCGCAAAGAAAACTTCGTCGTCGAAAACCGCTGCAATTGGCAAACGCTTGGCCGGATGTGAATCGAAGCATAACGGGTGTTCCCCCAACGGTGGCACAGGGTCGAGCTCCCGATATGGTATCATGAACTCAGCGCGGCTGCACTTTCGCCATCCTGGCCGACCAATGCGATACACAAAGAGCGGCAAAGCCAAGTTGTTTGAAGCAGGTGATCGCTGGCCGCCGCCGTGTGATCGATGACGTAGTCCGACTGAAGCAAATGCATTCGTGAATCCCTACGAGCCCTCAACGCAATCGATATCAAAACGTCGGAGCACGACGCCGCACTTTGTGGTCGCTACCGTGGCTGCGCTGGTCGGATTCGTCGTTGCTGGACTAGGATTGGTTTACGTAACCAGCGAGATGAACCGCCGGATGGTTTCCGGCCGTCGATACGCAACCTATGACCCAGAACTCTACCTGTTCCATCTTTCGATCACCCCACGCACTGCGCAATTCCTGGCATTTGGTGTCGCGCCGTGCATGATGGCCCTTTCTGTGTATATGGTTTTTCGCGGCGTGAAGAATCGACGACTCAATACTGATTGACAATTTACCGTATGGTTGGCCTTCCTTTAACTGGGCGAAATGCGACTGGTACGCGACGCCTGGGTACGGCGTACGGCACATTGAATACGTTGACCTCTACTTGATCGCTGTCGATTCAGAGACTGGTCGAGCGGTCGCATTACATGAATGGTTTTTCTGAGGATGCGTCTAACCATGCCGGGCATCGGAACCCGGCATGACGCGATCGCGATTGGAAACCAAAATTGGCCGGGCCCGCTCGCGGTCGCCGTTATCTCGCGAGACTCAAGGCGCATTCGTACGGCTGTGTTGAAGTCTCTATCCGAAATCGCCGGTCTTGTCGTCTTTCGCGTTCCTCCGCTTGTCCGTATTTGGGCCTTGCTCGTTGCCGTTAAACTTCATCGAATTGTCGACAGCTACGACGGTTGACCTGCGGTCGCGGTGGGCCGGAATTGCGAGGAATCCGCAACCGTAAAGCTGCCGCCAGCTTCTTGAAGCTACTGGCCGAAGGTCGTCAGCGTTTTAGTGCGACAGGCGTCTTGATCTCTTGTGGCCCATTGAGTGATCCACAGCCGCATGACTCCCCCGTCACTCGCGTCGTGTGGTCCGAGTTGTTTTTCTTTAACAAAAGGGGTTCTTCCGCGAATTTAGTGGCTGCTCTCGGATACACGGGGAAGGTTTTTTGAGGGATGACTGCGATGTCCGATGGTTCTGTTCGGTCTGATGGCGAAGCCAGCTGTAGCGGAGACGGGCTCTGCGGAGGAGCAACCCGCCTAGGAATCACC
>NZ_JANZKV010000103.1 GCF_025060895.1 Stieleria sedimenti | reverse complement strand
AAAGCCTGCACACCAACTCTTGTGCCCGTGCCATTCGCACCTGACCCCTTTTCCGCTCGCAAGCTGCAGACCCTACACGTCCAACTCATCCAGCTGATCGATCAGACTGTCCAGGTTCTCGTCCGATCGGGGCGACACAGCGGCGACCGGAGCCGGTTGGCGAGGTGCTGCGGTAACCGTGATTGGACGTGCCGTGGCTTCAGCGTCCTTGTTCGCAGCGGGTTTAATCGCCGCCGACCCGGCCGATCCCAAGGCGCCGAGTGAAACGGTTTTGACACTCAACGACGCCCTCAGGCGATCCAGTTCCGCGACGATCTTTTGGACGTCTTTGTGTTTGGTCAGATCGAACAAAAACAGACGCCGCGGTGACTGCCCCGGGGCAAATGGTCCATCCGGATCGAGTTGATGCGGACAACGCGATCCATGAAAGTCGATCGCTGCGAGCACGTCCAAGATCTCGGGCTCCGATCGCCAATCGAGAACTGCCGAGGGCACCGTGATGGAGTCCAGGGTCATGCGGTCGGTGGAATCGTCTGCGAGGGAATCGAATCGCCCGACCAGGGTCAAGTCGAGGCCGGCTCGTCCGATCAAGTTGCCGACCAAGGATTCCGCAAGACCGGCAGCCGAGGCGGGCGGGTTTTGGACAAGGATGACGGGCAGTCGCATCGGGGCAGGCCGTGGGGAGCGGGGGCGGAATCGGGAGGGCGTCTGTGGCGGTGCGTCGAACGCGGCATGCTTGGGGCAGTACGGTTGGAGCGTTACCGCCGCAGCGAGATGTCGACGTCAGCCGTGAAATTTCAGTTCGTGCGCGTGGGCGTCTTCAACCACATCATACATCTCGAACCAGAGTTCCCTGACATTGGTCGTCGGCGTCAGTCGTCGCTCTTTCAAATGGCCATCGATCATCTTGCGAAGCTCGTACGGCGAATCGGACAGCAGGTCTTCTGCCAGGGAGCGAATCAATTTGGGGTTCGCTCGGGTTTCGTGGAGCACCGTCCATCCGGGCATGCGGTAGTGGCAGGTCGCCAGCAGGGTCAGCTTTCGATTCGAGGCCGTTCGTGCGAGCCGTAGCCTGGAAAGGTGTGTCATTTGCTCCCAGCCATCGACGACCAACAGTCCGTCTTGGGGAAGTTCCATCAGCCCATCGCGAATTCGCTTGCCGGCTCGAAACCGCTCCGCCAAACGTTTCCGAAGGCTCATGGAAGGATCATTATTGAGCTGGTGGAACGCGACCTGGGGATAGCTCCGCTGCAGCTTGGGCAGAAAGGTGTGAAGCAGCGTGGATTTTCCGGTCCCGTGGGGGCCGACGATCAGCGCACGGCGGGTGCTCTTCAGCTTCGCCAGCAGCGACTCCAGTTGTGCGTCCACGTTGTGTGGACTGGTTGCGTTGGCTCCGTGGGAGAACCGATACACGACCTGTGACGGCGCAATGAACGACGTCGAAAATGGATTCGTGGGCTGGAATTCAAACGACGACTTCAAGGAACGCTCTCTCGATCGTTTTCGGGAACAAGATGGTTTGCGGCCATCGGTCGAAAAGCACGGAGACCGAACGGCCCCATTCACCGGTCTTCACCCTGGCCAGTATAACCGAAACGCGGTGGTGACAGTCTAGCGGCCGATCGGCAACGTAAGGCTCGGTGTTTGACTGGCCGCTCGCCAGGGTGCGGTAATCAACCCCCACCACCCCGATCCGCCTACCCCGCCCAGCCGCCGTCACTTCCCGGATTGCGCTTGACCTTGTCTTGTGCAAGAGCCTATGGAAGGGTCGATGGACTCGCCCCCGACAATTCCGGTACAGCGTCCCAGTCGATGGGACGAACCGCTCGACGCATCCATGACGGATGCCGATGTCGCATGGCTGCGCACACGCGGCCCCTTCAATCAGATGGATCAATCCGCGTTTCCCCGTGCGACACCGCTGTCGGGAATCTTGCGCTACGATTGCCGGCTTCATCGCGTCGAGCCTGGCGAGGTGATCGTTCGCGAAGGCGATTACGGAAACAGTGCATTTTTGCTGATCACCGGCAACGTGCGTGTGCTGGTCGATTCGTTGACCGATCGGCAACTCGGTCGCCAACCGGCTCGCGCGATCGGCTGGGGCGAAGCCTTGTCGCGGTTTCTGCGACGTTCGCCCCACCCGGAAACGCGAACCCCAGAGCAGGTCAGCATCAATGTGGGAGGGGGCGGCCACCAATCGATTCGCCAGGTCGATGATCGTCCCGCGATCTTCTTGCAGGACATCGAGGGTGTCCTGCGGCGACACGAGAGTGTGTCGCTGGGGCCTGGAGAGTTGTTCGGCGAAGTGGCGGCGATGTATCGCTCGCCGCGAACGGCTACCGTGATCGCCGAAACCGAAGCGGCATTGGTCGAGATCCGTTGGCAGGGATTGCGCATCCTGCGTCGCGACCGACGCTTCGCCGACACGTTGGAACAACATTATCGTCGGCACTGGTTGCCCGTCCACCTTCGTGAAATCCCATTGTTGCGCTATCTGCCGGAAGAAAACATGCAACGCGTGATCGAGGCGACGGAGCTTCGGTCGTACGGCAGAATGGAATGGAACGCCGACTACAAGAAGACCCGAAAGCTGCATCCGGCAGATCAAATCGCATCGGAACCCTTGGTCGTTGATCAAGGGCAACTGCCGACCGAGTTGATTGTCGTGCGGAGCGGTTTTGGGCGGATGTGCGTGCGTCACGGTGCGGCACATCGAACCGTCGCCTATTTGGGCAAGGGCCACTTATTCGGAATCGAAGAGATCGCCTACAACGCAATGCGTCCTGAATCGCTGCGTCCGATCCATTACCAACACTCGCTGCGCGCCGTCGGTTTCTTGGACGCACTTTCGATTCCGATCGAAGTGTTTGCGGCGGAGGTTTTGCCGCACATCCGCAAGTCCGAGTTGCCCGAGAGCGCCCGGTCGTTGCAGAAATCCTTTACCGAAAAACGGACGGATCGGCGTCGCGTTCGCAGCGAACAGCGGAGCGAAGCGGCGGATCGTTTTTCGCCAGATCCGTCGCAGGACATCGAGCACGCCGCCGGCGTCAGTTTCGAGTCGACGAGCTTGTTGGAGTTTATCGTTCAGCATCGGTTGAACAACGGTCGCGAAGCGATGGTGATTGATTTGCATCGCTGCACCCGCTGCGACGATTGTGTCAAAGCCTGCGCGGACGTCCACGACGGCAATCCGCGATTCGTGCGACAGGGGATCGTTCACGACCGTTTGCAGTTCGTTCAGGCCTGTATGCATTGCAGCGATCCGGTTTGCATGATCGGCTGTCCCACCGGGGCGATCGCGCGAGATCAGACGACGGGCGTGGTTTCGATCCACGACCCGATCTGCGTCGGCTGTGGGGTTTGCGCTGCGGCATGTCCCTACGAGAACATCGCAATGGCGGAGGTCGTCGATCGCAAGGGGCGACCCTACGTCGATGAGAAAAGTGGCAAAGCCATTCGCAAAGCCGCCAAATGCGATCAGTGCAGTGGACTGACGTCGGGACCGGCATGCGCCGCCGCCTGCCCGCACGATGCGCTCGTCCGAATCGATTTGAGCGAATCGCCACCGCTTTCTGATTGGCTGGAAAAACGGAGCTAGTGCCATGGTGGGCAACATCAGCGTTAGTCGTTGCAATTCGTGGACGCCAGGAGAGTTGCAAGCGTGAATCGTTCGCAGGGTCCCAGTTTGAGAACACGTCGCCTCGTCGCATTGTTGGTGACGTCGGTCGTGATCGCGATCTTTTGGGGGACCACCCGCCGGGAAACATCACGTCTGGGAATGCCGGCGTTCTTCACCGGTTTCACCCTGTTGGCGGGACTGTTCCTGTTGATGCTGCTGGGTGTGCGACGTCGTTTGCCGTTTTGGCCTCTGGGCAGCGTCAGCACCTGGACTCAAATTCATCTTTACGTGGGTGTTTTCACGACCGCAATCTATGTGCTTCACGTTCCGGCGTTGATCGCCGGTGGAGTCCTGGAGGGGTGTTTGTCGATCCTGTTTTTGATGGTCACCGCAAGCGGCTTTTATGGAATCTATGCCAGTCGCACGCTGCCGAAAAAACTCACGGCGGTCGAAGGCCAACATCGCTTTGATCGTATCGATTGGGTGCGGAATCAGATCGCCGCGGCAGCCGACACGGCCTGCCGCCAAATCAGCGAAACGTCGGCCAAGCAGGTGCTGGAAACGTTCTACCAACAGGCCTTGTCGCCGTTTTTTGTCAGCCGTCCGACACTTGCCTACGTGATCGCCCCCAACGGAAATCGCCGCCGCAGGTTACTCGGCGACCTGAAAGAATTGGATCGCTATCTGGAGGAGGACGGGCGACGCGTTGCGGGGCAGTTGGCGGCGTTGGTGCGTCGCCGCGACGATCTGGATTATCAATTTGCCTTGCAGCTGCGACTGCGTTGCTGGGTGGTGTTTCATTCGCTCCTGTCGCTGGTGTTGTTGGCTGTGTCGCTGATTCACATGGTGATCGTGTTGCGGCTGGTGGGTTGAGGGCGAGGCGCAAAGCAAGTCATGCGAAGAGACAATCTTGAAATCCCGCAACCGCCGGTAAACGATCGCCCGGGCGATTCGTGGATGCCGGCCGTCGACGCGGCCGGATCGACCGGTGACGCCCGCGTCCGCACATGGTCGGGGCGACGCCGTCGCTGGACGGTGTTTTTTCTCATCTGCGCTTCGTTGGGTGCTGTGGCAACGTTGGCGATCATGCCCGCGGAGCAATTGTTCAAGCCAGGTGAATTGTCGACGCCGCACGCCCAGATTCTGGCCGGTGCCGTTGCCGGTGAAAATTGTGGCGCGTGCCATCATCAAGCCGCGTTTTCATTGGCTGCCTGGTTTCAATCGGCAAGTGATCCGCATGCCGCTGTGCGACAGTCGGATCTGTGCATGGATTGCCATCACCGTACGATCGATGCGAACCTGGCTCTCGCGGCACACAATCTGCCGTTGTCGGTTCGCGATCAGATGACCGAGACGATTCGGCTGGCTTCCAAGCGTTCGGCCGCCGGCAGCACCGGCTTGTTGCCTCGATTGATCCCCGACGCCGCCGTCGACCAAAACGATGTCGCTTGCCGAACTTGCCATCAAGAGCACCACGGCGCCGAGGGAGACTTGTTGTCGCTGTCAAACAACCAATGCCAAACCTGTCACAGCAAACGCTTTGGGGCGTTTGCCGATTCACATCCAGATTGGAAGGGTTGGCCCTATGGCCGTGGCGGAGAACTCTCGTTCAATCACGCCACCCACCAGCAGACTCATTTCCCGTCGTGGAAGTCGGGGGCGGAAACGTTTGACTGCTCGGTCTGCCATCCCGCGGGCCCAACGGGTGAACTGGTTCGCGTAGCGAGCTATGAAACGAGCTGCAAAACATGTCACGATGAAGCCATGAACGTCCAGGCAGGAAAGGGCATCGCTTTTGTCGCTCTGCCATCCTTGCCGCCAAACGCTTTGAACAACGTCAGCGGTTGGCCGGAGGACGCGACCGGTTTTGCCGACGGAGTGATCTCGCCGCTTGCCGAGTTGATGTTGCGCGCCGATCCGACGGTGTCCAGAATCGTGCGGAGTGTTCCGGGGGGCGATGTCAGTCGCTTGTCGATCGAAGACCCGCAAACCATTGAGACGCTTTCGCGCCTGGCGAAGGGTTATCAAGCATTGATTGACGACGTCGACCGACGGGGCCAATCGGCGATCCAGGAGCGGCTGATGGAATTGGGGATTTCACCCGGTCCGTTCCAACCCGTTCTACGTTCGCTGTCGCCGCAGTTGCTCGAGTCGGCCGGCCAGAAATGGTTCACGCGGACCAACTTGACCGGTACGCAAAGCGCCACGATTGCACGACCGAGGCCGAAGATTCGATTGGTCCTTGCGGACGATGATGACTTGCTGGGGACCGAGCTATTGGGATCGAGCCTGCTGGGCGAGCCCGGCGATGTAGACGCATTGGTGGAAGATCCGCTGCTGGAGGATCCATTGGTCGGTTCGAAGGATCACTCGTCAACGGTCATGTCTGATGTTCCGCCATCCGAGCTGGTGCAAGTCGGCGGCTGGTATCGCGATGATCAACGCTTTGCGGTCAGCTACCGAGGCAACGGGCATGGCGATCCCGTGATGGTCGGGATGATCGAAACGTTTGCTCAGTTAGCCGAACACGATCCACTGAAGCAGCGTTTCTTTCGTGCACCGTTCGTCGCCGCGTGCGTGTCCTGTCATCCCGGTGCGACCGCGATTCCCGCAACCTGGCGGGCGAAACGCTTGGTGGGACAACGCAGCGCGTTCACCAAGTTTTCGCATCGCCCCCATCTGAGTGTCTCCGCGCTCGGTGATTGCAGTCACTGTCACCAAGTTCGTGATCGACAGACGATGCGGGACCATGAATTCGTCTTTGCCGGGTCGGAGTTCAAAGCTTTGGAGCGTGAATCTTGCGCGGCCTGCCATCACGCCAACGCCGCCGGTGAGGACTGCACCCAGTGCCACCGCTACCACATCAGCGATGGCGGTCTGCGATAGTGGCGTAAGCTTCCAGCTCGCGATTCCGGTTGCCGTCTGCCATCCCACCGACGCTGTGAAGCATTTATTGCCAGTGTTTTGCTGAAGGTGTTAGCGGAACGGCGCGAGCCGTCCGGTTGCGTTTCAAAAACACCGTGAAAGACCGGAGGACTCGCGACCTGCCGCTCGCATCGAACTCAACGGGTTAGCGGAACGGCGCGAGCCGTCCGGTGGAGTTTCAAAAACACGGTGAAAGACCGGAGGGCTCGCGCCCTGCCGCTAATAGAAAACACCCCGCTTGGCATCAAAGTAGATGGCATTGGGCTGGCGCCCTACCGCCAAAAGTGCTTTACCGCGTCGACAGGTTGGAAGCCTATCTCACTTGTTTTCCGTGCGTTGCTTACCGCGAGGGCCGGTACGGTGCCAACACACGTCGGCTGGTCATTGGACGCAGTTGAATCGGTTCTTCGTGACTGACCGGTCGCAATCCGCTGCCTACCGCGCGTGCGGGCTTTTGGGGCAATTGCGTCGGTGTCTTGGGCGTGGGGTAAACCGGTTGGTAGGTTTTCGCGATCTTTCGGCTGGCACGTTCCAGCATCGGCCGGATGGAGCCGTATTGCCGGCGCAATCGAGCGGCGTCCTCCTCAAACGGATCATCCAGGTCCTCCAGATCATCCAACGCATCAAAGATCGAGCCTTCTTTTTTCGGTGGCGTTGGGGGCTCGACCGGGCTTGGCGTGGGTGGCAGTTCGGGTAGCGAGGGAGGCGAGATCTGCGGATCGCCGAGAGGATCCGGCGAATCGGAGCCCGGCTCGGGAAGGGGCATCGCAGGCGTTGCGGGGCGCGGCGTCGGAACCGGTTCGGCAGGAATCGTCGGTGGTGGTGTGAGCGTGGGGCGGCCCGTTGGTTCCGCCGCCGGTGCGATGTTGGGGATGTCTTGACGACGCGACGATTGCTTGGGGTCGGGGGGGGCCGGCGCGGCCGGCTTGGGTGTTTCAAGCTTAGGCGCAGCTTGCTTCGGAGCAGCTTGTCGAGGCGCCGGGGCCAGTGGCGGGACGGTCGGCAATCGAGGCGCCGCGGTGGGCGGTGGTGCCAGGGGGTTGGACGCTGCGGGCGGGCCGGGGATCTGCAGCACCGGCGGAGTGGTCGATTCGAGGTCCGTCATCCAGGGTGCCGAATCGCATCCACCGTCACAGCCGTGCGTGGTGCATCCGGCGTTGCAGCAACGGTCCAGTCCCAGCAGTTTTTCGATGCCGCCGGCGACCGTGTCGAGTGTCTTGTAGATCGGGTTTGACGTCCGCCCCGTTTGTCCGCAGCTGCCACAGTCACACAGGCCTTGGTTGCCACCGGCGAAATAGGCATCACATGGGGTGTCGGCTGCCGACGCTTGGGGCTGGCCCAGCATCGAAAACGCAGAAACTCCAGTGGCAAGGCTGGTCAGCACCAGGGCTTTGCCTAATTTCCAGCCGCGTCGGCGTGTTCGAGACGACACACGATTGATGGGGGAATTCAAAGTCATGGGGATCAACGTCTCTCGTTCCAGCCGGAAACCATTGGGGTATCAGTACCTTCGTCGAAAAACCTTATCGACGAGAAACAATCCGGATGACCAAAAGAATCGGTACGTCCGGCACACAGGCCTCAAATCGCCCATTTTGACAGCTTCGGTTTTGGAAATTTCCTGGGTCGGGTGACAGAGCGGGGCACCGCTGGCGGGGCGATCGGCTCGGTTTGATCGGCCCGAATCCCGACGACGACATGCTCTTTGGGCGGCCGCCGGCCCCAAAACAGCGATCTGAGGCGGCCAGAAAAACATTCGTCGCCGGAGACCGTCTCGAGGGTCAGTTGTGTTTTGATTCGATCGGTGACGGCCTGTCGCAGGGGCGATTTATTCGGAGCAAAACGCTAGACTGTGCGCGTTGACCGTCCCACTTCCGCTTTGCACTCAGAGACACACGCAGTGAGTTTTGACCCGTTTAGCGTCCGCGACCAATTCGAAACCGGCAGCGGAGCAGCCACCATTTACCGGCTCAGCAAATTGCAAGACGCCGGACTCGGACAGATTGATCGGATGCCCTTCTCGATTCGAGTGCTGCTCGAGTCGGTGTTGCGCAACTGCGATGGTTTTTCCGTCAGCGAACAGGACGTGAAAAACCTCGCCGCCTGGAATGCGACGGCGCCTGAGAAACAGGAAGTGCCGTTCAAGCCGTACCGCGTCGTGTTGCAGGACTTCACCGGCGTGCCTGCCGTCGTCGACTTGGCCGCCATGCGTTCGGCGATGCAGCGGATCGGCGGCGACCCCAACAAGATCAATCCGCTGATCCCGGTGGACCTGGTCATCGACCACAGCGTCCAAGTGGATTTCTTCGGCAGCGAATCGTCGCTCGGCCAAAATGTCGAAATTGAATTCCAGCGAAACCGCGAGCGTTACGAATTTTTGCGTTGGGGTCAGCAAGCGTTTGACAATTTCCGTGTCGTTCCGCCCAACGTCGGGATTGTGCACCAAGTCAACTTGGAATATCTGGCACACGTCGTGGCGATTCGCGACACCGGTGATGGCCCGGTCGCCATGCCCGACACACTGGTCGGAACGGACAGCCACACCACGATGATCAACGGCCTGGGCGTACTCGGCTGGGGCGTCGGTGGAATCGAAGCCGAAGCGAACATGTTGGGCCAACCGTTGTACATGTTGATGCCGGAAGTGATCGGGTTTGAATTGACCGGCAAACTGCCGTCGGGTGCGACGGCGACCGACATGGTACTCCGCGTGGTCGAACTGCTGCGAGCCGAAGGCGTGGTCGGCAAGTTTGTCGAGTTCTTCGGCACCGGCATGAACGCGATGAGCGTTGCCGACCGGGCGACGATCGCCAACATGGCGCCCGAATACGGCGCGACGATGGGCTTCTTTCCCGTCGACGACGTGACTCTGACCTATTTGCGTCAAACCGGACGTCCCGAAACCGGCGTGCAACTGGTAGAACGTTATTGCAAAGAACAGGGGCTGTTCCGGACCGATGACGGCCCCACCCTGAACTACACCAAGACGCTGTCGCTGGATTTGGGAACCGTTGAACCGAGCTTGGCCGGTCCCAAGCGTCCGCAGGATCGGATTTCGCTCTCCGACATGAAATCGGCCTTCAATGAAGCTCTGACCGCGCCGATCGGCAAGACCGGGTTTGGGCTCGATCCGGGCGATCTGGATCACAAGGGCACGATCCAAGACAACGGGAAGAGCAGCCAGATCGGACACGGGGCGGTCGTGATCGCCGCGATCACGTCTTGTACCAACACCAGTAACCCGTCGGTGATGATCGGCGCGGGGTTGTTGGCCAAGAAGGCGGCCGAGCGGGGATTGAAGGTTCCGTCGCACGTCAAAACCAGTTTGGCGCCGGGATCCCGCGTCGTCACCGAGTACTTGGACAAAGCCGGACTGACCGAGCCGCTCAAGACCCTCGGGTTCCACACCGTCGGCTACGGCTGCACGACCTGCATCGGCAACAGCGGTCCGCTGCCGGCACCGGTTGCCGAAGCGATCGAGTCGGGTGACCTGGTCGCGTCGGCCGTGCTGAGCGGAAACCGTAACTTCGAAGGCCGCGTCAATCCGCTGACACGAGCCAACTATTTGGCGAGCCCTCCGCTGGTGGTCGCCTACGCCCTGGCCGGAACCACGGACATCGATCTGGTCACCGAACCCCTGGGCAAAGACGCCAAGGGCAACGACGTCTACTTGAAAGAGATTTGGCCGTCGGCGGAAGAGATTTTGGAGACCATCCAAACCTCAATCGATCCCGACATGTTCACCCGCCAGTACAACGAGGCGGTCGAAGGGAACGAGTTGTGGAACGCGATCGATGCCGCCGAAGGCGCGATTTATCCGTGGAGCGAAGAGAGCACGTACATCCACCATCCGCCATTTTTGGATCACGTGACAGGGGATGCGGTTCCCCCGATCGGTCCAATCGAAGGCGCACGATGTTTGGTGTTGCTGGGCGATTCGGTCACCACCGACCACATCTCTCCGGCCGGTGCAATCGCCTCCGACGGCCCTGCCGGTAAGTTCCTGCAAGAAGTTGGCGTTCCGATCAAAGAATTCAACAGCTTCGGGTCACGCCGCGGAAACGACCGCGTCATGGTCCGCGGCACCTTTGCGAACATTCGCATCCGCAACCAACTGGCGCCGGGAACCGAGGGCGGTGTCACGCGATACTTGCCCACCAACGAGGTGACCAGCATTTACGACGCGTCGATGCGATACCAGCAGGAAGGCACTCCGTTGGTCGTCTTGGCCGGCACCGAGTACGGAACCGGCAGCAGCCGCGACTGGGCGGCCAAGGGCACGATGTTGTTGGGCGTCAAAGCGGTGATCGCGGCGAGCTACGAACGGATTCACCGCAGCAACCTCGTCGGAATGGGTGTCTTGCCGTTGGAATTCGCCGACGGAAAAACGTGGCAGACGCTCGGCTTGACCGGCGAAGAAACGTTCTCGATCCCCGATCTGTCGGATGACCTGGAGCCCCGCAGCACCATCACGGTCACGGCAACCGCCGACGACGGCACCGTCAACACCTTTGATTGCATCGTGCGGATCGACACCCCGGTCGAACTGCAGTACTACCGCAACGGCGGGATCCTCCCGACCGTCCTCCGAAACCTGGCACAGGCTTAATTTTTACCAACCATGAGTGACATTCACAGTCAGTACAACGACGTCGAAAAACTGATCGACGACGAGAAGTTCAGTGAAGCGATCGAAGGTTTGAATTCGATTCTCCAGGAAGACGAGACGTTCGTGCTCGGGCACCTTGCCCTCGCCCGCGTCTACACCAAGACGGGACAGCACGACGAGGCGATCCGGCACGGCGAGAAGGCGTGTGAGTTGGAACCGAACGATCCGTTCAACTTCACCGCCATGAGCGTGACGTACCAACGCGCCTGGGCCGGTACCCAGGAGCAGCAGTACATCGCCAAAGCCGAAGACGCGATGGCGAAGGCTCAGATGCTGCAATCGCAGTCCTGAGTAGCGAGTGGCTCGTTGTTGATCACGCGCCACTGGCTTTACGGTCTGTTGATTGAGTGAGCCGTGACGCGTAAGCGGCCGGGCATGCTGGCGCCCGCCCGAGGCCTTACGGCCAGCGGCTCACCATGGACTCAGCAGATCCGGAATCAATCAGCGAGCGGCGTCAGCGAGCGGCGCGTGAGTGACTTCTCACGCGCCACCTGGTTCACTGATCCGAAACCACCTGGGTCGTCACCTGCGATCGCGCGCCCAACGGCTTTCCGCGACTGACCGCTTCCGCGGTGATCGTAAATGTTTTCGGTTGATTGCACGTCAACAAGATCAGGTAGTCGATCGATTCAAACGGTCTCAACGTCCCGATGTCTTTCAGATAGATGTAACCTCCGTTGGGACTGAACTCACCCAACTCGGGGCTCAGCGGTTGCGTGACGCGCACCACCTGCACACCATCGGGCAGATTGAATCGGATGCTGACATTACCGTCCTGCTGTGACGACGGATTGGTGACCCGCAAGTCATAGCGGATCGGCTGATTGACAAACACGGCTGTGTTGGGCCCGGTGATCGACAGACCCAATGATTGCGGTTCGGCGGGCTGGTTGGGGGCCGGCCGCGGCGTGGGGTCCTGAGTCGGCGCGGGCCGCGTCGGCGGTCCGGGGATCATCGGTGGCGCCGTCGCCGGGGGCAGTGTGTTGGGAGCGGCCGGTGCGGGTTCGGGTTGCCGGACGGCCGAAGGCAAGATTTCAAACTGCACCTGTTCGCTGGCCCGTGCGCCCTGTTGCGACTCAACCGCCAACACCACGCTGCTTCTGGGGTTGGTGCCGATCACCTGAAAATTGGCTTCCAGTGTTTCGCTGGTTTCGGGTTCCAGTCGTGGGATCATCCACTCAAGCATGTACTGACCGCTGCGCGGTTCGGACAGGTATTGGTCCGTTGCACCGATCGGTCGCAACTGCGGATCGTAGGCCATCGTGACGCGGACGTTGTCCAACGGCACACTGCCGGTGTTGACAACGATGCCGCGGAAGAGCGTTTCGCTGCCGACCGAAGTCCGACTGCGACCGGACAGCGTCGCGGTGACTGCGGGTGTCGGCGGCGGCTGATTGATCACGGTGACGCAGGACTCGGTGGTGGCCCGCTGTCCCGCATCCGCAGTCGCTTCCAACTGGATGCAGCGGCGGCCCGGATCAGTCGGAATGAAGGTCACGGCGACCGGCCAGGTCTCACCCGGCTGGAGCGGGATGTCTTCCTGTGTGTTCGGATCTTGTTTGGGTTTGACGACCCGCCGCAGGTTGCTCGGTGTGTGCAGCATCGACTCGTCGCCATTGGCGATCAACTGTAAGTTCGTCAGCGGCCGGTCGCCGGTGTTTCGTACGTCAATGTTGAACGTCACCTCTTCGCCGACCTGATAGCGTTCTTTCTCCGGCGCCACGCTCAAGACCAGCGAGGGTCGAAAGACGTCGACCGCGACGGATGTCGTCGCCACCAACGGGCCGTCGGCTCGGGCTTCAAAGTTCAGCGTCAAGGAGGATTCGGTGGTGACGTCGAGTAACAGATCCAATTCTTGCTGGGGCGGCAATTCACCGATCTCCCACACGATCGCGTTGGGCAAATTCTGGGCAAACGAATCGCTACTGGAGGCTTGCACGCCCGGTGGAATCTGCATGATCACGCGGACGTTGGTCGCCGGTTGATCACCGGGATTGGAAACCGCCGCGGCAGCTTGGAAGGGGATGCCGAAGGAAGCGATCTGAGGCGCGCCGGCGCGAATCGCCAACTGCGGCGCACTCCAGGTGACAAAGGTTTCGCCGGTGAACAGCGTCAACGGCGGCATGTTGTCGGTCTCACCACCGGGGCGAATCACCCGCATCGCGATCGCCGCCGTACCCGACGTGCCCGGTGTCGGGATCAACTGCACCGTCGCGTTTCCGGCGTCGTCAACAATGGCCTCGGCGAACGACGATCCGGTCGAAGCGAACGAGCCGAGTTCGGGTTGCATGATTTCGTAATACACCTTCCAACCACGCGCCGGCAACATGCCTTCGGATCGAGTCACCCGAGTCGTCAACGTGACCGGCGTTCCCGCCGGCACGATTTGCGTCCCCGGAAACTGTCGGGCCGCATCGACCCAGTAGATCGTCGCGGTTGCTTTTCGTTGATCCCAGCACTCGCTTTCCGGTGCCAACACGGTGACTTTGCTCGTTCCTTCACTGGGGCTGCTGACGGTGATCCACGTTTGTCCCTTTTCCAACTGGACATCATCATTGGGATTCAAATTTCCACGGGTGATCTTGATGCGTTTGGTGCTGGTCACGCCGAACGCATAGGCAGGATCTTGCTTGGACGCTTTTTTGATCCGCGCCAACCGGTGCATCACACCAGGGTCATCGTCACCGACTTGGATAAAGGTCCCGACGCTTTCCGGCGTCAGCATCCATTCCAACGGTTCGCCGACTTGCAAATGTCCCTCGTCACCACAGATTCCCGACAACAGAACCACTTCCCCGCCGACCGGTGCGACAATTTTCTGGGGCGAGAGCAGGATGCAGCCTCGCTTGCCACGTTTGGGGAGGCGGCAGAGCTCGCGCATCTGACACTCGTTGCCATACAGAATCGCCGGCGGACCATTCAAGCAATCCGACGGGCAAGGGGCGCTTGGAACACACGGTTCATTGGACGCACCACCGATCGAAGTCAGCGGGGGTGTCGACGTACTGGGCACCGGCGTCAGGCAGGGCGGCGGAGCGACCGGTTCGGGAAACGCCGGTTCGGGCAACGAAAACGGACGCGTGTTCAACGGGTCACCGAGTTTTCGCAGGCAGTTCCCCAGCCGGCCTTCACCGGCCGAACCGGGCAGCGCGATCGTTGTTGTCGCAGGCAGGGGATTGAAGATCCGTTGCCCCGTCGGATCGATGGCGGGAAGCCGCAGTCGCGAGCAACCGACAGACTGCAGCAGCGAGACCACCACGATTGCTATCGCACTCACCTTTCTCCATGCGCAGCCATCGCGGGCCGTCGCAGGGGGGGTTGAGGTTGAAAACAAAGCGAACATCGGCTCGAGTCAGGCGCATGCGGGAAGTCGATTCGGGTCTGAGTCCATACAGACCTCGTCCGAGGAACCCTAGCACGCAGTTGGCAGCGATGATGCGAAAATGCAACCTCGTATGATGCGGAAACGCAACGAAGGTGTACCGGTTGTAATCCTTCTGTCGAAAGTTCCAAGTTCCAAGTTCCAAGTTCCAAGTTCCAAGTTGTTGGAACTCAAACCTGAAACCTGAAACCTGAAACCTGAAACCTGAAACCTGAAACCTGAAACCTGAAACCTGAAACCTGAAACCTGAAACCTGAAACCTGAAACCTGAAACCTGAAAAAAAAAACGGGACAGATTCTCACGTGGAGAACCTGTCCCTGGTCGGTGCAGCGGAGCGCTTCGCTGCAGTCGACGTTTCAATTCGAGCAGCGAACTCGTCTAGCTTAGGTCAATCAAATCACTCAGCCGCCGGGCGTCCGCCTGGGCGTCCACCTCGATCTCCACCCGGGCCACTGCGGCCACCAGGTCCTCCCGCTCCGCCGCGGCCGCCGAATCCGCCACGACCTTGGGGTGCTGGCATTTCGAAGGGTTTGCCCTTCATTTTTTCAAACTCTTTTTTCTGTTCGCTGGTCAGCACGCTGACGAGCTTGGTTTCCATGTCCTTCTGAGCTTCCTCCATCTTTTCCCGCATGTTTTCGCGGTCACCGCCTTGGAACAGCTCGCGCATCTTGGACATCATTTCGTCGCGAGCTTCTTCGGCTTTCTTCGTCAGTTCTTCTTTCTGGCTGGCGGTCAGCTTCAGTTCGGTTGCGACACGCTCGTTCATCAGTGCGCCGGCCCGCATCTGCTGGACTTCGATTTGTTCCAGCCGCTCCATTTGCTCTGGCAACAGCACCTCTTCGAGTTGCTCGCGGATCTTCTTTTCCCCTTCAGCAACCTTCTTCATGTACGCCTGCACCTTGGCGACATTTTCTTCGCTGTCGCGATTTTCGCGATCAAAATCGCGTGGGAATTCGACGCGTTCGCGGCCCTCGGCGACCTTCTTGACGGCCTCTTCCTGGTCGGGCATCAACTCGATTTCTTCTTGGACTTCTTTGACTTGCAACAGTCCCAGGATGGAACCACCGCCGCGTCCGCCGAAGCCGCCGGGGCCTCCAGGACCGCCACGGAATCCGCCGCCGCCCGGTCGGCCGCCCCCACCCCCCGGTCGGCCACCGCCACCGCGTTGAGCCATAACATCCGTGGCGACCATCGCCAAAATTGCCGCGAACAACAGGGCCATTGGGCCGCGTGTGATCTTCATTGATTTCGATTCCCAGAGATTACAGAAAGAGAAGTTGGCTGCGGAGAAGTTCCGCCGTGCTTTGAAGCCGTACATCGCCCCACGACTGTGACCCGAACACTGCGATCGCAATGAATGGATTTCGTCGAGAGTTACCCTGTTCAAACCACACCGAAGCGGCAGGGTTTCACGAAAGATCGAGTTTTTTGCCAAAAAGAAAGGCAAAAAACGATGCGTCCAGAATCGCGGCGGCCGATTCGGGCCCCTCCGCTACGACTTCACCACCGGATTGCTCCGCAATTCACGCTGCGCACGCTGCAAAAACTGCATCGCGTCGATCGGTGTCATCGAGTTCAGGTCCAAACTCTGCACCTGGCTGAGCACCGGATGGTCTGAAAATCCGAACAGGGTCAGCTGGTAGGAGCCGCCGCCGCGGTCGCTGTGTCCCTGGGGCGGAGCGATCGAGGGCCGATCCAGAGCGTCTCGGTGGTCAATTTCCAATTGCGCCAGCACGTCTTTGGCACGCTCATTGACTTCGCGTGGCACGCCGGCCAGGCGGGCGACGTGGATCCCATAGCTCTTGTCCGCCCCGCCTGGAATGATCCGGTGTAGAAAGACGACTTCGTCGTTCCACTCTTTCACGGCCACGTTCAAATTCGAGACGCGCGGCAGCGACTCTTCCAACTGAGTCAGCTCGTGGTAGTGCGTGGCGAACAGGGTCCGGCAACCGATCTGTTCGTGCAAGTGTTCGGTGATCGCCCAGGCCAGCGACAGCCCATCGTAGGTGCTCGTTCCGCGGCCGATTTCGTCCAGGATCACCAGGGAGCGTGACGTGGCCGTATTGAGAATCCGCGCCGTTTCGACCATCTCGACCATGAACGTGCTCTGACCGCGGCTGAGTTCATCGCTGGCTCCCACGCGGGCAAAGATCCGGTCGGCGATCCCGATCAACGCGGATTCGGCGGGGACAAACGACCCGGCCTGTGCCAACAAGGTGATCAGGGCGACTTGACGGATGTAAGTGCTTTTGCCCGACATGTTGGGGCCGGTGATCAGCAGGATCATCCCGGTCTCGGGCGCGTGAACACAGTCGTTGGGGACAAATTCCCCCTGCGGCAACGTCACGTCCAACACCGGGTGCCGGCCCGCTTCGATTCGCAATACGGAATCGTCGGTCATCTGCGGTCGCACCCAACTTCGCTGTGCGGCCAGCTCGGCCAGGGCCGCGAGCACGTCCAGTTCCGCCATCGCAACGGCAACTTCCTGCAACGTCGCCAGATGGTGGTGGGTACGCGTCCGCAGGTTATGAAAGATCAACTGTTCCCGCGCGGCGGCTTTTTCATCCGCGGCCAGGACTTTCTCTTCGTACTCTTTCAACTCCGGTGTGATGTAACGTTCGCAGTTCTTCAGCGTTTGTTTGCGAATGAAATCCTCGGGCACCTTGTCCTTGTGGGCGTTGGTGACTTCCAAATAGTAACCGAAGACCTTGTTGTAGCCGACTTTCAAGTTGGGAATTCCGGTTACGTCCATCTGACGTTGTTGGTATTCCAGAATCCACTGTTTTCCGCCGGCGGCCAACTCACGCAACGAATCGAGTTCGGGGTCGAATCCCTTGCGGACGAAGTTCCCGTCGGCCGCATTGAGCGGGCACTCATCGGCCAACGCCGCTTCCAGTTCGCTGCGCAGCTCGGGGCACAAATGCAAATGCGACTCCAAGTGCACGATCCGCTGGGGTTGCCGTCCGGCCAACTTGGCCTTCAGCGTCGGCAGCCCGGCCAGCGTTCGAGACACTTGCTGCAGATCCCGCGGCCCTGTTCGACCGGTGGCGATTCGGGCCAGCAGTCTGGTGATGTCGTACGTCTGTTTCAGGGTCGATCGCACATTGCTGCGGAGTGACGCCTGGGAAAAGAATTCTTCGACCGCATCGTGTCGCTGGCAAATCGCATCGAGTTCGACCAGCGGTGCGGCGATCCAATCGGCCAGCATCCGCGAACCGGCCGACGTGCACGTCAAGTCGATGGCATCGACCAACGACCCGGCCCGCGACGAGGTTCGTAGCGTGCGCGTGATCTCGAGACTTCGGCGCGTCGACGCATCGATCTCCAGCACGCCGCTGCGGTGATGCGCCGAAATCGATCGAAAATGATCCAGCCCACCGGGTTGTGTTTCCTGCAGATAGGTCAGTGCCGCGCCGGCTGCACGAACCGCCGCGGAGTCATCGTCGCGAAAGCCAAACCCTTCGAGTGAACCGACCGAGAACTGCTTGCACAGTAACTCGACCGAGGCGTCTTCGGCGAAGCTCCATGCCGGCCGCGCCGTCCAGGACCACGGGGCGGTGGAATCCGGCGAGAATTTGGCGTCGTCTTCACGGTAAATCACTTCCGCCGGACCGATCCGCGCCAATTCGTCTTCGACCCGCGAGACGGCAAACACACCGGCGCAGAACCGCCCGCTGGAAAGTTCCGCCCAAGCGATCCCCGCGACAGGTTCATCGGTTTGCTTCTGGCCTTTTCGTGGCGTGTGCAACACCACGGCGGCCAGATAATTCGCTTCCCGCGGATCCAGCAGATCGTCATCGGTCAGGGTCCCCGCGCTGACCAGACGGGTGATTTCTCGTTTGACCAACCCCTTGGCCTGTTTGGGGTCTTCGACCTGCTCACAGACCGCGGCCCGGAACCCCGCTTGGATCAATTTGCAGAGATAGGAATCGAGTTGATGATGGGGGAACCCCGCCATCGCCGTCGGATTCGCACTGTCTTTGTCGCGGCTGGTCAGCGTCAGCCCCAGGACACGAGCAGCCGTCTTGGCGTCCTCCAAAAACAGTTCGTAGAAATCGCCCATGCGAAAAAGCAGCAATGCGTCGCCGCAAGCCGCCTTCGCCTCGTGGTACTGTTTCATCATCGGAGTCATGGCGGAAATCGTACCCGTCGACGACGTCGATTAACAGCCTGCCAGCGGCAATCTTCGCGACGTTTCCGGCACTTCACGCCACTCCGATGCCGGTCAGTGAAACCCTGCGGGGCAGGGACGACGCTGCCAGGCGGAGTGGTAGGAAGATTTTTGGGGTAGGAAGATTGGATCTGTCGATAGGATGGTGCGTTTCCGCATTTTCTTACCTCCGAAATCTTCTTACCAGTTTTCCACAGCGACTAGAAACGGATGCGCGTACGCCTGCCCCCGGCGATTGACGTCCGTTGTGATTTGATGTTCACGCTGCTCAACCACGCTTGGGTCTGGGGATCTTGCTGCGGCCGCCGGTCCCCTTGGTTCCCTTGCGTCGTCCGCGTTGACTTTGTCGGCCCGTCGCGCTGGAGGGTTTATCCTCTTCGACTTCCGCCAACGGTTTGCCGATGTTTTCTTTCAGCTGCAAGACTCGGTCTCGCAGCTGTGCCGCACGCTCGAATTCCAAGTCCTCCGCGGCCGACAACATTTCTCGCTCGAGCGCTTCGACGAATTCCAGGGTGATGTACGTCGTTTCGGATTCCTCCTGCGCCTTCGCGATCGTTTTTCGTCGTTTGGCCGCGTCGGTCTCGATCCCCGCCTTGATCTTTTTCCGCACCGTTTCGGGGGTGATGCCGTGTTCTTCGTTGTAGGCCTGTTGAATCGCGCGACGCCGTTCGGTTTCACCGATCGCCAATCGCATCGACTCGGTCACCTTGTCGGCATACAAGATCACTTTGCTGTTGGCGTTGCGAGCCGCCCGCCCGATGGTTTGAATCAAGCTGGTTTCGCTGCGCAAGAAGCCTTCTTTGTCGGCGTCCAGGATCGCGACCAGGGAGACTTCGGGCAGGTCCAAGCCTTCGCGGAGCAGGTTGACGCCGACGAGACAATCGAAGTGCCCGGCCCGTAGTTCTTGCAACAGATCCACGCGCTCGAACGCATTGAGTTCACTGTGCAGCCAACGGCAACGCACGTTTTGCTCTTGGAAGAAGTTCGCCAAATCCTCCGCCAATCGTTTCGTCAGCGCGGTGACCAGCACCCGTTCGTCTCGTTCGGCTCGGATGCGAATTTCGTTGATCAAGTGATTGACCTGTCCCCGCGCCGAAACGACTTCCACCTCGGGATCCAACAATCCCGTCGGGCGAATGATTTGTTCGACCACTTCGCCGCCGGTGCGTTCCAATTCGTAATCGCTAGGCGTCGCACTGACGAAACAGATCTGACCGGTTCGTTCTTCCCACTCTTCAAATTTCAGCGGCCGGTTGTCCAGCGCACTCGGCAGCCGAAACCCGTGATCGACCAGCGTCATCTTTCGGCTACGGTCACCGGCGTACATCGCGCGCACCTGAGGCACCGTGACGTGCGATTCATCGACGAAGGTGATGAAGTCGTCGGGGAAAAATTCGTACAACGTGTCAGGCGACGAACCCGGCGCTTTGCCCGACAGCGGCCGAGAGTAGTTTTCGATGCCGGGGCAATGGCCCACTTCGGCCAACATCTCGAGATCAAATCGAGTCCGTGCGGACAGACGTTGCGCTTCGAGCAACTTGCCTTGCTTTTGAAACAATTCCAACTGATGTTTCAACTCCGCGCGGATCACGCTGATCGCCCGTTTGATTCGATCGTCGGGCATCACAAAGTGTTTCGCCGGGTAGACGAAGACCTGGGAGAGTGTTTTGACGGTTTCACCAGAGACGGGTTTGATGATCGAAATCTGGTCGATCTGGTCCCCCCACATTTCGATCCGATACGCAAACTCTTCATAGCTGGGCCACAATTCGATGCTATCGCCACGCACGCGAAACTTGCCGCGTTCGAACGCCATGTCATTGCGTTCGTATAGCACGTCGACCAGTTTCAGCAGCAAGTGATCGCGGCGAATCGATTCGCCCCGCGTCAGACTGACGACCAGTTGCTTGTAATCATCGGGTGACCCCAGTCCATAGATGCTGCTGACCGAGGCAACGATCACGACGTCGCGTCGGCTGACCAGACTGCTGGTGGTGGCCAATCGCAGTCGATCAATTTCTTCGTTGATCGAAGCGTCTTTTTCGATGTAGACGTCGCGTTGGGGGATGTAGGCTTCGGGCTGATAATAATCGTAATAGCTGACGAAATAATGGACCGCGTTCTCGGGAAAGAACTCCTTGAACTCACTGTACAACTGGGCGGCCAACGTCTTGTTGTGACTGAGCACCAGCGCCGGGCGGCCGATGTTGGCAATCACATTGGCCATGGTGTAGGTTTTCCCGGTTCCGGTCGCACCGAGAAGCACCTGCGCGGACGACCCGGAGTTGAACCCCTTGGTCAGCTGCTCGATCGCCTGAGGCTGATCACCGGCCGGAGGAAAGGGCTGGTTGAGATGAAACTCAGCGCGGGGCAGCTCCTCGGCGGTCTGCAGTTCTGTTTGTTCGTCCATCCTGATCGTCACCGGGGTTGTCGCCAAAGGGTTGATTTCAAGTCGAATTATCACCCAGACGCGGAGACGACCCAAGGCCACATCGCCCCGAACCCGGTGTCACCCAGTGTTTTTTTGGTGGACCGGCGGATGGCCTGAACGAGTGCTTTGTCACCGATTCTATTGATGCAGTGGACGAGACGAACGCTGCTTCTTCATGACGAACACGCATTCGGCGTCTGGCGTCGACTGGCGTGGCGGATATGATCCCGGTGAGTCGTTCGACGTTCTCTCGATCCGGCCTCCGCTCCGTCGGGTATCATCCTGAAACCTTGTTATGAATTCTCTGTCCGACCGACTCGCGCGACGGCTGCCATTTTTTTATGGCTATTTGATGCTGCCGATCGCGATGCTGATGCAACTGGGGACCAGCCCTGGTCAGACGTTCGCGGTCAGCGCCTTCACACCCTCATTGCTGGAAAGTTTGAGTCTGACGCAAAGCCGGCTCGGTTTGGCGTACATGTTGGGGACGCTGTTTGCGGCCGTCCCGTTGACCTTCGTCGGCCCCGCGGCTGATCGTCACGGGCTCAAACGCGTCGCATCGATCGTCATCGTCGCCCTGGCGCTGGCTTGCCTGTTCGCGTCCAGCGTCAACGGGTTTTATGGTTTGCTGGCTGCGTTCTTCTTGCTGCGTTTTCTCGGTCAAGGCTCGCTGACACTTTTGTCCGGCAATACGACGGCGATGTGGTTTCGCAACCGCATCGGACGTGTCTCGGCGGTGCTCAGCATCGGTTCGGCGATCGCGTTTGCTTGGGTTCCCGATTTGCTGGCGAGCACGATTGAGTCCATCGGTTGGCGGTCGACGTATCAGACGCTCGCAGCCATTCTCGTTCTGACGCTGCTACCGCTGGTCCTGCTGCTCTATCGCAATCGGCCGGAAGATTTGGGGCAATTTGTCGATGGACACGCCGGACGCTTGTCTCTCGGTCACGCAACCGAGACGTCGGATGCCAGTGAATCCGAACTGCAGATCGAAGTGGACCCCGAGTCGCTGACCCTGTCTCAGGCGGCGCGGACGGGGTCGTACTACATCCTCGGCCTGTCCAATGTCATTTGGGCGATGGCTGGTACCGGGGTCCTGTTTTATTTGTTCACATTATGCGAGCAGCGGGAAATGCCGTCGGACACCGCCAGTGGGCTGTTCAAGATCCTCGGCATGACGATGCTGGCGATGCAACTCGGCGGAGGTGTGTTGGCGGATTTTGTGCGACTGAACCGGTTGCTCGGCCTTGGAACCGCCATGGTCGCCGGTTCGTTGATCTGGCTGTCTCTGGATCCTTCGGTGCGCGGCGCCCAGGTGTTCGCGGGTCTGTTTGGCGGCGGGCAAGGGATGCTGATCTCGGTCAGCGGTGTTGCCTGGGTGCATTTCTACGGGCGGCAACACTTGGGCAGCATTCGGGGAGCGGTCTGGTGCGGCACCGTCGCCGGCAGTGGCTGTGGGCCATTGATCATGGGGTGGGTCAATGATGCGACGGGCAGCTATGACCAAGCGATTCTCTGCTTCGCGGCAGCTATGACGCCCCTGGCGATCGCGGCCTGGTTCATCCGCCCACCCCAGCCGGTGACGGCCCGTTGAGTCTGTGACGCAATTTTTTAGCGGCAGGGCGC
>NZ_JANZKV010000102.1 GCF_025060895.1 Stieleria sedimenti | reverse complement strand
CGCCCGCCCGAGGCCTGACGGCCAGCGGCTCACCATTGACTCAGCAGATCCCGAATCAATCGACTACCCGTAACGCGTCCCGCTGGGATCCCAACACGTGGCGTGAGCCGGTGGCGCGTGATCACAACCATCAATAATCCGCTTCTTGCAAACTGCTCAGCACCGACGTCTGCCATTGGCGTAGTTCGCCGAGCAAGCGTTCGGTGACCTTCGGTTCGCTGCCGGCGAGATTTTTCTGTTCCGCTCGATCGGCGTGTAAATCGAACAACTCGACGTTTGTGTCGCTGCCTGATTGGCCATCGACGACCAGTTTGTAGCGGTTGTCCAAGATCACCCGCGGCCCCGCGTAATCAGCCTCCTCAATTTCCGGTTGATGAAAATTATTGAAACTGCGAGTCAGTTTGCCAGCCATTTCCTTCACCAGCGGCGTTGTCCCTTCCTGCAACTCCAGATCGATGTATGGTTCGGGCTTGGGATTCGCCCCGGTCACGCGTTTGGACGGATAGCTCCAAAAACAAATCGGTTGGGGCCGTTGTTTCATCGTCCCATCGATCACCGGCACGACGCTGATTCCATCGATGGGCCGCTCCGGCACTTGGACCCCCGCCAGCTCACAAAGCGTCGGAAGCATGTCGCTGGTGACCGAATTGACGTCGCTGACCCGCCCTTGGCTGATCCGCGCAGGCCACTCGATCAGCCCCGGAACTCGAATGCCGCCTTCGTACATTAGGCCTTTCTCGCCGCGAAACGGAGTCGTTGCGCGACCGCTACTTCGAGGGCTTCCGTTGTCGCCGCAGTACCAGAGCAAGGTGTTGTCGCGTAGTCCGGCGTCGCTGAGATGCTCCCGCAAGATTCCGATCGAACGATCCATCGCGGTGATTTCGGCATAACGCTCGCGCAACACGTCCCGTAACGGACGCGTCGTCGGCCGGCCGGTTTCCATCGACGTCAATCGAACCGACCGCTTGGACAACGAATCGGGCAGGTCATCGTAGAGGGCGAGGTCTTTGTCCAGCCCGCTGTACGGCTCATGGGGCGAACCGAACCAGACCACCGCCAGGAACGGTTTTCCGTCGTGGCGGGCACGTTCGATAAACTTGATCGTCTCATCGATGGTGACTTCCGATCCCTCGCCCTTGAACGTCTCCGGCGGACCGCCATTGCGAGAGAATTGGGGATTCATCTCATAAAAATTGTCGTGCGAGACGTATTCGCCAAATCCCATGGCACGCGGGTTGGTCGGAGATTCCTTTTTGACCGGCCCCAGGTGCCACTTGCCGAAATGTCCGCATCGATATCCGGCATCGGACAACAAATGCGCGATCGTGATTTCTTGGGGACGGATCGACCAGCCTGGGGCAAAGGTGCCATAGCGGTTGGGATGCCGCCCCGTCAGCACGCTGCCCCGCGTCGGAGAACACGAGGGGTGCCCCGAATAGAAGTGATCCAGTCGCAGCCCGCTTTCTGCCATCTGGTCCAGCACGGGTGTTTGCAAATAGGGATGCCCGTTGTACCCCGTTTCACTCCACCCGTGATCGTCACCCATCAACAGAATGAAACTGGGGCGATCGTCCGCGCCGACCAACGAGCCGAACAGGAGGGCCAAGAAAGACGCCGTGAGGCGGGGAAGCAGGAGGTTCATTTTCATGTGGAGGTCCGTTGTGGTCGGTCTGTCGATGGTTCCATGGTCCGTCGGTCACGCTGTGCGTGACAACGTCTGGTAGGTCACGCTGTGCGTGACGACGTCTGGTAGGTCACGCTGTGCGTGACGACGTTTGGTAGGTCACGCTGTGCGTGACGATTGGCATGCACAGCATGCCCTACGAGGCGACGCCTCATTTCACGTAATCTTTCCCAGACCAGCTGTCCAATACCGATCGCTGCCAGGCTTCGAGATCCGCTTTCATCTCCGCGACACGTAGCTGCTCCGATTGGCTCAAATCCGTTTGCTCCATCGGGTCGTCCACCAGGTTGTACAACTCGAATTTCACTCGATCGCCGTTCTGAATGCGGTGCAGCTTCCATGGCCAGGCATTCCACGCCGCGTGGCCCCGCATGCCGTCTTTGCCGAACGTCGGAAACTCTTCCACGTTCTTCAAAATCCGCTCGGGAAATGGATTAGGCAGACCGGCTTGTTTGGCTTCCAAGAGCGCGCGGATGATTCGGTCACTATAGGTGCCTTGGCCTTGTGTGTGCCCGTGCCAAAACCCCATCGGGGGACGAACCGTTTGTTTGCCGGACAGTACGTCGGCAAGGTCGATGCCATCCAGCTTGGGTTGATGTGCGACGTTGGCACCGGCGATCGCCACCAGCGTCGGGTACAGATCGGCGGCAAACGCCGGTGTCTCGATCGTCTGGGGACGGTACCTCGCCGGCCACTCCAAGATCGCAGGAACCCGCAATCCGCCTTCGTAGATGCTGCCCTTCTTGTTTCGCCCCCCGGACGATTCGACGATCAAGCCGCCGTTGTCGCTGCAATAAAACAGCAGCGTGTTGTCGGCGATGCCCAGATCACGCAATGTTTTCCGCAGTCGTCCGAGCTGCTGATCCAAGAGCGTGATCTCGCGAAAGTAGCCGGGTTTCTTGGTCGGCTGATCGTTGTAGAGCGTCGCGGCGTCGGGGATCCCTTGCGGCAATTCCTGTTGCGGGTCGTGGGGCGAGGGAAACCAGGTGACCGAAAACATCGGCCGATCGCCGCCGTGATGTTTGGTCAGAAACTCGATCGTTGCATCCATGCTGATCACGCTACCGGGACCTTGAAGATGCTCGTAATTCCCATTGCGGCTCAGGTAAGGATCATTGTCAAAGAAATTCAATCCGGAAAGCCATTCGTCGAACCCGGCCCCGCCGGGACTGGTCGGGCTGTCCGGTTGCACCGACCCGATGTGCCACTTGCCGAAATGCCCCGTGACGTAACCGGCATCGCCGAGCGCCTCGGCGATCGTTGTTTCGTCGGGCCGCATGTAGTGGCCGTGATTGGGAACGTTGGTACGAAATGGATGACGCCCGGTCATCACGCTGGCCCGAGTCGGCGAACAAACCGGTGCGCTGGCGTAGAATCGATTGAAGACAACTCCCGCTTCGGACATCGCGTCCAAGTGCGGCGTCTGGACGAACGGATGACCGGTGAATCCGGTGTCACCATAGCCGTGGTCATCGGCCATCACCAACACGATGTGCGGGCGTCCGGATGACTGGGCTTGGAGCGACAAACAGCAGACGAGCGGTAAACAAAGTACTACCACAAATGTAATGGGAAGCGTTCGTTTTCGGGCGTTCATAAGTTGGCGGGCGGGAGAGTGATGTGAAAGGGTCGGGGCGGGTTGGTGGGGCAAAACGATGGGGGCAAAACGATGGGGAAGGCAGAATGATACGGGGCAGAATAATGGGTGGGAGAATCAGAGTGGGAGATTCAGAGTTGGTGGACTGATGCGAGGCAGCCTGTTGATTGATGGGACAGACTAAAACCAAGCGAGCAACTCCATCGGCAGCCACGCGGCCAAGTCCTTGCTAACGACTCACCAACCCCATCGTCTTGCCCCCATCATTCTGCCCCGAATCATTCTGCCACCATTTTCCTGCACCATTCTCTCGCCCCCGACCGCACCGCAACCACTCGCGATCATCCAGCGCCGGGGCGATAGCCCTTTTCAAGCTTCTGCTTCGGCGGCGGTGGTGGCGTGATACCTTCGGCGATCATCAACGCGCGAATGGCGTCGGCGGTTTCGTAGGACGGTTTAAAATTTCCGCCTCCGCGATACCCCATGGCGATCCACAGCGGCATTCGGCCCTGCTTGGTCACCTTGCTCCAGATGTTGATGTCGGCGCCGTTGGCCGCTAGACAGTTGACGACCGACGGCATCATTTTGTAAGCCGCTCCATGCATGGCGGTTTCGCCGTTGTTGTCCACCGCGTTGACATCGGCCCCCAAGTCGATCAGGTAGGAAACCGCTGCCAGGCATTCCGGTTCCGAGCCCGCCGAATCGCCTTCGGAACCACTGCCGATGCCGGCGGCCATCATCAATGGCGTCCAACCGTTGTCGGCAGCCAGCGTGGGATCGGCGCCCAGTTCAAGTAGCGTCTGCATCAGTGCGACGTCGGCCGTCCCGGCGGCGGCAAAGAACGCGGTCGCCCCCTTCTTGCCGAACTTGCCGCGACCGCCGTTGCGTTCCTTGGGGGCATTGACATCGGCGCCGTGCTCGACGAGAGCTCGCACAAACTGAAGACTCGTCATGGATCCCGAACCGATCGGCGGTGGGTCGCCGTCGGCGTTGTCTCCCAGCGGTGGCTTGCGGACCCAGGACATGGTGAACAGCGGCGAAAACCCGGTCCGTTGGTCGTTGGGATCGGCTCCGGCCTTGAGGAGTTCGACGGCGAGTTCGAAATGCCCGTTTTCAATCCCCAGGATCAACGGTGACGTCCGGTTGGCGACGTTTTTCCCCGAGCTATTGGCCGGCTTCATCGCCAAATTGACGTCCACGCCGGCATCCAAGAACCGTTTTACCACCGGCCAGTGTCCTTGGCGTACGGCAAACATCATCGGCGTGTAACCCGACTTCAGCGGCGTTTCGAAATCCGCTCCGGCGTCGAGCAACAGATCGACGACCTCGGCGTGTCCCTCGTGCGCGGCCCACATCAACGCCGTCTGGTCATTGCGTTCGGTGGCATTCACGTCGGCCCCGTGTTTCAGCAATGCGCGGACGGGTTCGACACGACCGGTTCTGGCCGCCGTCATCAACGCCGTTTCGCCACCGTTGAGGGTAGCGTTGGCATCGGCACCCTGCTCCAGCAACAGCTTGACGAGCTGCCCGTTGCCGTTGCTGCAGGCCAGCGACAACGGCGTCACGCCGTAGCGGTTTTTGCAATCCACCGACGCGCCCGCTTTGACGATGGCGATGCAGGTTTCCACGTCGTCCAAGTACACCGCCCAGTGCAACGCCGTCGTCCCGTCGACTTGCGTCGCATCGATGTCGACCACATCGTCACCGGCGTCGGTCGAAATACGGTTCAGTATCTCAGCGATCCGCTGTCGATCCTGTTTCTCAAGGGCGTCGGCCAGTTGCGGTTCCGCGGCCAGTGTGACCACACCGCTGAGCAGGACGCCCAGGCAAAGGCCGCAGATCGCGATTGTGAAAACTCGCGCGTGCGCCCGCAACGTCGTACTTTCGCCCGCGTGTTTCTCGACAAATCGATTCATGTCTGTTTTCATTGCGATCACACCGAAAGCGGTTCAAACAGTTCGTCGACCGGTCCTTCGCTGTCGGCAAACTTGTCCAGTTTGACGCCGACCTTGTCGAGCAACGTCAGGTGCAGGTTGGCCAGTGGCGTCGGTCGATCGTATTGGATGTGCCGTCCGCCCTGCATCCCGCCTGCAGCACCACCGGCGACGATGATCGGCAAATCGGTGTGGTCGTGAACGTTCGGGTTTCCCATGCCGCTGCCGTACAGCAACAGCGAATGATCCAACAGCGTGCCGTTTCCGTCCGTCGTCGCTTGCAGCTTTTCCAAAAACCCTGCGAACAGCGACACGTGGAACTGATTGATCTTTGCCATCTTCGCGATCTTTTCTTCGTCGTTGCCGTGGTGCGACAGCGGGTGATGCGATTCCGGCACTCCCAATTCGGGATAACTACGGTTGCTGGTTTCACGTGCCAGTTGGAACGTGATCACCCGCGTGATATCCGCCTGCATCGCCAAGACTTGCAGGTCGAACATCAATCGGGCATGGTCGGCATATGACGCAGGAACGCCCATCGGCCGATCCAAATCCGGCAGCTCGTTGTCTTTGGCGTCCGCTTCGGCTTTCTGGATCCGTCGCTCGACTTCGCGCACCGAATCCAGGTACTGGCCGATCCGGACTCGATCCGACGCGCCGACTTCGCGATTCAGACGGGCAATGTCTTCGGACATCCAATCCAACAGGCTCGCCTTTTCATTCAGTTCCGCACGCCGCTGTTCGGCCGTTCCGCCTGCACCGAACATGTTTTCGAACACGATCCGCGGGTGCGCTTCGGAAGGCAACGGGGTGGTCGGTGAGGACCAAGACAAATTGTTCTGGTACACGCAGGCATAGCCGTTGTCGCATTGCCCCACGGTTTGCATCAGGTCCATCGACAATTCCATCGATGGCAATTGCGTGGATTGGCCGATCTGTTTGGCAGCCAACTGATCGGCGGTCGTTCCCAAATAGTAGTCCGTCCCTTCGGTATGCTTCGCCTTGGCCGCACTCAAGAACGCCGAGTTGGATGTCGCGTGCGAACCCGGGTAAGCGTTGGCCAATTCTAAATTACTGACCACCGTGACCTGGTCTCGGACCGGCTCGAGTGAACTGAGGATCGGCGGCAACTCGCCGAGGGTTGTTTCGCCAGGCGGTTTCCAGCGTGACAGGTCGCAGCCCATCGGCATGAAGACGTAACCGAGACGTCGAACCGGTGCCGCCGGGGTCGCATCGAGCGCCGTGGCGGCCGGTACCATCGCATCGAGCAACGGCAGGGCAATGGCACCGCCGACGCCGCGTAACACCGTGCGACGCGAGATGGATTTCTTTCGAATAAAGTTCACCGGTAGGTCCTCATTTGAAATGCCGGGCTGTTGATGATTTCCCAGATCAACGTGGAAAAACGGTACTGGTCTTGTCCGGCGCGACGAACGATCTCTCGTATCGCCGGGCCATCGGATTCGCCGATCCCTCGCCCCAAGGCGTAGGTCAGCAGTTTTTCGGTCATCGCGGTGGCGAACAACTCGGGCCGCTGCATGATCGCCGTTTCCAGTCCCGTCACGCCTTGGAAACTGCCACCGCTGGGAAGGGAGCCTTCTGAATCGACGGTCACCCCGAATTCGGTGTCCCGCCAGCGTCCGACCGCGTCATAGTTTTCCAACGAGAAACCGATCGGATCAATGATCACGTGACAACTGGCACAAGCCGGATTGGTGCGGTGTTTGGCAAGTCGCTCGCGGATCGGAAGCTCCGCACCGATCACCTCTTCTTCCAGCGACGGAACGTTCGGCGGCGGAGGCGGCGTCGGGGTGGCGAGCAGATTGACCAACACCCAATTGCCTCGAATCACCGGCGAAGTGCGTGTGGCGTAGGAGGTCACCGTCAAGATGCTACCGTGCCGCAACAACCCGCCCCGATGTTCACCTCCGGAGAGATTGACGCGACGAAAGCGGCTGCCGTAGACATGCGGGATGCCATAATGTTTGGCCAACCGCTCGTTCAAATACGTGTAGTCGGAACGGAGCAAGTCCAAGACGCTGCGGTCCTCCCCGATGATGCTTTGGAAAAACAATTCCGTTTCCCGCCTCATCGCTTGCCGCAGGTTGTCATCAAAATCCGGGTACAACCGCGCATCGGGTGTTTTGGATTCCAGGTTTCGCAGATGCAACCACTGGTTGGCGAAATTGGTCACCAGCGCTTCGGCGCGGGGATCGTCCAACATCCGTCGGACCTGGCCACGCAGCACATTCGGGTCTCGCAAATTCCCGCGTTCGGCTGCTGTCAACAGTTCGTCGTCGGGAAGACTGCTCCACAAGAAGAACGACAGCCGTGACGCCAACTCGTCGTCGCTGATTGCATAGGCATCGCCCACCTCCAGTCCGTCGGGGTCGCGTTCGATGCGAAACAGAAACCGTGGGCTGACCAAAATCGAGGCGAGTGCGCGTTCGATCCCCGCCTCAAACCCGGCTTCTGCTGCACCGTCCCGATAGAATTCCATCAGTGGTTCCAACTCCGCGGCATCGACGGTTCGACGGTACGCCAGTCGGGCCAGTCGCGAAATGATCTGCCTGGCACAGGCTTCGTTCTGCTCCGGCGAGGCAGGGTAGCTGCTGAAGACCCGTCGGCGGCTGGGGGTATCGGGCGGCGATTCAGCGGCGGCTGATGCATCGTCGGCGGGATAGGGCCCGGTGATCGAAACTTGATAGACCGCGGGCGTCAAACGCGGATGCCGGTGCGAATTGAAATGCACGTTCAACGGTTGCCGCTTCGTCTCGATCAACGACGACTTGTTCTTGATAAACGTCACGCCCAAACCATGTGGCCCCGCTTCGACCGTCACGCGGGCTTTCAATCGGCTGTCGTCAAAGAAGTATCGATTTCGAGCCTGGGGCGGAACCAATTCAAACTCGGCCACACGCTCGCGGTCCAACAGAAACTCCATCTGGTATTTTCCGTTGAGCCCCTCGACGTGTTCGTTGCGGTCTCGGGCAAGGTTGACTTGCACTTCGTACACACCCGATCGCGGAAAGGTATGGTGCAGCAACATGCCGCCACGCGTTCCCAGGGGCAGACCGACCACGTGTTCTTCTTGCGTCACGTCGGCGGGCATTCGATACGTGTGGCCTTCCAACTGATCCGATGGTCTTGCGATCGCCAGTTGGCTGATCTTTCGAGCCGCATTGATGTAGCGTGAGACCAAGGTCGGCGGCAGATCCCCGACGGTCACATTGTCGAAACCGTGACTCGATTCATCCGCCGGCAACAGGGCTTCGGCGTCGATGTCCAGCGCCAAGAGATCCCGGATTGCGTTTTGATATTCGAACCGGTTCAGCCGGCGAAAGGTGTCGGTTCTGCCGGGCCGGGGATGCTTGGCAGCCACCTGTGCCAAGGCTTCGACCAACCGTTCGCTCGTGTCTTGATAGATCTGTTCGGAGGGCCGGTATGCGTCGGGCGGAGGCATGCGGCGGGAAGTGAGTTCTCGTAGCACGCGTTCCCAAAGTTCCGCGCTCGCTTCGATGCTCCGTTCGCCGACCACGGAAAGATCCAGGTCCGCCTCCGGTTCGTCTTCGCTGTGACAATCCAAGCAATACTCGGTCAAAAACGTCTCCAGACCGGAGTAGTCCGATTCGGCCAGCACTTTAGCGATTTCGTCCGATGGCGAACCCGTCGGCTCCGCAGCGATGGAGTGACACACCGAAAGCGATCCGAAGCAAAGCGACACGCCGAAGACACAAGCCTTGAAACCATCAAAAGAGAATCGGTTGAGCGTGCATCGATTCATGTTTTCGTTTCGCATTCGTCGCGTTTTACGTGGCCTGCCGACGTGGTCGGTGCGAGAAGGGGCCGGCCACACGCTCAAAACGCGTTCCGCCGGCGAATTTGGTGGGACACTCAGTTTAACAGATGTCTGTCAGCGGAGGATCCTTTCCAGGTGGTTTTACATCCGAAAATCCCGGAGGGATTTCAGCAAGTAGCCGGAGGTCAGCGCAGCGCCACCTCCGGG
>NZ_JANZKV010000101.1 GCF_025060895.1 Stieleria sedimenti | reverse complement strand
TAGATGATTCCCATGACTCGGTATGCGAATGACTGGAACTCGTCACGGTCAAGAACCTGAATTTCTGAGTCAACCTTGATGGGCATGGCGACACCTCTCGTTGTGAGTTGGAAGGTGGCAAAACGATGAGGGCAAAACAATAACACGCAAGAAGTATCCCGCTACCCCCCTGGCCACCCCATCGTCTTGCCCCCATCGTCTTGCCCCCATCGTCTTGCCCCCATCGTCTTGCCCCTCGCCGCGACGCAGTCACCGTACCAGCCTTAGCATTCAACCATGGCGCCCTCCCAAGACCCACTCAATCCGTACGCTCCGACGCAGACGATTCCTGACGACTCGTTTGATCCGATGCCGGCGTTCGCTTTCCCGCAGGCGATGTCACGGGTGGCAACCGGGTTGAGTCTCGTTTACTGGAGCATCGCATTGATCGTGCTGTCGGTCATCGGTGGCCGCTTCGTTGTGCCGCTGATGATGCGTGGAGCGAGCATGGGCACGATGATGGTGATTGCCTTCGCGATGGGCTTGGTCATGATGCTCGGCGTTTTGCTGGGGTTGGTCGGTCGCGTTTTCTGTCTGGCGATCCCCCAGGCGAGCCGAGCCAGGGGATTGATCAACGCCGCGGTCGCGTTCGACTTAGCCGCCATCTTGACCTGGACGATCTCGTGGGTTGTCGCGGTACCATTTTGGACGTATAGCCTGGGGAACTTGCTGTCGTTGACCGCAACGGCGCTGTTTTTCCTTTATCTAAAACGACTTGCGGCGTACCTACAACGTGCTGATTTGGAAGGCAACGCGAAGTCACTGATGGTGATGGTGGCGGTCTTGTTTGTCGGAGGAATCGCTGCCGCGGTCGCCGTCTATTTCGTTGACATGATCATGGGACTGTTCGGTGTCGTCCTGCTGGTGATCATGATCCTGCTGCTGCTGCGTTACATCCGACTACTCTCCAATTTGCGGAAAGCAATTCTGGGACGGCTGGGAACGCGCTGAGCCGGTCGGGAATCCTTCACGCCGCGGCGCAGGTTCTTGGTATGATTGAAAAATCAATCTTGTCGCCGGAGTTCCCGATCCGCAGAGACCTTGCATCGTGCGTACGTTTGGTTCCTTTCTCGCTGTCTGTTTCGTCGCTCTGCCACCCATCGGACTGGTCGGCCAGGACACGCCACCGCCGCGGCGGGTGCCTTGGACGAGTTCCAAGATCCAGGGCAGCCCGGCCCCACCGTTGCCCTACACCACTCAACGCGTGTTTGCCAACGTCCAGCTCGATCACCCCACGGACATCGTTTGGCTGCCGGAAGCCGAGCGATGGATTGCGACACAGCTCAAGGGGCAGATCGTCTCCTTCGAAAACGATCCTGAAAACGCAACGGCCGAACCGTGTCTGGACCTCAACGACTGTCACGACCGTCCGATCTCGCAAGGGTTAGCGCTACAGTTTCATCACGACCTGGCCGACCAGCCGTGGTGTTTCGTCACCTATTCGTTTCGAGGCGGCGAGAACCCCGGAACCTTGCTCGTTCGATTCAAGGTACTTGACCCGACCGTCCCCACGATCGATTTGACCAGCCGGGTCGTGTTGGCGAGATGGAGCGGTTCAGGTCACACCGGCGGCTCGATGCAGTTCGGACCCGATGGCATGTTTTACGTTTCGATCGGCGACGGCCAGCCGCCCTATCCGCCGGACGCGAACAACACGGGCCAAGACTTAAGCGACCTTGAATCGGCAATCTTGCGAATCGACGTCGACAACCCGACCGCTGAACAGCCCTATCGCATTCCGGCGGACAACCCGTTCGTCGGTCGCGACAAGACTCGCCCTGAGATTTGGGCCTACGGATTTCGCAACCCTTGGAAGATCGCGTTCGATCCAGCCAGCGGCGATCTGTTGGCAGCCGACGTCGGCTGGGAAATGCGTGAAATGATTCACCGCGTCGCTCGGGGCCGGAACCATGGGTGGAGCGTGATGGAGGGCAGCCAACCGGTCAAGCCAGACGTACAACCCGAGATCCCGATCACACCGCCGTTGTTCGAACACACCCACCTGGATTCTCGATCCATCTCGGGCGGCCATTTTTGGAACAGTGATCGATTGCCGGAACTCAAGGGAGCCTACATCTATGGCGATTGGATGACCGGCAAGGTGTGGGCGATGAAGTCCGACGGTGATCGCGTGCTTTGGCAAAAGGAATTGGTTGACACGCCGCTGCAAATCATCTGTTTCATGCTCGATCCGAGCGGCGAAGTGCTGATCGTCGGCTACGACGGCACCATCCTGCGGTTGCAGCCCAATCCGATCACCGAGGCCAGTCAATCGTTTCCGAAACGACTCAGCGAGACCGGACTGTTCGCCGACGTTGTGTCCCTAACGCCGGCCGCGGGTGTCGTCGAGTACGAAATCAGTGCACACCATTGGGCCGACGGGACCCAGTCCCGACAGTGGATCGCGATCCCGGGCGAGGAGCAACTGACGCTGTACGATCGAGACGATTGGCAAACCGGCCAACTGGCCGGGCGATTCCAATTCCCAGCCGATACCGTGGTTGCCAAAACGGTCACCTACCGCACCGATCCGAGGGACCCGGCGACCGAGCGGCGTCTGGAGACCCAGGTGCTGCATCTGCTCGGCGATGAATGGCAAGCGTACAACTACGTCTGGAACGACGACCAAACCGACGCGATGCTGCACGACGACATCGCAACCGAACGCACATTGACCATCAAAGACGACCGGTTTCCCGACGGGATGCGGACACAGACTTGGCGTCACGCCAGCCGCAGCGAATGTCTGCTCTGTCACATCTGGGCAGCCGGAACCGTGCACGCCTTCTGGCCGGAACAATTGAACATCAGCTCCCTGCAAGACAACCAGCTGAACCGTTTGACCAAGCTGGGACTGTTTCGTGATCCGGTTCCCGCGAAACCACCGCTCGCTTCGCCGCACGATGAATCTGAGCCGCTCGAAGCGCGGGCGCGGTCTTACCTGGCCCTGAACTGTTCGACCTGTCATCGCAAACAGGGCGGCGGCACCGCAAATTTTAATTTCAATGTGACGAAGTCATTGGAGTTCAATCACTATCTCGACGAACCGCCGGCTCAAGGAACGTTCGGCATTGTTGACGCGCGCGTCGTCGCGCCGGGCGATCCGCAACGCAGCGTGCTGCTCTATCGCGCACTCAAATCCGGTCGAGGGCACATGCCACAATTCGGATCCAACGTGATCGACGTACAAGGGGTGATGCTGTTGCGCGACTGGATCGCCTCGATGAAGGCCGGCGACAGGACCAAGGAGGACGCTGCACACGATGACGTTGCCGAAGCGATCGCCGACCTGGCACTGAATGATGATTTCGACCGCAAGCTGGATCACCTGCTGCGGTCGCCCGGAGCAGCGTTAGAGTTGTCGCTGGCCTGTGCCCAACTGGCTGCGGCCAACGAACTCCGAAGTGCCATCATTCGGCGAGCGAGCCAGAGCGATGATCCGCTGGTTCGAGATCTGTTTGAACATTATCTCCCCGAAGACCAGCGTGTCACCCGCTTGGGGGCAACGATCGACGAAGACGCCCTGATGGCGATCGAGGGTTCCGCCGAGCGTGGCAAGCACCTGTTCGAGCAAGCGAAAGACGTGAATTGCCGACTTTGTCATCGCATCGGAGCGATCGGGCAGAACGTCGGCCCCGACCTGAGTGGCATCGGAACCCAGATGACGCCCGGCGAATTGTTGGCCAGTCTCGTACGTCCGTCAGAAAAGATCGATGCCCAGTACCGTGCCCGAAAGGTGTTGACCGGCGACGGCGAGGTGTTCGTCGGGATCGTCACCGCGGAGACAGCGGAGCAATTGACAATGACCGATGCGACCGGGAAATCACACAGCCTGGCGGTCGATGAAATCGAGTTGATGGAACCGTCGGCCAAGTCGGTGATGCCCGACCAATTGCTCTCCGGCATGACGCCCCAGCAAGCGGCCGACCTGTTGGCCTATTTGAGATCGCAGCGTAAGATCGGACCGTTGCAACACAAGTCGGCGATCGTTCGGCGGACCAACCAACCGATCGTGATCGATGGCAGACGTGATGAAGCCGCCTGGGCATCTGCGCCATCGCTCGGCGAGTTTGTATTTACCTGGTGGAACGAAGGCGATGGACCGCGGCAACAAACCGACGCCAAACTGTTGTGGGACGATCAGTTCCTCTATGTTTCATTCCATTGCACCGATCGCGATGTTTTGGCGACGCGGACCGAGCGTGACAGTGACGTGTATCGCGATGATTGCGTGGAGGTGTTCGCGTCACCCGAAATCGGTCACCCTGAAAATTATTTCAACCTCGAAATGAACGCGCTCGGGACCCAGCTCGACAATTATCGCCCGCATGGAGAAAACCCCGATGACGAATGGAACCCGGACGGTATTCGATGCGCGGTCGTTGTCGACGGAACCTTAAACGATTCGACCGACACCGACCGTGGATGGACCTTGGAAGTCGCCATACCATTCCAGCTGTTCCAACATGTGTTGCCATCCGGTCGCCCCTTGGTCGGCGACCGCTGGCGGTTGAACCTGAATCGGCTGGAAGGCAACATGGCGGTGAAGAGCCAATGGTCGCAAGGTGACCGCAATTTCCCTCGCTTCCACCACCCCGACTTCTTCGGCTTTGTCGAGTTCGCCCGGTAGGACGTGGCAGTGGGAAAGGCTTCCAGCCTGTCGATCGCGATTTACAAACGCGGATCGCAAGCTGGAAGCTTACGCCACGGCTGGAAGCGGATGCCACCGGTGATCAGTTGTTGGTCGGGATGGCCAGGACGGGGCAGGGTGCGTGACGGACGACTTTGTCAGTCGTTGTGCCGCGAAAGACATCCATGAATCCGTGGGCTCCGTCGGTCACCATGGCGATCAGATTGGCCTTGGTTTCGTTGGCCAGCGCGATGATCTCGGTGGCCGGATCGCCCGAGGGAACCACCTTCTGTTCGACCTGCCAGGGGCCAGAGGGGACCCTGACATCGGGCATGGACGTCGAGCCGACGTGAAACAGCGTCAGCTTCGCGTTTTCGCTTCCGAATGCCGAAATCGCTCGCAGCCCACGCTCGATCGCTTCACTGGAGTCCGGCGTCTGATCGACGGGCACGATGACATGATCGAGGTTGACGGCGCCGGTTTCCAGCGAAACACAGCCGTGCCCACCGGCGGGGACAAACAGCGTCGGCACATGCGTCTGATGCGCGATCTTCTCAGCCTTGGATGGCATCAACCACGATGCCAGCCCGTCGCGACCGGAGGTGGCGAGCACCATGAAGTCGATCGGGCGTTCTTGAAAAAAACCCGTGATCGCCTCGACGACATTTTTCTGCTCGGCGATCACCTTTTCCACACCGACACCAAGCTTTTCTTGAATGTCGCGGCGTTTGGCGTCCGCTTCGATCAGCCCCCAACGCACCAGTGTCTTTCGGACCGCCGGAAAGCGATCCCAGTCTTCATAGGAATCGTCTCCCACATGCAACAACGACAACGTCGATTCATTGCTGAGCGCCAACCGCAAGGCGTGGGCAAACGCCAGATGCGATTGGGCCGAAAAATCAGTCGGATGCAAGATAAAACGGGCAGGGGCACTCACGATCAGCTCTTCGAATCGTTGAACAGGGGATTTCCGTTGGGAACTCGAGTGGCCACATTTTACTTAACGGAGAAGCAAAGTGTCGGCCCATTTTGTCGCGGGCCAGCAGCCTGCGTCGGTCACGCTGTGCGTGACGGCTGCCTCCGAAGTGGACCGTCTAGCGGTAAACGTCATGCGCCGGTCATCCGTCTGATTGGATCGCGGAGTCAAACCGGCGGGTTGCAGTGCGACGCTGGAAGCGTCAGCCTGAAGACAGCCCCGAGTGCCCGATTTAAATGAACCCACGGATGGCAGAGCGAACCCACGGATGAAAAGCAGCCTGGGATCCGTGGGTACGCGCTGCCATCCGTGGGTGTGATCCATTGCTGTGGTACCGGAGATCGTCTGTTCGATCGATCCAGGGAAGCCGATTGCCAGACGGTCCATGGCTCTCTCGCATGACATCTACCGATAGACGCTGCAGTAGGTCACGCTGTGCGTGACGGCCGGCATGCACAGCATGCCCTACGCCCTAACCCATCACGACCGGCGGCGACGCCAGAAACTCCGGCAACCGCTCGTGATTCAAATCGCTGCCACAACCGGCCAACCGGGACGGGACAATCTTGCCCTGATCGACCACCACACCGACACAGGGTTCGTCTGCCAACAACACCGCCCCATCCAAATCGGCAAAATCCAACAACGGCAACAACTGCGCCGCGCCGCTGATGCCGACCGAGCTTTCGACCATACAGCCGATCATCGTTTTCAATCCCAGCCGGCGAGCATTCTTCAGCATTTGCAGCGCCGGGGACAGACCGCCGCACTTGCAGAGTTTGACATTGACGCCGTGATACAGACCGCGGCATCGCTGGACGTCATCGAACACCTGACAGTCTTCATCGGCAATGATCGGCAGCACCGATTCGCGATAAACCCGTTGCTTGTCTTCACGCGACGCGTCGATCGGCAGCGGTTGCTCAATGAACTCCACCCCCAGGTCCGCCAACGGCTTGGAATTGGCGATCGCCTCGTCCGCCGCCCAACCGCAATTCGCGTCGACACGAAACACCGCGTCGCAGTGGCGTCGCAACTCGGTCACGATTTCAATGTCTCGCTTCGTGCCGAGTTTGATTTTGTAGACTCTCCACCCCGGCTCCTCCTGCAGTTTCGCGATCATCTTCTCCGGCGTATCGATCCCGATCGTAAAACTCGAATCCACGCCGTCGTTCCATTCCAGGCCCCAATCCTGCCAGGCCGGAATTCCACGGCTCTTGCCGCGCCAATCGTGCGCCGCCATGTCCAGCGCCGACAACGCAAACATGTCGCCTGCCGTCTCGTCTCGCATCATCGGCCACAGGTCTGCGGGAGACTCTGACAGGTACCGATCGAGTGAATCGGGAGCGACCCGTTTGAGCGACTCGATCATCGAATCGCAGCTGTGACGATAGAACGAATCTTCGGTCACTTCGCCATAGCCGCGGACGCCATCATGTTCCAGTTCCACGATCAAGCTCGATTGCGTCTCGATCGAACTGCGTGCGATCGTGAACGCGTGCTTCAGGGGCAGCTTCAATCGATAGACGGTCAGCTTCATCGGTCCAGCACCTCGGCTCGCAATCCGATACAGGCATCGACCAACTTGTCGGCTCCGGTGCGATAGACGTCGCACGCGGGCAGCCCGAACGTCGACTCGGCACGCTCGATTTCCGCGATCGCCTGTTCGGAACTGAGATTGCGTGAATTGATCGCGATGCCCACAAACTTGCACGGATGCCTTAGATTCGCGGCAACCAAGTACGCCTCCATCTGGTCTTTCATCGGCGGGATGAGAATGTCATCGAGTCCCTTGACGTGTGTGCGTCCCGCTTCATAACAGTAGATCAACCCGTCCGGAGCGCTGCCGTGCAACAACCCCAGCGTCACCGCGGAAAAGGCCGGATGCGAAATACTGCCTTGGCCTTCGATCAGCAAGAAATCATGCTGTTCGTTCTGCCGGGCAAGTTGTTCGGCGGCACCACTGACGAAATCCGCGACCACGCAATCGATCGGCACGCCTTCGCCAGAGATCATGATGCCGGTTTGACCGGTGGCGAGGAATTTAGAGTTCTCTTTGCGATCGATCAGCCCGCGATGGATCTCCAACGACGTGACCATTTTGCCCAGGCTGCAATCCTGGCCGACGGTATGGATGCGGGTGCAACCGGGGCGGAACCGATGGCAATCCGCCGTCGACTTCAATCGATTGCGACGCACGTCGATCAAGCGGCTCTGGGATCCCGCCGCCGCGTCGATGTATTCCGCGTCCTCGGTCAGAAAATCGTGCAGCCCCGAAACGACGTCGATACCACGGCGGAGTGCTTGGAGGATGATCGGACGCCACTCTTCGGGCAGTTTTCCCCCGGGAGGTGCAATGCCGATGTACAACGCATCCGCATCCGGAACGTCTGACAACGCTTTCACGACCGGAATCTGACCACCGACATCTAGCAATTTTTGCGACGTCGAGCCCGCCGCCGCAGCATCGATGACGGCCGCGACATCTTGCGTGCGATAACGAAGCAGACTGATCGCGGTCTTGGCCACGAACGGCGTCGAGTAACCATCGGTGAGAATCGCAATGCGACGATGGGACAGCACCGAAGTCGCCGATGGTTCAGAACGTCCAGGCTTGGGGTTTGTGTCAATAGACATAAAGCGAATGTCGATATTCGACTGGGGAAGGACAAAAGGGTGGGACGGTCCAGTATGGTAGCCCATGGCGAGATTGCCAACCATCGACCGGCGTCGGGGTCGTTCGTCGGCCAAGCCGTCGCGCCGCATGTTTCGACCGAATCGTTCCCGGGGCGTACCGCGTTTGCTGAAATTCTGTCACCTCCCGCGGTCGATTTCTGACGCTGCCACGACAACGTGGCACCGGAACATCGCAACCGAAAAAAGCCGACGGGCCGCACCGCCAATTCGCTGCGCCGACTGTCGATTACAATTTCAATCAAAACAGAAATTCCCGCGCGCCGCCGGCGCAACCCCGATCCGATCCAGGCCCGCTGCAACATGTTTGTAAGATCGCAAATCCGACGACGTTGGTTCGATGCCCCCGACACGATCTCGGCACGCAAGCCTACCGGTGCAACAGTGGGGATGTGGTTGTCGCTTGCAACGGTTGCCTTCTTTTTCCAAGCACCTCTCAGCGCTCAACAGGCCCGGTCGACGACGTTGACGCAGGTCGATCACATCGTCCAGCAATTGATGCAGGACCAAGGGGTTGCCGGGATGTCGATCGCGGTGGCTCAGGATCATGAATTGATTTACGCCAAAGGGTTCGGGCTGGCGGACGTGGAACACTCCGTTCCGGCCACCGAGACGACGCGGTACCGAACCGCATCGATCGCTAAACCGATGACCGCCGCAGTTGTCCTGTCGTTGATGGAAAACGGTCGGCTCACGCTCGATGAACCGGTACAGACCTATGTGCCGGACTATCCCGAAAAACGTTGGCAAGTCACCACGCGTCAATTGCTCGGTCATCTGGGTGGCGTTCGGCATTACCAATCGTCCGCGGAATCGTCTTCGACCGCACACTTTTTCAGCCTCTCCTCGGCTCTGAAAACCTTTGCGGACGATCCGCTGATTCATGAACCGGGCTCGAAATACAGGTATTCGTCCTTCGGTTACAATCTGCTCGGCTCCGTCGCCGAGGGGGCCGGCGACGCGGAGTTCATGGCGCTGCTCCACGAAAATGTGCTTCAGCCCGCCGAGATGACTCAGACGGTGGCCGACGATACGTTCGCCATCATCCCCAATCGCGCCCGCGGCTACATCCGAGCCACCAAGTCGCTGCTGACCACACTGCCAGACGATCATCGACTGGTCGAAGGGGAACTGTACAACGCGACGTTGCACGACACGAGCATGAAGATACCCGGCGGCGGACTGCTCTCAACCGCGCCTGACTTGGTCCGTTTTGCGTTGGCCCTGAACCAAGGAAAACTGCTCAATTCAGACACCCGCGATCTGATGTGGACCCGCCAGAAAACGACCGACGGCAAAACGACGAATTACGGATTGGGCTGGAGCGTGGGTCGCAAGTCGGGACGAAAAGCGGCTTGGCACGGTGGCGCCCAATCCGGCACCTCAACCCTCTTGCTGCTGTATCCAGAAACCGGCACATGCGTCGCCATCATGAGCAACCTGCAGCGGCTGAGCCTGATGCAAGCCGCAGTGGCGATTGCTGATCTCGTCGATCCGCCGAAGTACGACTACCAACCGGCAATCAAAAAGTTGCAGGCTGCCGTTCGTGCTGAAGTCGAACAAAAAGAATTGCCTGCATTTTCAATCTCGTTGGTCGATCGTGACCAGGTGGTCTGGGCAGACGGATTCGGATTCCAAGATGCCGAAAACGAGACGCCGGCGACCGCTGAAACGGTCTATCGCGTCGGTTCGGTTTCCAAATTGTTCACCGACATCGCGGTGCTGCAACTAGTCGAAGCAGGCAAAATCGATCTCGATGCTCCCGTGCAGACGTATCTGCCCGATTTCAAACCGAACAATCCGTACGACGTTCCACAGACATTGCGGCAGATGATGTCGCATCGTTCCGGTCTTGTCCGCGAATCGCCGGTGGGGAACTACTTCGATCCCGACGAACCGACGCTTTCCGCGACCGTCAAGAGCTTGAACAAGACCTCGCTGGTTTACAAACCAGAAACCAAAACCAAGTATTCCAACGCGGCGCTCGCAGTTGTCGGAGCCGTACTGGAACAACAGATCGACACGTCACACCCGCAACGCGTGCGGCAGACCATTCTTGATCCGCTGGGGATGGCGAGCAGCAGTTTTGTGGTCACGCCGGCAATCGAACCTAAGCTGGCCACCGGCTGGATGCGGGCCTACGACGGGCGACGTTTCCAGGCACCGACGTTTCTGCTGGGAACCGGACCGGCCGGAAACTTGTACTCCAACGTCCTGGATCTGTCAAAATTTCTCTCTTGCCTGTTTAACGAAGGCCGCACGCCCGACGGCAAAATCCTGGATCCCCGGTCCCTCAGCATGATGACCACACCGATTAAAGATGAAGAGGGAAAACCGCAGGGATTCGGGCTGGGATTTCATATCCGTGATTTGGACGGTGAGACAAAAATTGGACACGGCGGCGCGGTGTATGGATTCTCGACACAGCTAGAATCACTGCCCAAACGCAAGCTCGGTGTTGCCGCCGCGTCCTCACTCGATGGCACCAACGGAATGGTCGGGCGGCTGACCGACTACGCCCTGCGGCTGATGGTCGCCACTCAGGACGGTCGATCCTTGCCCGACTATCCCACGACCGTGCCAATTCCCCCGGCACGCGCGGCCGAACTGATCGGCACCTATCGAGAACGCGACGGGGACCGAATCACCACGATCACTGAAATCAACGGCGACGTCTTCATGCAGCGGGGTTCTTTCCGATACGACTTGCGCGCGTCGGCCGACGACGGTTCCATCGTGACCGACGACGAGATCGGTTTCGGGACAAAGGTCGTTCGACATGGCTATACCGAGATTGTGATCGCAGACACGACGTACGAGCGATTGCCGGATGAACCCCCGGCCGACATCCCCGATCGATGGCGTGGGCTGATCGGCGAGTATGGCTGGGATCACAACACACTGTACATCCTGGAGCAACAGGGAAAACTCTACGCATTGATCGAATGGTTCTATTACTACCCGTTGACGGAGGTGAGTGATGACGTCTTTGAATTTCCCGACGACGGACTTTATCACGGCGAATCGCTGAACTTTACACGCGATTCCGACGGCGTTGCCACGCAAGTCAATGCAGCCGAAGTCGTCTTCAAACGGCGCGAGGTCGGCACGAAAGACGGCGAGACGTTCAAGATTGTGCCCGTGCAACCGATCGACGACTTGCGCGCCGGAGCTTTGGCCGCTTCGCCGCCGCCGGAACCCGGCGACTTTCGCGCAGCGGACCTCATCGAACTGGTGTCGCTCGGTCCAACGATCAAGTTGGACATTCGCTACGCGACGACCAACAACTTCACCGGCGCCGTATTCTACCGCCAACCCAAGGCGTTCATGCAGAAACCTGCAGCCCAGGCCGTGGCCCGCGCCAATGCAAAACTCAAGCCGCGAGGGCTCGGGTTGCTGATCCACGATGCCTATCGCCCGTGGCATGTCACCAAGATGTTCTGGGATGCAACGCCCGGCAACCTCAAAGACTTCGTCGCCAATCCCGCCAACGGCTCGCGACACAATCGCGGCTGCGCGGTGGACCTGACGCTCTACGACCTGGAAACCGGCAACCCGATTCAAATGGTCGCCGGCTACGACGAGTTCTCACCGCGTTCCTTTCCGCAATACCCCGGCGGAACATCGCGTCAACGCTGGTACCGGCAACTGCTGCGTCGCACAATGGAATCGGAAGGGTTTACCGTTTACGAATATGAATGGTGGCACTTCGATTTCAAAGACTGGAAAAGGTACCGCATCGGCAACCGTACGTTTGAAGAATTAACACCATAGGAATCCCAACCGAGTTCATCGATCCGAGCGACGATCGACTGGGCGACTTGTTCAATGCGTGAAACGACATTTCCTAAACCTTCTTGGGACGAGGTGTGAAGCAACAAAGGGGACGGGGGTTTTATTTCAGTTCAGGGGCGATTAAGCAGGTGTGGAAGAGTCAGTCGGCCTGCTTGACAGACTGGGTAGGAGCCGTGGGGAGTTTTGAAGGCAGGAAGATTTTGGGTGAGAAAGATGGATGCTGGAAAAAAAACGTGACCCGCGGATCAGCTGTCGAAGCTGAGATTTTTCCTACCCGCAATTTCCCTACCTCTTCTCACGGACCGTCGGAAGAACAAGTGGCGTAAGCTTCCAGCTTGCGGTGCCGAAATGTGATCGATCCGCCCGGCGAGGCTTGCCATTGGTTGTGGTTCGCAGGACAATCAGTCTGCAAACGCCCTCGTCCCCCTACTCAAGCAACCCTTGCAGGGAGTTGCAATGACGATCGACGCTAAGAACAAGAGCACAACGTTTCACGGAAAGCATCCGGACAAGTTTCATCTGACGAATCCGCAGTGGCAACCGTTTGTCGAGTCCGTTGTCTGCGACATCCAGGAAGAACTTGGCTTGGTCGACCAGAAGCTGAAAGCACAACTCTACTCTGATCGCTCGATGAGCACTTGAAATGGCCCGGAGATTGAGTCGAGAAGCGGCGAAGCTGGCGACGGCGTTCGCGATGATGCTGCTAGCAGGTGTCATCGTGCAGGTCGCCGTGCCATTGCTGCTGCCATCGGTGACGGTCGCGTTCGTTGACGCCCGAGTTTTCCGATCCTGGTGGGGATTCGGCTTGCGAGAAACTTTTGTCCAGGCCCTGTGTGCCAGCGTTCTCCTTGGCGTCTGGTACAACGCGTTTGGGCCGCAACCGGCAGACGGGAGCAGACGACAAGATGCGCTGATGATGATCGCTGCCTTTTCCTCCGGCGCCGCTCTGTTATCCATTCCCATTTGCCTTGCATTGAGAGTCCCCACGCTGGTGATCTTCGTGTGGGTCGCTCAAACACTGCTCCAACTGATCGTCGGTGGTATGACCACTGTCAAACTGTCCCATACGGTCCGACCATGGCGATGGACCGCCTTTCTCATAGCGACCTCGATGGTCTGCATCGCTGCCGCGCTAGCGGTCGGCTACTACCTTCCGGCCCCGCGGCCTGACGAAACCTTCACGGTCACTGGTCCCAACGGCAGCCCTATCGCGATTGACTATTTCTGTCCACCTGAAAACACAGACAATGGCGCGGCCGTTGTCATTTTTCATGGCGTGGAGGGAGCAACGCCATTGGTCAGAAGGGCAGTTCACTATGTCAATGCGAAAGCGATCAGCGAACGCGGGCATCCGACCTTCTTCGTGCGTTATTTCGATGACTTTGATTACGACAACTTGATGCTGCTGAAGAACGACCAACTTGATGTGGACGAGATCGAAAGGATCCGCCTTGAGGATTGGAGAAAATGGGTTTCGATCGCCTGCGATGCCATCGAGCAAGTCAAAAACCGCGAACACGATCGAATCGCGATCATCGGCTACTCACTCGGCTGTTACGTTGCCACCGCAGCCACCGCGGAGCTGTGCGAAAAGGGTTATCCGGACGTCGTGGTGGGAAATTTTGGAGCCGTCTGGCCGGAGGTGCAAACCGGCCCGGACTTTCCCCCGATTCACTTTTTCCACGGTGAGAAGGACGAAGTCATCCCGATCGCCAATGTGTTCGCGGCGGTCCAGCGGATGCGTGCCTCTGGCGTCCCGAGCGTCGAACTTAAAACGATCCCCGGTCAGGGGCATACTCCGGAAGGACCTGCTTCGTATCAACTCCGAATCGACACCGAGAAGATCCTTGGGAAGCTTTCTTCGCCGCACGAAGCTTCGCAGGCCGGGCAATGACATCAGTCGCGCAAGAAAAGCAGGTTGCGTGTTGAACTCTTCACCCTCCTAAACTTGGCCGGCGGTTAACGGAATCTCCCATGGTCTGCGGTGGCAGTCTACGACACAGAAACTCGTCAATGGTTCACGTCACCCGAACCTCTCCAATCCGCATTTGTCTCTGACAGGAATACACTTGCGGTAAAACGAATCACGGGGACTCAGCCATGTCAGACCAAAACGTCATCAACTTTTACAGCGTGAGCGACGAATATGGCGAATTCTCAAATTTCGCTGCGTACTCCATCAAGCTCAAAGGGAAACGCTGGCCGACATCCGAGCACTACTTTCAGGCGCAGAAGTTCCGAGATGCAGGTCATCGGGAAGAGGTGCGAAAGGCAAAGACTCCGATGATCGCCGCTCGACTGGGGCGAGATCGCAAGAAACAACTACGGCGTGACTGGGAGTCGATCAAAGACAATGTGATGCGAGATGCGGTCATGGCCAAGTTCACTCAACATGACAACCTTCGAGAGTTGTTGCTGGCGACCGGTCAAGCAAAAATCGTCGAGCACACCACGAACGACGCTTACTGGGGCGACGGTAGCGGCAAGAACATGCTCGGGCGAATCCTGATGGAAGTACGCGACAAACTGCGAAAACAGGAATGTGATCGTTGACCAAACCGAAAAATATTTTTGGAAGAAATGTGAATCGCTTTTACCCAACTCGCGAATTGACGAAACCCACTGCAGTGCCGTCGCTCCGCCCAACAGGACCTTGCCCCGATCAGGTCCATCAATCCGGCTTTCGTTTGTCGAACAACTCGATTACCTTTGAATCCTCTAGCGCCGACGCAAGCTTCCTTGCATTGCCCGGCGTGCCAAGATCAGGATCAGCTCCTGGTTGCAGGAATTCCTGGACAGTCTCAACGCTATATCTCCCTGACCCCAGGAGCTTCTGAAGGGGAGTCCGGCCTTCACTGTTGACCGCATTCGGGTCCGCACCGGAGCTCAATAAGATCCCAATGGACGCCTCGTCACACTTTCTTGCCGCATAGTGCAGTGCCGTGTTCCCACTGGCATCGACGGCATTCACATGACATCCTGAATCGATCAGCAGTGCGATCAGATCTGGGTTCGTAGCCGCATGGGGCAAGAGCAACGCTTTGTGAAGTAGCGTCCACTTCTCAATCTTTGTCGTCGTGTTCGCATCGAAACCGCTCGCAAAATAGCCCTGTAGTCTCTCGATGTCACCGGATGCATTTGCTTGTGACACCTCGTCGAACGACACCATCGCAACCCTCTTTTTTGATCAAACCACGCATGTCTTCCGTTAAGCCATCGACTTCACCGCGACCGTCCCTCAAACAACCTTCCCCGAGTATCCGGGAGCACCCACTAAAATCCGCGAAGAACCCTTAGATGAGGACGTCGTCGAGAACGTCCAATTCATCGGAATGCAGATCAGCAGGTTACCGTCACCAGTTTTGCAACACCCTCAAAGTTGTACTGAACATGAATGCTGAATTTGGAATCCGCTTTCCTGCTGACGTGCTTATTGGTCTATCTCGCCGGTACCAGTCAGCCAATAAGCGTCTTCCGAATTGCGAAGCACGTCAATGAATTGCTCCACCGCTAGCAATTGCACGTTGCCAGATGGAGATTCAGTTCGAAGTTGAATGGTCATGATTCATTTATTGAAAATGCCGAATGTCTCCACCGCCGTCGAGCACAGCTATCTTATCTCTATCCAAGTACCGCTTGATTGCTGCAATTCCTGGGTGCGATCCGTGTGATGCGCGGCGTAGCCTACTAATCACGCGTCGTTGGTGGCGATAAGGTAGCTTACCGACCTGCTTGCAAGCTGAGTCCACCACACCGCTGCCAGTTGGGCAACCACGCGACTTCACGGACGGGTCGTTCATGAAACGACGATGGAAAAATGGGGCCCCCAACTTTTTCGACACGCGGCCGTTGTTTTGGTCTACTTTTGCCTTGCCCAGTTCGCCTTGGGCGAGATCGCGGTGGCTCGCAAATGAAGTGCATCGACTGCAGGGGAATCCAAGTGTCTCGGAAGCGCACGCATGCGGTCGTGATGCCGTGGCATTTCATGGCCGCCTCCAGCACCACGAACCCATCGGGCCGGAGTTATATTGGGTATCAACCTCTGTTTCTGACTCGGTCCATCGCTCGACGACGACCTTTACCCATTTACTTTCAACGAACTCTCCGGCGTCGCGAGCAGCGACGGATGACCTATGAATCTACAATCTGTCCTGACCACGACCCTGTGTCTGGGAGTTTTATTAGCGGATGCTGTTGACGCCCCAGCACAATCACCCCAAGGGCAAACGCCCCAAACACAATCACCCCAAACACAATCTCCGCGGATTCCGTTTGCCGAGGTGCTGCGTCGCGAAGATGCCGATCGGGACGGCAAGGTGAGCAAGGACGAATTCAAAGGCCCACCGCGGCTGTTTCAGCGTCTCGATCGAAATCGGGATGACGTGCTGACTCGGGAGGATTTTCCAATCGCCAATCGCCCCAATACGAATCGCCGTAGTGCCGGTCGGCTGAACACGCCGGACGATGTCACCGTCGAGCGCGACGTCGTTTTCGGCACCGGCGGAGGGCGTGACCTGACGATGCATCTGGTGTTGCCGAAGGAAAAGTCTGAAAAGCCGCTGCCGGTATACGTCTGGATCCACGGCGGGGGATGGCAGGGCGGCACAAAAGACGGTGGCGTTCGCCAAGTCCTTCCGCTGGTACGCAGCGGGTTCGTCGGAGCCACGATCGAGTACCGCTTGACCGGCGAAGCCGCGTTCCCGGCTCAGATTGAGGATTGCAAGTGCGCGATACGTTTCCTGCGTGCCCACGCGACGAAGTACAACCTCGACGTTGATCGCATCGCGGTCGGCGGCAGCTCAGCCGGTGGCCATCTGGTCGCCCTGCTCGGAACCTCCGGCGGGGTCAAAGCACTCGAAGGCAGCGGCGGTTGGCCGGATCAATCCAGCCGCGTGCAGGCGGTCGTGGACCTCTACGGACCGACCGACTTCCAAACCTTTGTCACCACCCCCGGTTACGAGCCGCACAACCGCGACGGTTCGCCCGAATCAAAGCTACTCGGCGGCGGGGAAGTGCTGAAAAAACCCGAGGGCATCAAACGAGTCAACCCGATCACCTATGTCGACAAGGACGATCCCCCGTTCCTGATCATCCACGGCAGCGACGACCGCACTGTACCGCCCAACCAAAGCGAATTGCTGCACAAAGCGTTGCAAGCGGCAGAGGTCGAAAGCACGCTGCACGTCATTGAGGGGGCTGGACACGGCGGTCAACAGTTCTCTGAGCCCGAGATCCGCAAAATGCAAGTCGACTTCTTGCTCAAGACGTTCCAGGTGGCAAGTCCGGATTGATTGCAGGATGCAACGCGTGCAATGAAACGCGTGCAGTGGAAGGCAGAATGATGGCGACAACGACCTTGCTCGTCGCTGCCCCAATCACTCCACACACCCAATTTTTTGACCACCCAATTTTTTGACCACCCAATTTTTTGACCACCCAATCCGCCTCCTGCAAAGACTCATCCCCCCCAGCATCACGCCGATCTCGTTCCTAACGCAGGACCGATTCAGCTCCAATTCTCGTCGGCAACAAACCCGCGGTAGCGACGCAGGATGCGTTCACGGTGGATGTTAAAAAAGATCATGGCCAACAACACGAGCACGCCGAAGCCGATCAGGATCACGGCTCGGATCACGCCTCCTTCGCGGTGAAATTGCAACCCGAGCTGGCCCAGAACGTTGATCACCAGAAACGCGATCCCGATCGAAACGAACGGCCGAATCCGCAGCGAAATCCCCGTCGCGATTCCGATCAGGCTGAGCATCAGGACGACGATAAACTGCGTCAACCCCGCGTCGTCCTGGAAGAACACCTCGAACGTCGAGACCGCCAAGATGGCGCCCGCGGCGGCTGAACGAATTCCGCTGAGCGCTCGCGGCTTCAAGTCCTTGCGATGCAATTGGGCAAAGATCAACACCGTGACGGCGGCCGGAATCACATAGACCTGCGCCAGCCCGGTCAATTGTTTGGCCTCCGGAATCCAAAGATAGATCGCCAAGTTGTACAGGGCAGCGGCAACGTACACCGTCCATCGTGCGTGCGTGCGATGCGAAACCACCAGGTAGAACGAACCGGCCGCCAGAGACGTGAACGCGGCCACCCCCTTCTGGTCCAGTGGCGTCACCAGCATCAGGACGACCGGCGAAAGAAGTGCCATGTGATAGGTCGGATTCAAGAACACGCCGGCCCGCGGATTCTGCGTGCGACCGATCAGTATATTGGTCCCGTACAGCAGAAAGCTGTATCCGACGACGGAAAACGCCCCGAGGGTGCTGCGTTCAAACGCGATTCCCAATAGCGACGTGCACAGATAAAGCAACGACGCGAAGAGTGCCGCAACGGACAAGTAGACCAACAACTCGCGTCCCGATTCCCAAGCCATCCACAACCAACTGGCCGCAACCAAAGCCATCGCGATGGCAAACACCGGCGACGGGTTCAGCATCGTCATCGAAGCCGTGGTGATCACGACCGCGATCGACGCGATCATATTGGAAAGCGTGATCAACGATCGGCTGACTCCCCGCGTATAGTCGTCCAGAGAGCCATCGGACGCCCTGTGGTTGGAAGTCGCGTGACACCGGAATCCGAACTCGATCGCGACATAGCCCAATGCGAATCCGGCGGTCGCCAGTGCGGCAAAGTCTCGTGACAACATCGGATCGACATACAGGACGACGGTCGCCACCAGACCAATCGGCAATAAAATTGCCGACGCGATGGTTGCGTAGACGTTTCGCCAACTCACGCCCGTCAACAGGCAACTGATCGAGGCGAACAGCAACGTGACCGTCAAGTTCGGAAAGTCTGGACGAACGATTCGGAAGATCGGAAACGTGATTGCAACGGCCAAGCCGGTCATTCCAATCGCCCAACCGACCAACGCGCGTTCCATCGCCGCCTCTTCGGTCGCGGTCATCGGCAATCGGATGATCGACAACACGCGTTTTCCGACGCTGCGATTGAGCAGAACAGCGATCATCCCCCAAACCAACCCCATCACGGACAACGCGACATCAGGAGTAACGTCCCAGCCGCGTTTCAGGCAGGCTCCGAAAAAACTGATCACCGTGCTGGCAATCAACAAGTGCACCAGAGCGGCGTGGGGTCGCAGGTAAAGGACGTGGAAAAAGAGTGCGACGCACAAACCGCCGCCCAACAACCAATTCCAGTTCGGGTCGGGTTCCGCCACGCCCGAACGAATCAGCAGCAAACTGACCGACTGCACGAGCAAACAGCCCGACGCGACCACCAACGGCCAGCGATAAAACGAGCGTTCACAGCAGGCATCCGAGAGCCCCAACCAAGACTGGACACGCTGTGATCCGAACTTGACCAGGCGAGCCATGACGACCAGACCGTTCATCGCGATCAACGCGACGAACATCAACGAGGCTGCCGACCACCCCATCGCCTCGTTGACCAGCAACAACGGGCCGGTGCTTCCCAGCACCACCGCCACGTCCAACCAGATCACGTTGCGTGATGTCCGGACCGTCAGCAAACTCACCACCGCGGCCAACGTCAACGTCAACGCGATCGGGCCCAATGCCAGACGCTGCAACCAAGGAGCAAAGCTCGTGATCAGCACCGGACCTGCGTCGTAACCGGCCGTTCCGATCGCGGTCAGGATAGCCGCCAGCGATGCCGCCATGGCAAGTCCCACTGCGAAGTTGGAAAGTGGTCTCGCAAACGTCAAGATACCGGCCGCCCGATGCGGTTTCGTCACGCTCTCGATTCGCCCCCACTCCATCGTCAACAAACCGGCCCCCGACAGGATCAAGGCTGTTAAGGCGGCCGCTGGACCGATCGACACCACACCGGCGTTTGTCGAAGCGACCGCTAACACACACGCCGTGACCCCCAAACACGCCAAGTAGACCAGCAGACGCCCAAGCGAAAACCGATGCAAGACATTCATCGAGCGGGCACCGAGCAACAGCGTCAACGTGCCGATGCCGCTCGCGACCAACATCGGCACCAGCGAAGCCGTCGGCGAATCAAGCTTCCACGCGTAAAGGCTTTGAGCGATCGCGATGATCGCCAGTACCGCCGACGACCGGATCAGGGGACGCTCGTAAAGGCGAGCCAACGGAAAATCGGGCACGCTGTTCGACGGATGTCCCGACACAACTCCGCCCAGCCGTTCGCAACCATAGCCGATCACCCAGAAAACGATCGCAATCAGCGACCAGGTGACGCCCACTCGCGGATCCGCCCCTCCGCCAGCTGGGAACCACGGAAAAACACTCGCCGCAACGAGAGCGGCGGCAATGTAGGTCAACAACGCGTTGTCATAGAGCTTCGCAGCAATCGCACAGACCAACCCCGCGATGACCAAAGTGACAAACCCCGGCATCGCCCATCCGGCCCATGTGCCCTGCCACACGATCTGGACCAAAACGATCGTGACACCAATCTGCGCAAACAGCAGGGCGGCGTGGCACAGCGGCTGAAACCACAACGACGACCACGAATCGCCTTGAAGCGGCATCCGCAACGTCGTCCAGACACGGGGCGGCAGGCGACGCCCGCGGGAGGCTTCTGATGCCTCGCTGCCCGCCGGATGGCTGGTCGATCGATGGCTCACCGCTCGATAGCTGGCCACTGCGATCAAGATCAGGACCAAACCGAGCAACGAGTTTGCCGCGGCGACCAACGCAGCGTCCGGCCCCCAACCACCAGCGTCGCCAAGTCCTGGGGCAAACAGGACCAGATGGACCACCACCAATCCGAGTGACGCCAGCGACAGATAGCTGCCAAACTGTGTTCGATACGTAGCACCCGCCAAGGCAAAAACGACCACCAGGATGCCGCACGAAATGGCCAGCGGCAACGACAGATCGTTTCCGGCCAGACCCAGCATCACGGCGCCGAGCAGAACCAACACACCGATCGTCGCAACAAGGTGTTGCAACAAAGCGCTGTAAAGTTCCCGAGACTGCCGCCTCGACGAGTCCTCTGCGTCTCCGGCGGTCGGAACCGGCAAGTGCATCGAAATCACCGTTGCCACGCACCAACCGACAAACAGCAACCCCGCGGCAAGGACGAGGTGCCACGCCATCGCGATGCGATCGGGCAGCATCGCCAGCGTGGTGGTCTGCGTGGTCAAGTGAACGCCGACACCGAACGTCAGAACGGACGCCAAGTAAAGCAATCGGCGTTCAATCGCATCGCATCGCATCGCGCCCCGATCACGGCCAGATGAATTGGCCGCCTGATCCAATGCCCCGAGTATGCCAAATCCGTAAGTGAAGGTGGCGATCAACCACACCAACGAAGCCAGGAAAATCGGTTGAACCGCCATCCAGATCGGCGTTTGCCCCCACTGCATCGCCAGCGGGACGAGCGCGGCCGCGGCCACGACGACCGACGTTTGCGCCAGCGGCTTGGTCCACAATGTTCGGTCTCGCGAAACCAACGGCAACGGTGAATGCTCCCAACACCGGTTGAATCCCCACGCCATGCCGACGCGTTGCCCCCCGTCTTCATCGTCCGCCCCGCTACGCTCCGCAGGCAGCAAGCACCACGAAGCGATACCAAAGATTGACGCCATCAACGCCATCGCAAGCGTTTGGTCGGCCAAGTGTTCCGACGGACCGACCCACAGCGCGACTCCGGCCAGAACCGCGATCAATATCGAACCCAAGGCCGCATACGTTTGCAAACGCGACAGGTAGATGATTCCAGAAATCCCAAACGCAACGGCCAGTACCGATGCGGTCAAAAGTTGCAGAGGCGCCGAGGCCGCAAACGATGCCGAATCGAAAAAGCACTTGCCAGACAGGCCGATCAAGCACGATGTGGCCAGCAGCAACGCCAGATGCTGAAGGATCCCGCCATAGAATTCGCGATTGGCACGCAGATCGGATTCACGGGAGGGGTCGACGCGTGAAAGCCGTCGATTGATTGCCCAGGTCAACGTCGCCGCGATCAAGCAACTCGACCATGCAATGACGGATCCGACCAACAAGTGAACGCCGTCCCCCTCCATCTCGAACCAACCTTCGTTCAACCCAACTTGGGCTGCCGAATGGATTGCCGCAAACGCCAGCACAACGCCGGTGACGTAGATGACGCCAACGCGATACGCACGGGTGCTCAACAGAAACGTGACGCTCGCCAGGGCGAAGGTCATCGGCGCAGGTCGGATCCAAAGATGACTCAACGACCATGTCGCATCGCTGTGCATCGACGCGAGCACGGCAATCGGACTGCACACCAACGCATAGGTCGCCAAGGGGCGGATCCACAGCCCCCATCCTCCCGCCGGTAATGTCGATAGAGCGACCATCCACGACGCCGACGGCTGATCTGATCGCCCCGAATCCGACAATCGTTTGAACCCCAAACAGGACACCAGGGCGGCGAGAAGACTAAGACCGGCGAGGATGGTCGACGCTTGGACTGCCATCCACGCAGCCGATTCCATCCCGCTGAACACCGCCAGCGTCAGTGCGGTCAACGAGCAATAGGACGCCAACTGCGTCCGGTAGACGGATGCCGCAAGTGCAAACAGAATCGCGACCAGCGAAGCCGACCCCATCGTCCACAACGGCATGTCGGTACGCAGCCAGACACCCCAGTTCCCCACCAGCGGGACGAGTGCAACGACCGCCGTGACGTGAAACAACCAACCGCTGTAGTACGCCCGATTGGAGACGACCGACGGCTCTTTTTCCTCCGCACAACGCCGCAACCATGCCGTGCACCACCAGTCAGAACCGCCCGCGACGAGCCATCCGAGCAACGAGACGGCCGACAGAATCGTCATCTGACCGGCCAGGGCTTCATTGGCGGCCCAACCTGTGAACCAGTGTCCTTGGGCAACCGCACCCACGGCGAAGTACGTGGCCAGAATGCCGGTGATGTAAAGCCATGGCTCGCGATAGTTGCGTGTCAGCAACAACAGCACCGAGGCGGCGATCGCGGCCCCCAACAACACACTGCCGGAAAAATCAGCTTGCACGACATGCACGATGGAAATCGCAAGCCCCAGCAACGCCAACGGAATTCCACCGAGCGAAAGCGGACGCGACAGCAGTCCGGGTAATTCGTCGGCCAGGGGAAGCGCGACACGATCGAACCCGCGGACTCGATCGCCGACCAAGACGCGGCGACCTGCCGCAAACCTGTGATCAAGCCACGTGGCGGCGATCGCTGCCAACAGCCCCAGACCCGCACTCCACACCGGAATCAGCGTGACCGCGGCGATCATCAGGACGTACATCGGCAGTTGCGACCGATACTGCAATGCGCACGCGATGCAGCCCAACATCGATCCTGCCAAGGCGATCCCGTCTAGCATTCCGACGGCATGAAAGTGGTATGGATCAGCGCCGAGGATGTGACGCGAAAACACCAAAACGATGCCCCACACAGACGCCACCATCGAAACGTCGACCAGCGGCGTCCTCCAACAGAGCTTCAGTCCCCGTCGCTCGCCCACACAGGCCATGAGTCCCGCGAGCGAACCGATACCCGCCAGCACGACCGTCGCGACGGGGCCGCCGGCAGGTGCAAAACCCAAGAACGCGGCAAGACCCGCCAGACCGCCGGCCAGATAGATCAACGCCGGTTGTTGTCGGACAAACGAAGTCAGCAAAAAGAAGACGCAGTACACGGCAAACGTGACACCTAGCCAAACCGGCGCGACCGCCGGAGTGTAGAAATGCGTCCCAATGGTGACACCGAACAGCGCCGCGGCCAAACCCCATTGCACGACCCGAAACGGCGTGGCAAATCGAAGCGATTCGATCATCGTGTCGGGCGCTCCATCACTCGCAATGGACCGTCGTTCGTCGGCCTCCCGCTTTCGCTGATCCCAACGGCTGAAATAGTGGTCCAGCAGCGTGATGCCGGCAAACAGCGGCAGCGACGCAAGCCCCCAGCTTTCCGGCCCGAATCCCTGCAGCACCCATTGAGTGACCAGCACATGGTATTCAGCAATGATCGCCAACAGCAGCAAGAACAACGGCGGAATCGATTCGTAGCGCCAAACCAGCCATCCATACAAACCGATCGCGAGCAACAACGCCTCCGCCGAACTCACACTCTGTATCCACGGTGAATCCACCGCCATCGAACTCAGCCGATCGAACGCGTCGGCAACAAACGGAACGGTTGAAACCGAAACACCTAGAAAAGAAATCGCGTAGCCGACGAACGTGAACCGGCTAAAGCGACGCGGTTCGTTGTGCAGAGACTTCAGTCGGCTGTCCGTGTCGAACACCATCACGGCCAACAAGACGAGCAGCGGCCCATAATGTGCCGACGTGATCAAGCCGTGCCCGTGTCCCGCCCAAGACGGCGTGCCACCGACCGCGACGTGCAAGAACGTCAGCGTCACCACCGTCGCGTAGGCCAGTGTGCCAAAGATAAAGTACGTCGTTGTCCTTCGCCGAAGAAAGACCCGTTTGATGAAGTCGCGATTGAATCGGTACACCCCGTAACCCAGAATCGCCATCGCCAGGTATTGAGTCATCGCCAACCCGATCGCTCCGACCAACGGATTCGACGCAGCGAGAAACCGCAAACCCGGTGCGAGCAACATCACACAACAGATGCCGATCAAGACCCGCGAGTAGGTTCGATAAAACGGTCGGGCGAACATCCCCGACGTGATCATCGAGACGCCGTAGAAGGCTGCCGCGGAAACAACACCGAACACGAGCCCGATGACAATGGCCAGTGGATTCATCATTTACCTCATGCCGGCTTGGATGATGACGTCGCCGGTCGCACCGGGCACCAACGTCGTTAAGACCGCGGCCGCAAACACCAAGGGAATCAACAGCGCTACGATCACCAGCAGCACGTTGCTGGAACTTTCCAATTGCGGGTACTTCAATCGCATGAAGTACGCCATCGCGAAAAACATGCCGGTGGTCGTGGCCAGGGACAAGTAAACCAGCGAGTGCATCAGCACTTGGTTCTGTTCGATGTTGCCCCAGAACGAAACGATCAAGACGACAAAACCGGCAATCACCAGAAACGCACCGACGAACCAGCCGACGTTGTCCAGCAGAAAGGGCTTGAGCACCGCAGACCATTGCGACGCCGAATCGATCAACCGCTGCGTCGCACTGGGGACCTCCTCGTCCTCCACCGCAAATCGCCGCGCGGCCGGCGCCGGACGTTCGGACGGCATCGGATTGCCTCTGGGATCCGTCGGCTGCACAACGGGCGGTGCTTCGTCTGCCGATGCCCCCGCTGTGGCGGCGTCGCGAACGGCGACCTGCTGGTCAACCGGCGGCTCGTGTGCCTGATTCGCTGCGTTCTGATTCGCTGCGTTCTGATTCGCTGCGTTCTGCTCGAGCGACTCAGTCGGGCCGACGGTGGGTTCCACCGACTCGGCCGCCCGCCGCGTCTGGACAGCGACCAACCCCTGCTGCACGGCTTCGCTATCGGGACGCAACTCGACCGCCCGAGAGAGTTGTTGTTGCGCCTCGTCGACCTGCCCTCGTCGCAGACAAACTCGTGCGGAAGCGACGAGTCGGTCGACTTCCCGTTCGATTCGCTCCTCCACCTCCTTGGCATGGATCTCCCGCAACATCGATTCGGTTGGCACGACGCCGGGATGTTGCCGCTCCAGCGACTGCAAGGACTCGATCGCCTGCTGGTACCGTCCCTCTTGCGCAGCGACCTTTGCGCCGCAAATCAGCTTGTCAATGGCGGCCGTCTCTGACCGCTCCGCGTTTCGATGTTCGAGTTCGTCCAGTTGGTTTCGATAGAACGCATGGATCGTCTCCGCTTGATCGCCTGGCACTTCGCATGACCGAGCGAGTTGCTCCAGATCGGCCAAGACTCGTCCGTACAATTGTTTCCTGTTGGACTCTTTTTCGATGACGTCAACGGGCGTCGGTTCGAATGCGTGATGCGGCAAGGGTGCGTGGCAGCCGTCGCACCAGAGCCGAAAGAAGGAATTCGGATGGCCGCACGCGGGGCAATGACAATCGGATGCATTCATGGAACGGCAAGCTCACGTTGAGAAACATGCTCCCGTTGGAAGCGAACTCCACAAGATGGAGGCAACGTCCGGGCAGCGTAAGAACGATTAGTTCCTACGCCTATTCATGTGCAGACTTTTGAAGGATTCAACTGTGAGGAACGCTGTTGGGATCAGCCGTACGGCGCTCGCCTACGGGCCCTGCAGATGCATCCCGACCACGCCCGAACGCTCACGCGAATCGGCTGATGTCACTCCTGTTCAATCGCCCTGTCGCGGTTGCCCGTCGACAGTCGCTTGCTGCTTGAGCGCCGCCAATTCCATTTCGACTTCGGCATCCCGCTGGGCCTGCTCGACATCGCGATCCAGGTCCGTCGACAAATCGGACAGCTCTGCGTAGGCCGCCGCTTCCGCCTCCATGCCTTCGATCTTGCGTTCCATTCGGTCGAATTTGTCAAAACTTCGTTGCACCCGATTCATCGAAGGCGCCACGCCCTGGACTTCGCGGGACGCTTCGGCCGCCATCTGGCGTGCGATCAAACTATCGCGCCGGCGAACCGCTTCCTCCAATTTTTCTTCGATGCGTCGCAAGTCCGACTTGAGCGCGTCGCTGGTCTTGCGGGCGGCTTCCCACTGAGGCTGCAAACTGGCAGCGATCTGATCGAATTCCTTCTTCCGGGCCAAGCATTTGCGTGCCAGATCGTCGTCGTCGCGGCCAACGGCCGCTCCGGCCTTCGCCCGCCACTGTTCAGCCAGACCACGATTCTTCTGCAGATTCGCCTCCAGCTGTTTTTCTCCGGCAATCGCCTTGGCCACACCGCCGCGTGCGACGGCGATCTGTTCCTCCATTTCGAAGATCAACATCTTGACCATCTTTTCGGGGTCTTCTGCCCGATCCAGCATGTCGCTGACGTTGGCATTGATAATGTCCGACACTCTTGAAAAAAAGCTCATCGTCAGGCTCCTGCGAATTGGGGAAAGAGGGAGACCGGCATTCACAAACCCATCCGTCCTGGCAGCATTTCAGATGCCAAGTCACGTCGCCGGACTGAACCGGAGACGCTTTCGTGATCCCCGTGGCACGCGTCCCCTTCACCTACACCAGAACCTTCTCGCGAATACGTGTTGCGCACCGAATTCCATTTTTTTTGAAGTCGGTTCCGATCGGCGCACGAAAATAGCGGCATGACGACGGATTGGATGTGACGATTTTGTCGCAAATAAAACAGTGTGCGAATGGTCACTTCCATGAAAGGGCGATTCTGAGCCGCGGAATGACCTGTTTTTTCGTGCTTCTTTTGCCGCCATCCACTAGCATAGGGAGATGCCGGCGTGGTTCCGGACGAACGTCGCGGAGCCCCTTCTTACGAGATGCAGGTAAGACTACATGACCACGATACTGATCGTCGACGACTCCCCGGTCGATAGGCACTTCACGCGTGACCTGATTGAGGATCAGCCAGGTTTTCAGATCGTCTTTGCCGAACACGGTCTCGACGCGCTGCAGCTGATGCGTCACTCGGCTCCCGACCTGGTCATCACCGATCTGGTCATGCCGGAAATGGATGGATTGGAATTGGTGCGTGCTTCCCGCCGCGAGTTCCCTGAGATCCCCGTGGTGTTGATGACCGCCTACGGAAACGAATCTTTGGCGGTTGACGCGTTGTACGAGGGCGCCGCCAGCTACGTCCCCAAAGCCAAACGGGTGGAGCGGCTTGTGGAAACCGTCTACCGCGTCTTGGCCCGTGCCCGCGCGAACCGGAATCGCAACCGGTCGACCAAGTTCTACGGCAAGGTCAATGCGACGTTCTATCTGGATAACGATCTGGACAAGATCCCCGCGCTGGTCGACTATGTCCAACAGATCATTGGCGGGCTGGAACTGAGCGACGAGACCGAGCACATCCGTGTCGGCGTGGCATTAGAAGAAGCGCTGCTCCATTCGATTTGGCACGGCAACCTGGAATTGACCAGTGACGAACTTGATCGCAGTCGTGCCGCGGGTTGGGAAGCGCTCAAGGAGCTGATTTCGCAACGTCGTTCGCAATCGCCCTATCGCGATCGACAGATCGTTCTGGAAGTCCATGTCACCAACAGCACGGCACGGTTCGTCATCCATGACGGCGGGGTCGGAAACCAGCGACTCTCCGCCCGCACGTTTACGCGCGAAGACTATTTCGGGACGGGAGACGGAGTTGGAATCGCGCTGATGAGTACTCTGATGGACAACGTGACCTACAACGAAACCGGAAACGAGTTGACACTGATCAAGGTCAGCCAGAATTAGCGGACTGTCGGCATGCACAGCATGCCCTACTGCCCCTTCAATCGCACCGCATCGATTTCTTCGTAGCTTAATGAATGCGTCGTATCGATCGTGATACGGATCGCATCGACGGTGAAGGGGGTCAGCGGCCACGACACGTCGTAATCCACTGGCGTGCCGGGCTGGCTGGAATCGGGGCCGATCGGCATGACGTGAAATTGCCCGCTGACCGCATCCCGAACTTCCACCCCTCGCACGAATCCGTTGCCAAAGGTTTCGCGAATGACCACACCGGACGAGTAAACCGGCATCTCAAATCCGACGGTTAGAGTTTGATCGCCACTGTTCGCGTAACGCGGTGCCCACGCGGTTCTGGCATCGCCATAGGCAAACGTGTTCGGTTCGCCCAACGCATCGGCGGCCGACCATCCGAACGGACTGTACTGGGAACTAAAATCGATGACGGTCGAAGCGTATTGCCACAATTCCACTGCAAACGATGAGGAAAACACATCGTCCACCGCCTCGCCGCCGACACCATTTGCGTTTTGATCCATCACATTGCCGGCGACATCGCGAATCTCCGGCCCAATCGAGTAGGCATAGACCCCCATTGCCGTTTGAGTCTCAAACCGGATCTGATAGGTTTCATCGCTGAGCTGGACAACTTCATCGACCGCCAACGCTCCACCGGGACCGGACAAGCTGACCACATCGTCCGGCGTGAAGCTGAGGGGATCGATCGGTTCATTGAACGTTACCGTGATCTGGTCGATCGGCCCGGAGTGCGTTGCATCGGGAACCGTCGCGATGACCCGGGGACCGCTCGTATCGGGTGCGACGATGCCACGCAGACGCACCGAATCAATTTCTTCATACGAGAATGAGTGGCTGGTATCGATCGTGATCCGCAGCGCGTCGACGTTGTAAGTCGTCATCGGCCAGGAAACCACGTAGTCGACTGGCGTCCCCGGCTGGCTGTCGTCGGTGTCCGTCGAAACGATGTGGAACGTTCCGGTTTCGCTGTCGCGGGCTTCCACCATTCGCACGAATCCGTTTCCGTAGGTTTCGCGAATGATCGCTCCGGTCGCCAACACGGGGGTCTCGAACGCAACCGTCAGCGTCTCGATCGTCCCGTTGACCGACCCCGGTGCCCAGGCGGTGCGTTGATCGGCATAGACAAACGTGTCTGGAGGTCCAAGGGCTTGTGACGCGGACCACGATGTCGCACTGTACTGTGAACTAAACTCGACGACGGAACTCGCGTCTTGCCAAAGCTCCAGATCGAACGTGAGCTCAAAGACATCGCTGGATGGATCGCCGGAAACACCGTCGCCGTTTTGATCCATCGCATTGCCCGCCAGGTCGACGACCTCCGGACCAACGGCCAACGAATACGTCCCCCAATCGGTCTGCGGTGCGAACCAAACCCGATAGATCGTTTCGGAAACGGATTCGATCGAGTCGATGGGGATCGAGCCGGCCGGGCCGTTCAACGATGAGAGATCGTCCAGCGAGAAACTTCCCGCGTCGATCGGTTCGTTGAACGTCAATTCCACATGGTCAACGGGGCCGGGATGCCCGACGTCGGGGAACCAGGCGACCACGCGCGGGCCGGACGTGTCCGGTGGGACAATGCCCCGCAATCGCACCGAATCAATTTCTTCATACGACAATGAGTGATCCGTATCGACGGTGATCCGCACCGCGTCAACGCGGTAGTCGGTCAGCGGCCACGACACGTTGTAGTCAACCGCCGCCCCCGCTTGGCTGTCGTCCTGGGCGGTCGAAACCAAATGGTACACGCCCGTATCGGCGTCACGGACGTGTACCGCCGTGACAAAACCGTTGCCGAACGTTTCGCGAATGATGACGCCGGTCGATTGAACTGGCGTCGCGAATCCGACGGTCAGCGTCTCGCTGGTTCCGTTGATGGAGCGCGGTGCCCAAGCCTGCCGCGAGTCGCCGTAGACCAACGTGTCGGACGCCCCGAGTGCTTGCTCGGCCGACCACGATGTGGGACTGTACTGAGAACTGAAATCGACAACCGACTCGGCAAACTGCCACAGTTCGACCGTGAATTGGACAGCGTAAGCATCCTCCAACGGTTCTCCATCGATGCCATCCTGGTCTTGGTTCATCGGCCGTCCCTCCAGATCCAACACGTCGGGGCCGATCAACAGCGAGTAGTCGCCGAACGCGGTCTGTGGCGGGAAGGTGATTTCGTAGCGTGTGCTGGTCAGTCGATTGACCGCGGACGCCTGAATCGCACCGTCCGGGCCTTCGAAGCTGGACACGTCATCGAGCGTGAACGAACCATCTTGAATCGGCTCGCCAAACGTCAGTTCGACACGGCTGACCGGACCGTTGACACTGCCCTGGAGCGTCGATTCGATGACCCGAGCACCGTCGGTGTCCGGAACCGTGACCCCGCGCAACTGAACCGCATCGATCTCTTCGTATGCGTTGAGATTGTGATCGGTATCGATCGTGATCCGCACCGCGTCGACCGGATAGCTGGTTTGCGGCCACGTCACGAGGAAATCAAAGGGGACATTGGGCAGACTATTGTCTTGCGGCTGAGCCACCGTGGCAAACTCTCCCGTCGTCGCGTTGCGTGCTTCGATGGTTCGCACGAATCCATTTCCAAACGTTTCCCGAATCACGACGCCACTGGCCAGCAAGGGCTCGCCAAAGCCGACCGTCAAAAACTCTTCGGTCCCGTTCTCCGATCGCGGCGCCCAAGCCGTTTGCAAGTCACCGTAGCCGAACGTATCCGGTGCCCCGAGTGCCTGGGCGGCCGACCAGGCCGTTGTCGTGTATTGGGAACTGAAATCGATCACCCGGTCTGCGTACAACCATCTCTGCAGCGTGAATTGAACGTCATACCGATCATCCTCCGCTTCACCGCCGATCCCGTCTTGGTCTTGGTCGATCACATTCCCGGCAGGATCGGTGATCGCCCCGCCGATCGTCAGCCGATAGGTTCCCAGCACATCCTGCGTCGGAAAGATGATGTCGAACTCGGTTTCCGAAACAGACTCGATTTCGGAAACGCTAATCGGTCCTGCCGGTCCGACGAAATCGCTGACCCGATCGATCGTCAACGAATCAGCCGCAATCGGTTCGTCAAACGTGATCCGCACCCGATCGACGGGAATATCCACGGGGCCTTGGGGCGAGGCAGCGACGACATAGGGTCCGACGGTATCGGGCACAATCGTGAAGCCGCCGATGAACCGGTCTGCCGTCGCTTCGCCGTTGATTCCGTTCGCATTTTGGTCCATGGCGTTGCCGAACGGATCGGCGATTTCCGGTCCCAAGGTGATCACGTAGTCGCCGAGTGCCGTTTGGGGTTGGAAGACGATTTCAAATTCCCGCCCGGCGGCACCGGAAACAGCTTGCACTCCGGTGACCGCAATCGATCCCAACGGCCCCTGGAAATCCACAATGTCATCGGTTGTGAACGAATCGACATCAACACGTTCGTCGAAGGTAACGCGAAGTCGATCCTGAACCTTCATCACACCACCGTCGGGAACGTTTGCAACAACGATCGGGCCGGTTTCATCCGGTGCCACCGCCGCGGCGACGTTCAATCGTCCGCCCGTCGTGGTGCGTGACTCAAGGGCCGGGATCAGATCGACCGTGTCCAGGATGCGATCGCGGATCTTTCCAGACGGCCAATCGGGATGCTGGCTCCTGAGCAGCGCCACGGCTCCGGCAACATGCGGCGTCGCCATCGACGTCCCGTTGAATGTGCTGTAGGTGTTGTTTCGTGTCGTGCTGTAGATGCCAACGCCGGGCGCCCCCAGGTCGACCTGAGTGGTTCCGAAGTTGGAGAATGTCGCCAGGGCATCGTTGTGATCGGTCGCCGCAACCGCAATCAGATTGTCATGCGGAAAGTTCGCCGGGTAAAAGGGCCGCGCATCATTGTCGTCGCCGACCTGGTCTCCGCCACCGTTGCCAGCCGCCGCGACGACGATGTGATCGGCCGCCCGCGCGTACTCGATGGCATCGGCGAGTGCCTGAGATGCGGTGCCGTTGAATCCCCAACTGTGGTTGGAGATCGTGGCGCCGTTGTCGACCGCGTATTGAATGGCGCTGACGGCGGCGGCCGTCGACCCGCCGCCGGACGCGTTCAAGAATTTGACGGCCATGATCTGAACGTCCCAACTGACGCCGGCCACACCGATCCCGTTGTTCGCCACCGCACCGATCGTGCCGGCAACGTGCGTCCCGTGATTGTGGTCGTCCATCGGATCGCCATCACCTGAAACAAAGTTGAACCCATGAACGTCGTCGATAAAGCCGTTGCCGTCATTGTCGATCCCATCTCCGGCAATCTCGCCCGGGTTGGACCACATGTTTGCCGCCAGATCTGGATGCAGATAGTCGACCCCGGTATCAATCACCGCGACGACCGTGCTCGAGTCTCCCGTCGTGATCTCCCACGCTTCACTCGCATCGATGTCGGCATCCATGGTGCCGCCGGTTTGCCCCACGTTGTGTAGCCCCCAAAGACTCTCAAAGCCTGGATCATCGGGGACCGCCGAAAGACGGATCTCATAGTTGGGCTCGGCATAGATCACGCCGGGATGATGCCGATAGAAATCAAGTGTCTCGTCGACATCGAGCCCCTGGGGCAGTCCAACTTGTTTAAGCCCCGGGAGCGCAGAAAACTCGGCGATCGGATTGCTGGACGAGGTCGCCGCACCGGCATGAAACCGCACCAGCACACTGTCGCTGTCAAACGCGCCGGCGTCGAGGTCCGGCGAAGCTGATTCAACTGCCAGGGCGGCGTCTAACAGGCAACGTGCCTCCAAGACTTCGAGTCGTCCGGCGCGGCGGCGCCACCGACGTTCCGCCATTGATTTGCGGTGTCGTAATCGAGATCCCATTGCAGACAGCCTCGCTGGTCAACACGAACACATGAATTGCCCCGACATCCGACGAGTCTACTCGCTACAAGTTTGCTCATCCGAGCTTCCCCACGGCTCTGCCGAGTTTGGCAAGACTTTCGTGTTACACAAGTGGCGGACCATCGGTCGACCGTGCGGGACGGGCACTCCCGCACGGCGAAATATCGCATCGGTTCGACGAAAATTCATCCGTTCATCAATCCACATCGCGGGTGCGTCCCCCACTTCCTTCCCGTCTACGGTAACTTGATGTACCTGCTCCACGCCGAACCAACATGCCCATTGCTGCCGAGATTTGATGGATACGCCCTCGTTGAAGATCCTTGTGTGTGGCGCGACGGGTTACGTCGGCGGCCGCCTGGTCCGATTGCTGTTGGACCAAGGGCACACCGTACGCTGCCTGGTCCGAAACAAAGAGAAACTGAGCAAATTCGGCTGGCGCGACAACCCGCGATTGCAGGTACTCGAAGGCGATTTGCAAGACCGCGAGGCGATTGACGAGGCGGTCATCGACATCGATGTGGCGTATTATCTGGTGCATTCGATGATCGCCGCCAGCGACAAGTACGCGCAGCGCGATCGCGAGTTGGCTGAAAACTTCGTCGCGGCAATCGATCAATCGCCGTGTCGGCAGATTGTCTACCTGGGTGGCCTCGGTGAACTCGGTCCCGATCTCAGTCGCCACCTGAGAAGCCGTCGCGAAGTGGCCGAGATCTTGCAAACCAGCACGGTTCCGGTCACGGTGCTGCGCGCCGCGATGATCATCGGGTCCGGTTCGGCGTCGTTCGAAATCCTGCGGTACCTGGTGGAACGTCTGCCGATCATGGTGACTCCGAAATGGGTGAACACGGAAACTCAGCCGATCGCCATTCGTGATGTGTTGCGTTACGCGGTGGAGTGTATCGGTGTCCCGGAGACCCGAGGGCGAACGATCGACATCGGCGGATCGGACGTGATGACGTATCGCGAACTGATGCAAGCGATGGCCAAGGCGATCGGCTTGCCGCGACGCATCATCGTGCCGGTGCCCGTGCTGACACCGCGACTGAGTTCGCTGTGGATTTCGTTGGTCACTCCCGTCAGCAGCGCGATCGGACGACCACTTGCCGAGGGCCTTCGCAATCGCACGGTGTGCCGAAACGACTGGGCGACGAAACTGATGCCGGGCACGCTTTTTAACGTGCAACAAGCGCTCGACGCGGCGCTGGGCAAGATTCAAAATCACGACATCGAAACCCGCTGGTCGACCGCCGGCGTGATGCCGGGTGATCCCGACTGGGCAGGCGGGACCACCAAGATCGACGAGCGTTCGATCATCGTCAACGCCCCTCCGGAACAAACATTTCAAGTGATCGAAAAGATCGGCGGCGGCCACGGGTACTGGGGCGCCGGTTGGCTTTGGCAGGTGCGTGGCTGGATGGATCAACTGGTCGGCGGTCCGGGACTGCGGCGCGGACGTCGCCACCCGGACGACCTTCATTTCGGCGAAGCGGTTGATTTTTGGAGGGTCACAGCCCACCAACCCAACGAACGGTTGCGATTGAGGGCTGAAATGAAACTGCCCGGCGACGCCGAACTCGATTTCCAGCTCGCCCCGGCGGATCACGATTGCACCAATGTCACCATGACCGCCAGGTTTCGCCCCAGTGGCTTGCTCGGGTTGGCCTATTGGTACAGCGTTCTCCCGCTGCACGGACTGGTCTTTCCCGTCATGCTGCGCGGGATCAAACGCGACGCCGAATCGAACTCGGTATGATGGTGGAGGCTCCATCCCTGCCCATCGTCCGATTCCCCCCCACGCCCACGAGGCCTCCGCAATGATGCTGCGATCCGCTACCTTCGTTCTCTTGATGCTCTCCGCCCTCTCCCTTTCGGCCGGCGATTGGGTGTCCTTGATCGGCACCGATTCACTCGAAGGCTGGACGAAGGTCGGTGGGGAGGCGAGTTACAGTTTGAGCGATGGCGTGATCACCGGCAAAACCGGGCCGGGCAAAAACACTTTCTTGACCAAGGGGCCCTATGCAGATTTCGAGTTGGAGTTTGAGGTCAAGTGCGACCAAGAACTCAACTCCGGAGTGCAAATTCGCAGCCATCTTTATCCCAAACCGACGCCTCAAGAATCAAAACCCGATCGCATCCGCGAACAGGGTGAAATGTACGGCTACCAATGCGAGATCACAGGGAAAACGAACGGAGCCAACGGCTGTTCGGGGAATTTCTGGGATGAAGGCCGCCGCACGAAGTGGTTGGATGAATCCGTCAACGCGGAAGAAAAACAGGCCGTCTACAAGCCTGGTCAGTGGAATCAATTTCGCATCGTCGCGAAAGGTGATCGGATCCAAAGCTTCGTCAACGGCGTTCCCGTCGCCGACTTCACCGACGACCGCGATGCGGAAGGCGTGATCGGTCTGCAAGTCCACTCGATCAAGAAAGGCACCGGCCCCTACCAGGTTTCCTGGCGCAACATCCGAATACGCGAGCTGTAGGCAAACCAGCACGGAAGAGCCGGCGGCCCGCGTGCGATGCCAACTACTTTGCCACTAAAAGAACCCGACTAAATCGACAGCCCGCGAGCCGTCCGGTTCAAGCTTGAAATACCGGAGGGCTCGCGCCCTACCGCTCACACCAGATACCCAGCTTGGCGCTAAAGTAGATGGAATTGGGAACTGGTGCCTGAACCTCAAGCGTGCCGCTACGTCACAGACTGTCGAGGTTTCGCCTCGAATTCCATTTTAATTCATGCGGGTTTCACCGCTGACACCATCAAACTGTAACGTTTGGGTGCTTGATGAGCCCTACGTTTTTTACTGTCGCCTGAACGGGTGTGCGTTTTCCGAAGAGAAAAGACAATCGACGGAATTTTTCTCACGGACGCGAACCCATGATTCAATCACTCACCCCTCAATTCATTCGGCCCAAATTCGTTGCACTCGTACTGGGCCTGGCGGCCGCCACAACCGGCTCAGCCTCGGTTGCCGATGCCGGCGGCCTTGGCATATTCAACCGATCCGCCTGTGACGTTGCCCCCTGTGACAGTGCTTGCGGCGATCCGCTGTGTTGCGACGCGGCCGACTGCAGCGGACTCGGTTGCGACGGATGCGTCAGCTGTGTCTCCGACTGCTGTGACGCGGGCTTGCTGGGCGGTCTCATCAAACCCAGCGACCGTTGCTTCGACGACTTCGTCAGCCCGATGATCAACTTCGTTCACTTCGAAGACCCACGCACGCTTACCGAACTCCGTCCGATCTTTGTCAATCACTGGGTTCCCGAACGGATCGGCAATAACATTCCGGCCGGCGGATCCATTCAGTTGCTGGCCATGCAATTCCGCATCGCGCTGACCGAACGGCTCAGCTTGATCGGGGTCAAAGACGGCTACATTTGGGACAACACCAACGGAGCGTTGGATGGGCTGTTGGATGACGGTTGGGCGTCGGTCACGGCCGGCTTGAAATACAACATTCTCCGAGACACGCAAAGCGGCACGATCGCTTCGATCGGGGGCACATATGAATTGCCAGGCAGTCGTGACGCCTTGCAAGACATCGCGGACGGGGAATTCCATCTGTTCGCCACCGGTGGCCAACGGCTGATGTGCGGCAAGGCCCACCTGATGTCGGCCTTCGGCTGGCGTGTTCCCAGCGACGGGTTCCTGCAATCGGAATCGATTCACTGGTCCAACCACTTCGACCTCAAACTGACCGAGAAGACCTACTTCGTCACCGAAGTCGCTTGGTGGCACTGGATCGACAGTGCCGAGGGCGGTGCGGCGCTGGGTGTTGCCGGACAAGACCTGTTCAACTTGTCCACCAGCGACGTGACCGGTAACGATTTGGTCACGCAAAACGTCGGCTTGAAATTTAAACCCAACGCCAAGACGGAATGGGGTATCGCGTACGAATTCCCGTTGACCGAATTTGAAGACGTGATCGAAGGCCGGCTGCAAACCGAGTTGATCGTTCGGTACTAAGTCGCCAACCGGGCTGTTCTTGTTAGCGGTAGGACGCGAGCCTCTCCGGTCCCTCGTCGTTGCCAAAACACTCCACGGTTGGCTGGAGTCTCGCGATCACCGCGCAGGTACTCGTCGAAGAAACCGACGATTCGTTCTCGGTATTCTTCAGGATCTTCACCGAACAAATCCACGTGTTGAGCACCATCGACCAACCAAAGCCGTTTAGGTTCTGTGGCTGCGGAAAACATCGCTTGTGTTTCTGACGCAGTGGTGTGCGGGTCATCGGATCCCGACGCGACGCAAACCGGGCATCCGATGTCGGGGAGATGGTCGATGGGGCGAAGCTGCTGCGGAGAAAAGCCTAAACGCGGCTGAAATTGCAGCAGCAGCATCGACGCGGGAATCGATGAAAGCGGGCCAAGCTTGGCGGCGACACGATTGTGGATGGCGTCGTGAATGTTCGGATAAACGGATTCGAGCACGAGCGCGTCGATCTTCAACGGCGACGCGAGTAGAGCCGCCGCCCCGCCAAGCGAAACACCGATCACACCGATCGGTTCATTCGGGTGTTCGCGTCGTGCGAAATCAACCGCGGCACGAACGTCGTGTTGTTCGAGGTATCCAACGGTGATGACGTCTCCAGGACTCTCGCCGTGTGCCTGGAAATCGATCATCACCGTCGCATACCCGGCGTCATGCAGCATCCGCGCGCGCTGCAACATCGACAAACGCGAACCATGGATGCCGTGCAGCAACACGATCACACCGTTTCCGGCATTCGGCCTCGTATGCCAACCAGAGACCAACGATCCCGAATCGCTCTTCACAACGAACGCGGTCGCGTTCAATTCGCGTGGCGGATCGCCGATGAGACGAGGGCTCGGCGCGACGAGTGCGCCGGCGACAAACCAAGACGCGATCAAGCCCGTCACCAGCAAACATGACGCGGCGATCATCGCCCGGCGGATCATTCGTCTTCTTCGCATCAGTGACCTCAAAGTGCCGATTCCCCTCCCCTGCAAAACTGCCCAGCAAAACCACAATCGCCATCGCCATCACCGCGAGCGACCAATACTCAAAACCAACTCGACTCGCCAGCGACCGTTGTCTCATCCCCGCTTCCGTGACCGGCTAGCGGTCGATTCATCGACAACACTGCCGTCTGACGTCATGATAACGAATCCAAGGCAACGCGCCTGCGAATTGGCAGAATCCGTCCCAAAGGATCCTGGCGGAGAGTGCCAGCTTCTCAGTCCCAGATGAACTCGCGTTGGATGGCGTCAGCTCAACCGCGTTCCCCACTAAACCACGTTGACGCATCGAGCGTCCACTACATCCCGAACGGATCGCAGCAAGTAGCCGGAGGTCAGCGCA
>NZ_JANZKV010000100.1 GCF_025060895.1 Stieleria sedimenti | reverse complement strand
GCCGAGTCGACCGCGCACCTATCGAACCGTGACATCAAATGCGAATCTTAGGAAACAGAGGTCCGATGAAATCCGGTGGGCGCCCTCCGGGTCACGATCCAACGACGGCGAATCAATTGCCACAAAAGAACGCGAGAAGACGCAAAAGAACCGGGCGCTGTCGTCAGGCGTCGGTTAGCAGCGTGAACGATTAATTATTGGTGGTCCGACTGAGGTAAAAAGCACATATTCCTCGGTTGGACTGCGGAATATCTCCCGCCACCCGATTCTACGGCACTCTGCAGGGGGTGTCAAATTGCACAGACGGCGCTGAGTTTGTCGCGTCGGCGAAAACGTCGTTGTGTCGCGTCGAGGGCTTCGTTTTGCATCCTTTGGCATGAGCAAAAGTTGGCACCGTTGGTCTCCGGACAAGCCGACGACAGATGTCACCGACGCTGGGGCCGGCGAATTTGAAACGCTAAAGACGTCATCTCAGCTGCCCGCGCTGATCGGGCGGAACGTCGCGCGGCGGCTTGATTCGGCCTTCTTCCAGGTATTGACCACGCGGTCGTACAGCACGCGCTGGGAACGCAGCGGAGGCTCATCGCCCCGGTCCTGCTGACGGTACTCTCCGTCAGACATCATCTGCCAGCAATTTGTGTTGTCGTCGAAATAGGTCTCCAACACCTCCTTCAACCGATCGCAGCACTTTCGATCGGCCACGGGCACCAACAACTCGACCCGGCGATCCAAGTTGCGTGTCATCCAGTCGGCACTGCCGATCAGCAGTTTCTCGTCGCCGTCCTGGTGGAAACAGAAGATCCGCGCGTGTTCCAGGAACCGATCGATGATCGAAATCACTTCGATCGTTTCGCTCAAGTTCTTCACGCCGGGGCGCAAACAACACTGACCACGAACGTTCAAACGGATCTTCACCCCCGCGCGGCTGGCGCGATACAGCGCATCGATCACCTCGGGGTCGACCAGAGCGTTGAGCTTGGCGGTGATTTGCCCGCGGCCACCTTGCAGGCTGCGCTGCGTTTCCTCTTCGATCAGATCCAGGAAACGACGTCGCATCGTGGTCGGTGCGGCGGCCAGCTCTTCCAGCGCCCTGGGCTGGCTGGCGCCGGTGATCGCATTAAAAAAGTTCGTCGCATCGCGGCCCAACACCTCGTCACAGGTCAGCAACGAAATGTCGCTGTACAGCTTCGCCGTCGCCTCGTTGTAATTGCCGGTGCCGAAGTGCATGTAGCGGACGATGCCTTGCGGTTCACGGCGGACGATGATGCACACCTTGGCGTGTGTTTTTAAACCATGAATTCCGTAAATGACCTGAACGCCGGCGCGTTCCATCTCCTTGGCCCATTCGATGTTACGCGCCTCATCGAACCGCGCTTTCAATTCCACGATCGCGGTGACGTACTTGCCGCGTTCGGCGGCGCGTTCCAGCGCCGCAACGACCGGGCTGTTCTTACTGGTCCGATACAACACCTGTTTGATCGCCAACACATTTGGATCCGCCGCGGCCTCCTCGATCAACCGCACGACGGAGTCGAATCGATCGTAGGGATGGACCATCAACACATCGCCCGCCGCGATCGTCGTGAACATCGACTCTTCCGGATCGATCCGCGGATGCGGTTTGGCCGGCCAGACCTCATCGCGGAGGTGATCGAAACCCTCTTCCCCGTGCAGCGTGAACAGGAAACTCAGATCAATCGGGCCGTCGATCGCGTACAGGTCTTCGGGGTGCAATTGGTGGACCTTCTGCAAAAACTCGACCGCCTCCTCGCTGGCCGACGCTCCGTATTCCAGACGAACGGGTCTGGCATAACGCCGGTTCTCCAAGATCTCTTCCATCCCGCCCAGCAGATCGCTCGCGGCGTCTTCGCGAAACTCGATGTCGGCGTTGCGGGTCAACCGAAAGGGGACGCACTCGAGCACCTCGCGGCCGGGAAAAAATTCGTCGACAAAGTGCGCCGCCAAGCTCTCCAACAACACATAGCCGTGCCGCTTGTCGCCCGAGATCGGTAACACGCGTTGCAGCGATCGGCCCATCGGAATCAACGCGTATTCCGACGTTTCCGCGGAGCCCTCTCCTTCGCCCGACTCCGGCCCGTCGCCCGCCTTGCCGAGCCGGGTGTCGGGATCCCGTTTCAAACGGATGAACAGATGCAACCCCAGACCTTGCAGCAGCGGAAAGCTATCCGCTGAAACCGCTTGGGGCGACAGCACGGGAAAGACATCGCGCCAAAAGCGGGCGGTCGAGGCAACGTGTTCGGACTCACTGGCTTGCGTCAAATCGACTTGAGCGATTCCCGCCGACTCCAATTTCGGCTGCACCTCCTCGCGGAGTAACTGGTACTGCCGCGAGACGATCTCGTGCCCCCTCTTGGCGACCGCCTGCAATTGCTCGACCGCCACCATGCCTGCCGGATCCCGCTGTGTCGGGTTGCGCTGGTGCAAGATCTTTAGGCCGCCGACGCGGACCATCATGAATTCATCCAGGTTGGAACTGGTGATGGCCAGGAACTTGGCGCGCTCGAGAATCGGCAGCGTGCCGTCGGCCGCCTGGGCCAAAACGCGTTGGTTGAACGCCAACCAGCTGAGTTCGCGGTTGAGAAAACGATCCCCCGGCAGCGGACGATCGATCAGTGCTTTGCGTGAGGCGGTTTTGGAACCCGGTTTTTTCTTCTTTTCGCTTTTCGCCACTCGTTTTCCCGTGTCCATGATTGCGTTGATCGTGCTGGGAACGTCCCCACCCCAGGATACGCGATCAGAGGATCACCAGAAATCACCCGCGGCGAAATCGCAGAGTCTAAGAGACGAACGGCCTCGCGGCCGCTTAAAACCCGTTGCCCCGTTGTCAGTTGGACGATGCTGTTGTCACCGTCGCCGTGACCACTTCACCATCGGCCGATGCCGCGGGGTCTTCCGCCAGCTGTTCTTCGACAGGTTCGCCTTCGGTGCCCAACAGGATTCGGAACGCCTTGGGATAGAAATCCTTGCCATAGGTCATCTCGCCACCCTGGTGTCCGACCGCGCCGACCATTCCCGCGACGACCAACAGTCCGATCTTCCAGGTCCGTTCGAGCTTGCTGTTTTTCGAGGCCAGACCTCGTAGCGCGATGATCGCCAGCACGCCCGACGTGACCGCCACAATCACCCCGCTCCAACGATGCCAAAACACCTCGCTGTCCATGTCGACCTTGGTCCAAGACCCGTAGCCTTTCTCGATCGCGAACGACCAACCCATCGCCGTCGAAGCGATCGCCATCAACGACCCCAACAGCAAACAGGCCAAGGGGATCTGTTGCCCCAGACTCGGCCACTTCCATCCCAAGACGACGAACAGCGCGCCGAACAGCAACAGCGCGATCGGGAAATGGACGGTGGCCGGATGCAAAAATCCCTGGAACGCCCAAACGCGATCCACCAGCGACTTGGGCGCTTCGGCGACCGGCTCGGCGGCCGCTTGCTCGCTCTCCTCCGCAGACACCTCGACGATCGCGACGTCCTCGGGCCAGTGGGCGCCTTCGTCGATCCAGACGCGAATCATCGACAACTCGTGCGGCGACATTGGGCCTCCCTTGGACGGAGGCGGCATCAGCATGTCGGGATCGTCCGAAAGCATGTAATCGGCCAGCACCGTGCTGTACTCGGCGTCCTCCGGTTCGACGTACGACAAAAACGTCTCGGCGTCATCGACACGAAAATCCCCCTTCGCTTCATCTTCGTTGTGACACTCCAAACACCTGGCCCGCAAGATCGGAACGATGTCGCGTTGGAAGTTGACGATCCGTCCCTCCTCGTCCACCGCGGTGCGTTCCTGAGCCCCCAGGGAACCGACGACGAGGATCGCTACACTGCACGCGGCAAGAACAAGGCGGAACGGGAAACGCATGAAAATGGACATCGCGTCTGTTTCTCCAAAACGAGAACGGCACCGAATGCTCCGCCATTGCCGGCCTCCTGAAGCTCGTGCGCCGTCTCCGCCCCAAGGGTGCGGATGGCGCCGGGTTCCGGGCGACTTGAAAGTGCGGGAGCGAAACAGTGGTCGTTGTCGGAAAAAGCGGGTGGTAGGGGGAGGCGGGACCGGCCGGCCGGTGTGATACGTGGTGCGATGCGGCGGTGCGTGGGGCAACCCCGAATGGCGATCACGACTGGCCGGTGAATCCGAGATGGCGCGTGGGCGATAACAGCGGACTCGCCCCCATTATGACACACGACGGCCCCGGTTCCAATCACTTGTGCTGTGTCACACTTAAACCATCAATCCGCTGAACGCGCTACCGATTCCGAGCGACTGAATTTCCTTCTTGACCGCCGCTTTGTCGGGATTTTCCAGCGTTTCGACTACTTCGTCGGCCAACAACTGCGCGAAAGCCGCTTTGGCTTCCAATTTTAATTGCTGCAACTGAATTTGGTCCAGCTTGACCGAGCACGCCTTTTCGACCTCGGCGGCGATCTCTTCCAAGCTGGCCTTGGGATGAATCGTGCTGGCCCATAAGACGCTGTACAGCGGCCGGCTGGCATCTTGATGCTGCATGCGCTCCAACGCTCGCCAGGCCCGTTCGAGCAGACAATTCCGCCACAACGCGAGCCACTGCTTGGAATCCAGCGTCAGCGAGGGCGATTTTTCCGGGTCCGATTCGGCGCCACCCTGTTCGACCAACCGCGCCTTGGCACAGGATTTCACCGCCCGCGCCAAAAAGTCTCGCAGCCGCCCTTTGCGATGCTCGCCGAACCCCGCCGAAACCAGGTGCGTCAATAGAATCCGCAACGCCTGATCCGCTTCTTCGGTTGACCCCATCACGGTGGTCAACTGCTTCCGCATCGGCGACAGATAACGCAACACAAAACCGGCCGCACTCTCGGCTTCGGTCCACGAGTGCGAGGACCGAACCAAGTTGACCGAGGATCGTGTTTTGCCGGTAGAAGAGGCCTGAGTCGACATGCGACCCAGTATAACACTCCCCCGCCGTAAACGAAGCACTTTGCGAGAATTCGTCCCGTTGCCGGTCGCGTTGCAGGGGATCCCCGGCGTCCACACCTTGCCAGCGGCGGCCTTCGCACGCATCCTTTGCATCGACTCATCCTTTTACGCCCCCGCCAATGGGAATCTGCCGTGCCCCGTATGCTTGTCACCGATCTGACCGACGGCCAGTCTCTGGATCAATCCTTCCGCTTGGCCGACAAGCAAATCCGCGTGAATCGGCAAGGCGGCAAGTACCTGCTGCTGAAGCTGGCCGACCGCAGCGGGACGATTGTCGCCATGATGTGGAACGCCGATGATTCGGATTACGAAAAAATCCGTCGCGGCGGCTATGTCCATTGCATCGGCCGCACACAAGTTCACCAGGGTGCGTTGCAAGTCATCTTGACCGCCATCGATGACCTGGCCGAAACCGAAGTCGATCCGAGTGATTTTGATCAGTTCGACGCCGCCGCCGCCGACCAGGCCATGACGACCTTGCGGGACATGCTCGAAAACCTGCACAACGTCTACTTGCGTGGACTGGGAAACGCGTTCCTGTCCGACGAGTCCTTCGTCGCCAAACTTCGCCTGGCCACCGCCGCGGTCTCCAACCACCACGCCTACCCCGGCGGGCTGCTGCGACACACCGTCGACCTGATGGAAGTCTGCCAGTTTCTCGGACCTCGCTATCCCGGCGTGGATAGCGAACTGTTGATGTTTGGCGCGTTCCTGCATGACCTGGGCAAGATCGAAGAGATCTCCGCCAGCGGCGAACTGAGCTACACCGACCGCGGCCAACTGGTCGGGCACATCGTCATCGGCGTGCAGATGCTCGGCGACGCGATCGTGGCGTTTGAAGAAGACGCCGACGAAGATTTCCCCAACGACTTGCGTTTGCAACTGGAGCACCTGATCGTTTCCCACCATGGCCAACTCGAGTTTGGCAGCCCCCGTTTGCCGGCCACTTTGGAAGCGATCGCGTTGCACCACATCGACAACCTGGACGCCAAAATCACTTCCTTTACCAGTCTGATCGAGTCGGATTTGACCAACAACGAAAACTGGACCAACTACCATCCCTCGATCGGACGCAAGCTATGGAAAAAGCAGTGACCGAAAACCGCTCCCCCGCCGTCGTCTTGCTCTCCGGTGGACTCGACAGTGCGACGTGCCTGGCGATCGCACGCGAAGCAAACTTTGCCATCCATGCGATCAGCTTCCGCTACGGTCAACGACACGAATACGAACTCGAACGAGCCGCCGCGTTGGCCCGGCAATTCGACGTCGCATCGCACCGAGTCGTCGAAATCAATCTGTCCCAATTTGGCGGATCGGCACTGACCGATCAGTCGATCGTGGTGCCCAAGTCTGACTCCGTCGAACAGATCGGCATGGAAATCCCAGTGACCTATGTGCCGGCACGCAACACCGTGTTCCTGTCACTGGCATTGGCCTTTGCCGAAACCATCGGCTCGGTCGATCTGTTCATCGGCGTCAACTCGCTCGACTACAGCGGCTATCCCGATTGCCGCCCAGAATACATTGCCGCGTTTGAAACGATGGCCAACCTGGCGACCCAGAGCGGCACCAGCGGGCAAAAGCTGACGGTCCACACGCCGCTGATCCATTTGACCAAAGGCGAAATCATTCAAACCGGGCTCCGCCTGGGCGTCGACTATTCGATGACTCTGTCCTGCTACGATCCCGGCGCCGGTGGGAAGCCCTGTGGCCACTGCGACGCCTGTCTGCTGCGTCAAAAAGGGTTCGATGAAAACAACCTCAAAGACCCCGCGAGCTGAGGATCAGGGGATAGGCTTCCAGCCTGTCATCGCGAAATGGACAGGCCTGGAAGCCTATCCCACGTCGCTCACTCAAACGTCTTCGGTTGCTTCACCGGCACCAGATCCCAGGTCTCGCCCGGCGACGCGTCTCTCGTTCCGAACCGCAGACTTTCCAGCGCCGCCGCGGGGACGCGACAGTTCCCCAATTCGGTTTGCCTGCCCGACAACTCGCGGCCATCAAATCCGGCCGTCTGCAGCCCCAACCGCGCACCGTCACGGGTTGTGATGACGTAGCGACACGCTGCCGATTCTTCGTCCGATGGGCCGAGCCAAATCACCTCCGCCACGCTTGAGCGTTTGATCAACCGCGTCCGACCGCGGATTTCGATGCGAGCGGCGTCTTCGTCCATCGACAACAAACGCCCTCGCAACACGTCACCGTTGGGCGAAACCAGCAAGTGTGTCGGCGGCGAATCCGCCATCCGTCGCGGCAGACGCGTCAACCAAGGCGCATCGGTCTCGCCCGCCGCGACCGCCGGCCCCGTTCGAATTCGACGGACTTCGCCCAACGCCACAAGAACCTCGCCACACCAATCGCTTTGAAAACGGACACCATTGGGCTGAATCGAAACCAATTGACCGGGCAAGCGATCGCCGCAACGCAGCTGCAGCATGCCGAGGTCGGGCACAGACGTCGCATCGGAATCTGACGTCGACGCGAACCGAATCGTCACCCCTTCGGTCGCCGCGATCCCGACGTCATTCTCGCCGGACAAGGATCGCCAGCCGAACGTCGCGCCGACGTCGCGACCGTCCAGCAAACGTCCCCACATTGACACGCCGTCGGCTTGGAATTGAGCCGCCTCGCCGGGCGGCGCTGTCACGTCCTCCGATCGGCCCACCCAACGCGTGACCCGCGACGGTGCAACGGCCAAAACGGTTCCCGTCCCCTCGCGCACCAGGATTGCACCATCGGAATCTCGGCCTTCCACCTGCCCGCGCACTCGACTACCGCCAGACAGACTCAGATCACACGCCGGCGCAACCTGCGTCGCCACGGCAAACTCCATCCGCGTAAGATCGTCCATCGCGTACCACGTGCCGTCGATCTGAAACCGATTCGCATCCCAGCCCTCGGCGACTTGATCAATGATCGAGCCGTCGCGAAACAAGGTGAAGCGATCGGGCAAGAACTGCGACGGCGGCGGCTGGCCATCCCAATGGAACAATTCGAAACTCGTCAGCTGCACCGGATCCCCGCGGTTGATCAACGTCAACTCCCGCCGCACGACGGGCTCCTCATCGACGAGCGAGACGTCCGCTTGCAGCACACCGTCGCGGTAGGCCAGCAGCCGCCCGGTCCGTTGATCACCATACAAATCCAGCTCCAACCGTCCCGGCGAATCCGACACGTCAAACACGCCGGCATCGGAAACACTCGCATTGCTGCGGACCAACGAAACACTTTCACCGAACCACTCCACTCGGGTGACGAAACGCTCGGTCGGCAAACGTGAAATCGACCCACCCCGCCGATCAACCCGCGTACCGCCCTGCCCTGCCCCGCCCTGCGACCGATCACCGAGCGACAGTTCGAAATCGGCCGTCCCCGCGCAAGCCACTTCGACTCGAATGCGAAATCGATCCGGCAGATCGATGCCTGCGACCGCCGTCGATTCCGGGACCGTGCACGACATGCCCTGCCCGGTGAAGTTCCAACCCGTTTCACGACGAAATCGATAGCGAGCATCAGACAAAGCCAGGATCTGGTGCGGCATGCTCGCCTGGTCGACGATGCGGACCACACGCTGGGCGGCAAACGACACCCGCCCCAGGTCTTCGGTTTCGAGCGTGATCAGACCGCCTAACCAGGAGACGACGTTGCCAACGAATCGGCTGCCGTCGCTCAACAGAAACGCAAACGTGTTGGTCGAAGTCTCAGGACCATCGCCTGCAACGCTGCCAGAGTTCAAGGGTTCGCGACGAGCCTCCAACAGATTTTGGGTCGAGATTTCGATCGGCTGGGCGAACAGTTTTGTGTTGATCCGCAGCTTCGCTGGCTCCTCGGCGGCGGACAACGTGCCGTCGATCACGCTGCCATCGGCCAGCAAAAACCGCATGCCGGAATCAGCAGCCGATAAATCAGCCACCGAACCGATCAACAGGAACAAGACACCGACCAGTAGCCGGTAGTCGGTTGGTGTTAAACGATCTGCAACCATCTGGCGCAAGCCTAATACCGCTAAATCGATAAGCGACTTACCCCAAAATGGCTCCCCTCTCCCCCGAACAAGCCTCTTGGTCGATTCGGATTGCTCATGCGCGCCACCTGATTCTAGTAAGCGAAAACCTTGCGATGAGTAGAGGCTTGTTTGGGGGAGAGGGGCTGGGGGTGAGGGGGAATCCGCGTGACCAAACAACGATGCAATCACAAGGCCATCGGGTTTGCTCGTAATCAGCGCGGCCGATCGAATGAATTGGAAAACTCGGTTTAGCGGATCGCGCGCGATTGTGGTTGCGCCAGAGGAAAGTTTCTTCGTGAGCATCCGATAGGCGATACACCGTTGATTCCTGCTGAGTCGATTTGATGCAGTTCGCATTCCAGCGTACGACCTACCGCTAGATCCAACCGGGTTTCGAGAGCGCATCGTCGTCGTAATCCAGCAACCGCGCGCAGAACCAATCCCCCTCACCCCCAGCCCCTCTCCCCCAATTCCTGACTCGCTTAGGCTCGTCAGGAATCGGGGGAGAGGGGAGCCATGGTGTTTCATTTTCGCTTCACGATTTAGTGTTATTAGGCGCAAGCCTACGGGCTCGACGCCATCTGATCGCAACCGGATGTCTTGAAGGTTATCGTTCATAGATCGGCAAAAATCGGTAGTTCACAGCCAACGCCAACAAAGACATCGACGTACTGTTGGTGACGCCGAGATCTCCGTCAAAACTCCCGTTCGGCTTCTGGTCACGTTTGAGTCGTTGAATCAGCCGATCGTTCCACTGTTTCCAAACCGCGACGTCCGACTGGAAGTACGCCTGGGCTTGATAGTAGCGGGCGTATTCGGGCCACAACGGCTCGGCGTCGCGATTGGCAACGAGGTACTGCAACGTCAAGGGATAGGCCTGTAACTCTTTTCGTCCGGCGATGGCGAGCACCAGGTTCACGATGCTGCTGCGGGCGACCGATTCGCCACCGCCACCTTCGCTTGCACTGGTGTAGCCGACCGAGCCGTCCTCGGCCGTCATCGAAACGAGGTAATCGATTGCCCGATCAATCGACTCATCCGGCACCTCGATCCCCGCATTGCGTGCGGCCAACAAGCCCATCACGACGGCGCCCGAGACGGAGGTATCGGCGTCGCTTGCGTTGGGAGCGTAACGCCATCCGCCCCGGCGATTATTCTTTTGTGCCGTCAGCGCCGCGCGGACAGCCAGTTCCACCGCGACGGCGAGACTGCGCTGCGATTCCCGCTCGCCAGGCGGATACAGATCCGAGTCGTCGACCACACCGTAGGCTTCACAAAGTGCCAACATCGCGAACCCGTGATGATACATGCTGGGTGAAATGTAACCGGTCACCGCGGACTGGCCCGCAATGATGTGCCGCAACCCTTTGCGAATCACGTCCCGGTGCGGACCAAAATTGGGGTCTTCGCCGGAAGCCAAAAAGGCCAGCACGGCCAGCCCCGTCGTTCCCGGTCCAACGCCCTCACCGGCCGGCCAAGTCCCCCGCTCGTCCTGGGTCTGCGTCAGAAACTCCAGCCCCTTGGCGTAGATTTCATGCACGTCACGCGAGACCCTCTCGCCGATGTTGGCCGACGATGAATCCGGAGAGGTCACACCAGGGGCCTGGGCGTTGGCTGGCGATGCGGCAACAAACATGGCCCCGAAAATCAGGCAGAGCAGTGTGATGAAACGAACGTTCATCCTAGACCACCACATTGGGAATCTCGGGGGTGCGCTGACGCGGCCGCCGGCTACTGGCTTTAACCCCTGCCGGTAAAGCTGTGAAGCATCTATTTCCTGTGCTTTACGGGGTGTTAGCGGCAGGGCGCGAGCCCTCCGGTTCCTCATCGCTGCCAACAGACCGGAGGGCTCGCGCCCTGCCGCTAACAAATGCTTCACTGCGCTGTTCTGTCGGGGTAAACCCCGCTCCGCAAGCGGATTTGGTTCACATGCAGTGGGAACGTAATCAGCGCGTCCAAACGCAACGTCTCGTGACGCTCGGGCCCGAAGAGGAAGAATACGCATCCGATTCCTCATTGCCCCGCCTCCAAAATCGTCGATGACCTTCGTTGCTCCAGCTGATCGAAATACCGATCCAAACCCGCTCGCCATCGTTCCGGCACCTTGTCACGGTCTCGCCCGACGGACAACTGTGTTTCCGATTCACGGGTGATGGCGAGTTGATTGAGGCCTTGACCCAGCAACGCGATCGCCGCCTGATCGGTCTCGCCGCCCTGCCCTCCCCCGGCGCTTCCTCCGCCACCGCCGCCGCCCTCGGGGCTGATCTTGTTACTCCGCAACAACAATTCAATCGCTTCGGTTTGCGCCGCGATCGCGACCGGTCCGGTTTCCGGCGTGACCAATGTCTTCGACGCGTCGACCATCGCGGCACCGGCCAGCTTCAACACTTCGATCTCTTCTCCGAAATTCAACAACCCGTCCGGCAATGCCTCGATGCCGTCGACGACCGCGTCCAAACGATCGCGCAACAGATCCTGTGATTCACTCAACCGAATCGCCTCGCTGACGTAGTCCGCTTGCTGCATCGCCTCGCGTCCCTGATCGGCGACGCGCGTCTGTTCGCGCAACGTCACCTCGGCTTCCAGGATCCTCAACACTTCCACGATCACCGCCGGTGAAAGCGACTTTTTGTTCTGTGGCCCCGATTCGGATTGTTCGGACCCCGGATCCACCAAGTCATCGGCCCACCGATCCAGGTTGTCCGACCAATATTCGGCCGCGGAGATTGAAACACCGGGCCGCGCCGGGACTCGTTCCTGCAACACTTTCAACTGTTCCAAGACACGGGCCTGGTTCATCTCATCCAGCACGGATTGAAAGTGTTCGATCTCGCGTCGCTGACAAAACGCTTCCAAGTCGTCCAGCACCGTGCGAACCCGGGCGGCCGACTCGATCACGTCGGCAACGACCGACTGCAACACATCTCCATTCGATTCGGGGGCTTGGCCGAAGGTGGATTCGATGCTCCGTCCCAGTTGCATGGCGACCCGATCCTGCAACCGGCTGACCGATTTCAAACGTTTGACCAGCGTGCTGCCTTCCATGTTCCCCATCAGCTCTTTGAGTTCCTCGGCGACGGCATCGAATTCCGCCACCAGGTCGGTTTGATCTTCGATGGCGATCGACAAGCTGTCCTCCTCCGATTTCTCGCTTTCACTCTTGGGCGACCGCTTGGACGTGTCGACAATCGTGGTGCCGGCCAAACTGATTCGCTCGGATGATTCCGCGTCGGGGTCTTGCGGCGAGTCGTCGGCGGCATCGCCATCACCCGACTCGGGCAACGTGCCTTGCGAGCTTTCCTGCCCGGCGAGTTCCGCGAACTTTGATTCCTCTTCCGCTTGCTCTGCCGCTTGCTCTGCCGCTTGCCGCAGCAAATCGGCGACGCGCGGCATGCGATCATCGGACATCTCTTGCAGCGTCTGGATCGTTGCGGCAAGCTTTTCGACATAGTCGACGTCAACTTGATCATTCCGCGCCGCCTGCCGCAACAACGCTTCCCCTTCACCGGTCAATGCTTCCAGTTGCCGACCGTTGAAGGCTTCGGCCCGCGCCTGCTCGGCCACCGCCGCGCGCCATTGGTCATCTCGCTCGGCAACGGCGACTTCGGCCAATTCGCGATTGCGCGAGAACAGATTCAGTTCTCGATCCCGAACATCCATCGCGGCCTGACGCCAGCGAGCGAATTGGCCGGCGATCCAGACGGCGTGCTCATCGGCCGTCAGCACGTGGATCGGCAGCGGATCGGAATACACCCGCTCGCGTCCCGGAAAGTCGTCTTCGGCCCAAAACCGCACGCTCACTTCTCCCGGCGGAACGGACAACGACGTCGCCTGAAACATCGCAGCCAGCGAACCGTCATCGCCGCCAGATCCCAACACCCGTTCTCCAGACTCCGAACTCGAATCCGCGGACCACTGCATCCCGACTCGGCGGACGGCAAAGTCATCCTGAGCGGTCACCGAAAAACGCAACGCTTGACTGTCCAGGACCCGCGGCGGAATCGATTCGTTTTCGACCAACAGCGTCGGCCGCTGATCGGGAACACGCTGCACCGTCACCGTCATCGGCTCGGCCGCCGCCAATCCGTCTTGATCGGTCCAGTGCAGACGGACGCTTTCCGCCGACGTCCCCAGTTCCGCCACGAATTGATTCCGCCGCGGGTCCTGCACAGCGACCGGCGTGCCGTCGACGGTTGCATCGGCCAAAGCCGACGAAACCGTCAACTGCAGCGTCGCCATGGCGCCTTCGACGATGCGAATCACACCGGCGTCGTAATCGGTCTGCGGTTTGCCACCGTCGATTCGCCCCGCCAAGTAATCCGGCAACCGAACCGTTGCAACGACGCTCGTCAATTCCGGCCGAAGCTTAGGGATCAGTCGGACCCGGCGGCGCGCATCCCCCACTTGAACGTCCGCGATCGAAGGCTCGAACAACCGTGGTAGCTGGAACGAATAGCTTGCCGGAACGGAGTCGTCGGATCGAGTCACACGTGCGGTGGAGCGATGGGTTCCAATCCGAATCGTCGCATCACGCGGCGTCCAGCGACTGTCAGAATCCAACGCCACCGTCCACTGCGACGGCTCGTCGCGCGGCACGACACGTTCGGGCGGAAGCATTTGCAAGGTCACAAATGTAAAACGATCGATTTCTGCCGACGGAGCGAACAGTCGTGTCGCCGTGTTCCAAACCGCTTGCGGGGCGAGCGCGAACACCAAGACAGCCGACGCCAACAACGCCGCCAATCCGCGTACCATGATACGAAGACGCGATTCCGGAAGCGCTTGCTGAAACTCTCGCGTCACCGCTTCGTCGGCCACTTGCTCCAGCGCCGCGACACACAGCGTCACCGAACGAGCCTGTTCCGATTCACAATCTGCCAATTCCAACGCGCCGACCAAGTGATCACCGAAAACAGGATCGCGCCGTCGGATTACCTCGGCAACACGCAACGGTGATCGGCAATCCCAAAGGGTTTGCCACAGCCGCGTCACCGCAATGCCCATCGCCGCGACGATCACCGCCAACAACCCCCAGCGAATCGAGACGGGGGTTTCCACGAATCGGTCAGCGATCAGCAACACCCAAAACACGACTCCGCCGATCAACAGAAAACGAACCAGATGATCACGCCCCACCCTCCACACCAGCGCACGACGAAACTCGGCCAGTTTGTCGAGCAAACGGGCGGGAATCGTGATGTGATGCGATTGCCGGGTGGTCATGGGGTGGGAGGTGGCAGAAAAATGGAGGGCAGAAAAATGGAAAAGAAAAGACAGCTTAGCAATCGAAACTTCAAACTTAAAACCAACCCTCAAACGCCTCCGGCCCACTTTCGTCCGACCCAGAACAACGCCAGTCCGGCGATCATGGCCGACAGCACCGCGGGGTGATTCCACCACTGGATGCGTCGCAGGGTGGACGGATCGGGCGGCAAGCGATTGAGTTGATCGACGAGTCGGTTGATTTGATCGGGTGCGAATGTCTGGCCTCGGCCCACCTTGGCCACTTCACGCATGATATCACGCCGCGCCGGCCGACCGACCTGTTCCTCCCCCCTGCCCTGCACCGCAACACGCGCCGTGACGGTGGATTCTTCCGAAGGGTGCCGGAGCGTCAAGGCGTAGACGCCGTACTGGTCCAACTGCGTCTGCGCGGTGAACACACCCCACTGCGAATCTTCGCGTTGCAATCGCAGCGATTGGCTCGGACCGGTTGGCGAAACGATTTCCAGCATCGCCGCGTCGGCTTGCGAGGGCGTCCCGTCGCTGGTCATGACGCTGGCCCTCAACGTCACGGTTTCTCCGATCTGCGGTTGATCGGGTCGATAGGACAATCGCATGGTTTCTCCGACCGCCATGTTGCGTTGATAGGCCATCCAACGAATCACTTGGCCCCAAAAACGATAGTGGTATTTGTCCTCGACGCCCATCCGCCAACGCCAGACGGAATCGATGCCCATGAACAGGACCTTGCCGGCGCCGGCCGGACGCGTGACCAACAGCGGCACACGCCCATATTGATTGCTTGATTCGGCATGCACCGCCAACACCTCGCTGCCCGCTTTGGCGCGGGTGACTGCGGCGTGCCAATAAAATCCCGGCAGCGATTCCCAGACCGCCCAGTTGGTCTGCGGGTCATCGTCCAGCGCCGTCAACAGGCTTCGTCGGCCTGTCCCGGTCAAAGCAAACGATGCCGGCACGCCGTTGCCAACCCCTAGCGGCCTGGCAGGGTCGATCACGACAGGCACCAATTCCCCGAGTTCACTGGGCAACAACGACGCTTGCTGGCCACGTGTTCCCGGCATCAACACCAAGCCCACCGCTTGCTGTTCGACCAAGCCTCGAATCTGTCGACACTGCTCGACGGTCAATTGCCCTTCCGCGATGCCGACATCGCCCAAGAAGATCACATCATAGGAGGCCAACTCCGCAGGATCCTCCGGCATCGACGCCAAGTAATCTTCTCCGCCGCCGCCAACCGCCGGCAACAGGGGGTGAAAAAGCAAACAGGAAACGTCGATTCCGGGATCGCGCAACAACGCGTTTCGCAAATAGCGATACTCCCACCGTGGGATCCCTTCGATGACCAAGACACGCAGTTTCTCTTCGCGAATTTCAATCGTCCTATGCAGCCGATTGTTCTCTTGATTCATTTCCGATTCGATCACCGGCGTCTGGAAGGTCAAGGCATACGTGCCTGCCTGTTCGGATTGCCACACAAATGCCCCGTCGAAACGCGCACCGGCGCGGATCGAAACGGTTTGCCTGTCTGCGGCGCGATCGTCTTGGAGCAACGACACGGTCACTTCACGTGTCTGGCTGAACCAGTTCCGAATCGTGAACGGAATCCGGACGGGTTTACCGACGACACCAAAGGTCGGAACGTCGGCGGAAACCAGTTCGATGTCGGGCAAGCGATCGGCACTGCCGATGGGAATCGAATCCACGCGTGCGCGACCACCGCTGCGGGCGGCGATTTCCGCCGCCGACTGAACCGGCGAACGCCCACGATTGAAATCGCCATCGGACACCAACACGAACGCGACCGCTGATTCGTAGCGTTCGGCCGCCCGATCCAACGCGCCGCCCAGGTCGCTGCCCCCATCGCTGGAACCGTCGCTGCCTTCGTCGAGCGCGACGTCAACTTTCTTGAATCGACCGTCCAACCGCGCCCAGGCCGCGTCCTCGCCAATGCCGTCGGCAATCTCTCGACGACTGGTCGCCCGAAGTTCGGATGGAACATCGCGTGTTTGCATGCTATCCGAGCGATCGAACAACACGACGACCTCTCCCCTGCGATCCGAATCGACATGGTACGTCGTCTCGGGTTGCCACAGCAGTCCGATCGCGACGGTCACCAAAACGACGCGCAGGCACTCGACCACACCGACGCGCCAACGACGACCACTGCGTCGCCAGGCGGTCCATGCGAACCCAATCACGGCGATGATCGCTGCAGCAGAGATCAAAACCATCGCGACTCACCTCGTGTCCGCCCCGGTAACGTCAACCAGGCTTCACACAACATCCCGATGATCATCATCACCCAGATCGCACCCCAGATCTCATGCACCAGACCGCCGCCGGAGTCGGCTTGGGGACCGCGTAGGACCACGCGGTTCCAGCGAACATCGCCCAGCAGCTCCTGGAGCTGCGAGTCGGCGATCGTCCGGCGATCGGATTCAGCCGCCGGCCGATTGATCGCGACCAAACGCGGTGCACTTTCCGCAGAGTGCCGCTTTGCAAACACCCCGGCGCCGTGCCCCAGTGGCATGCCGATCGCTTCGTCGCCGGCAAGCAGCGTTTCGATGTCTGCCGTTGCGCTCAACGGATCCGCCCCGGTTTGAAGACGTCGGTCGTCGGTCCCCGCCACGATCCCGCCATCACCGGCAATCTGCAGCGGGCTGGCATCCAGCGCTTCGGACATCAATCCATACAGCACCAATCCATCCTTGACGAACAAGCTGTCGGGGTCGATCACGTCGGCTCCGCAAAACCAAGCGGCTCCACCGCCGACGCGTACCTTTCCGATCCAAAGTTCCCCTTCGCCGATCTCCGCCAATTGCACCATTTGGCCGTCGAGGGAACACGAGGCGGCGATCGGCAACTCCCACTGGTCGAAGCTCGCCTGGCGAACAGCCCCCCGAGTCCATTGCGCCCAACGGACGCCCTGGAACTCGACGCCGCGGTCGACATCGAACGGTGGAAAAAAAACCACGCTCCCGCCGCTCTCGAGAAACCGCGCGACCGCCGCAGCATCGTCGCCGACGGGCAGCTGTCCCTGCCAGATCAAACACGCCATACCGCCGGACAGTTGCCCCGGTTGTTGCAGACGACTCCCCTGCCCCGCCCCGCCCTGGGCAGCCACCACGTTGCCGAGCACGTCCGCGGCGACCTCCAAGGCCAAACACGGCGACTCGGTGGCCAACCCGATGGGACGATCCTGATCGGCAGCCGCGACAAAAAACCAATCATCATCCGCGGCGTTCACATCCGCCGGAATCGAAACCTGGCCGTAGATGACGTCCTGGTCTTCTGGCACGGGGACACGTGCATCAATCAATTCCCCGCGTCCGTCGTTGACCTGGACCTCGAAGGATTGCGTTACACCTCCGACCACCAGACGCAGCGGAACGACAACCGACGCGTCGTCCTGTCGCTCGACGAGTACCGAGACCGCCAGCTCCTTGGCTGAACCTGTATCGATCACGCGCTGACGGGTCAACACAACCGAAGTATTCACGCGTGGGTCATCGGCAACGTCCACCAGATGCAGGCGAACGCCATCACCTAAGGTTCGGGCGGCCTGCGCAACTCGGCCCCACGACTCGGCATCGGGACGCCAATCGTTCATCTGACCATCGCTGCAGACCCAAACGTCGGCGACCGAATGATCATGGTCCATCAAGTACTGCATCGCGGCACGCAACATCTTCGGCACGTCTGCCGCGGACGCCGCCCCGCCGGTGAGCTGTGGATCGGTCAACGCGTCGACATCCGCCAACTCGATCGGGGTGACGCTGACGCTGTCGATCAGCACCACACGCTGGGTCCCCAACGTCCGCAGCGTCTCCGCGACGCGCTGGAGTGCGGCCGCTTGGTGGGTCAATCCGGATTCGGTTCGACGCTGCATGCTGGCAGAACGGTCCAAGACCACCACCGAAGGCGCCCCCGAAACGACACGACTAGCCGCGACGCCGAACATGCCGCTGGAAAGTGGACGCGCCAACGCGAACACGACAGCCGCGACGACCAAGGTTCGCACGGCAAGGATCAACCACCGTCTCAGCTTTGCCGGACCACGACGTGCTTGAGTGGCGCGGCGGAGAAACATCATCGCCGCCCACGGCGCAGTGGGATGCCTGCGACGGTGAATCAGATGAATCACGATCGGGATCAGAACCAGCGGAAGAGCCCATAACGCTCCGAGTCTCAGAAAGCTCATACAGCCGAATCTCTTCCTCGCCCGGCCAAAAATCCCATCAGCGACTCTTCGATCGGCCGATCCAACATCACGCGGTGATAGTCGACCGCTGTTTCGCGACTGATCCGTTCGACTTCTTCGAGAAAGTCCTGGACGGCGTCTGCATAGCCGGCGGCGATCTCGTCGGGATCGACCAAAATCGACTCATCCCCCTCCATGTCATCCAATCGAATCGGTCGATCCCAATCGGGTTGCAACTCGACGGGATCCATCAAATGAAATAGAGCGACATCGTGTTTACGAAACGCCAAGTGCTCGACCGCGCTGCGGAGCGTCGGCGGCTCCAGCAACAGATCGGAGACCACGACGATCAAGGCGCGTTCACGAATCGTTTCGGCCAACTGATGAAGGGTTTCTTCCAGTGTCGTCACCCCGGCGGATCGCAGGTTTCGCAACCGTTCGAACAACACGGACACCTGCCCGGCAATCCGCCGCGGCGGCAACAATTCCGATCCGGCCTCGCTAGCACAAATCAACCCCGCCGCATCGCCTTGACGAATCGCGATGTAGGCGAGCGTGGCGGCGATCTGTCGCGCCGCGTGCAGCTTGTCACCGAAACCCATCGATCCGCTGCCGTCGAGGACCAAGACCAGACGCAAATTGGTGTCGGCTTCGAATTCCTTGACGTAGTAGCGGTCGCTTCGCCCGTACGCCCGCCAATCCAATCGTCGCAAATCATCCCCGGGTTGATAGCGACGGTACTCGGCAAACTCAACGCTCGATCCGCGATGCGGACTCTGATGCCGCCCCGAAACGGTGCCCAGCATCGGCCGCCGCGTCGTCAACGGAATCGCCGACAAACGCTCCGCGAGCACGGGATCGAAAAACGATTCCGTCACGGCATCGGGGTCAGAACCAGGTTCGATCATGCGTGTGACAAAAGTAAAAACATCCAGACGTTCGTTTCAGTACTCCGCACCCCACCCGAGCTCAAATCTCAAATCTCAAATCTCAAATCTCAAATCTCAAATCTCAAATCTCAAATCTCAAATCTCGAAACTCGAAACTCGAAACTCGAAACTCGAAACTCGAAACTCGAAACTCAAATCAACTTCGCGATGATTTCGCGGGCGGTGATGCGTTCGGCTTGTGCGGCGAAGGTCAATACCAACCGGTGGGAAAGCACGGGCGATGCGACAGCCAGGATGTCTTCTTGGCGAACCATGTAGCTGCCGTAAAGCGCTGCTCGACTTTTCGCACCCAGAATCAAACTCTGCACCGCGCGCGGTCCGGCACCCCAGGCCACCAGCGGGATCAGCCAATCCGGCGCCGTACCGCCATCGGGCCGCGTCTGACGGACCAACTTGGCGGCGAATTCGTACAGGTGATCGGGCACCGGGACGCGGCGAACGACTTCCTGGTGGCTCAAGATTTGTTCGACCGACAACAGCGAATCCAAGACCGGCTGACGCTCACCGGTGGTCATCCGCGCGATCTGGATTTCTTCCGCTTCGCTGGGATACCCCAGTTCGATCAAAGACATGAAACGATCCAGCTGCGCCTCGGGCAACGGATACGTCCCCTCCTGCTCCACCGGATTCTGGGTCGCCAAGACCATGAAGGGTGATGGCAGGGCAAACTCTTTGCCGAGCACGGTCACGTTGCCTTCTTGCATCGCTTCCAACAACGCCGCCTGAGTTTTCGGCGGGGCCCGATTGATTTCGTCGGCCAGCACCACGTTTGCAAACACGGGGCCACGGACGAACTGGAATTCACGCCGACCCTCGGCCGTGTCTTGCAGGATATCGGTCCCGGTGATGTCCATCGGCATCAAGTCCGGTGTGAACTGAATCCGACTGAAACTCAGCGACAACGTCTCGGCGAATTTGCCAACCAAAAGCGTTTTGGCCAACCCCGGCACTCCGACCAGCAACGCGTTGCGGCGGGCGAAGAAACAGATCGCCAGTTGCTCAATCGCTTCGGCTTGACCGACGATGACACGTGACAGCTCGCGGCGCAAATCGGCATACGCCTGCTGCAAGCGATCGATCGCGTTGACGTCATCGCCCGACAGATCGCCTTGTGATCCGTGACTCTGCGGTGGGGGATTCAGTGCCTTGGGATCCTGTGCTGCTGATTGAAGTTGTCCAGACATTTGACTTTTAGACGACGATCGTGTCACGTTAGCGTTGTTTGAATCTCAACCGTGCGCGACCGGCTTGCACGGGGTCGAGCGGAAAAGGGGTCAGGCACCAAAAACCAAATGGCCCAGCGGGTGCTTCGCATTCTTGGTACCTGACCCCTTTTCCGCGGCACCCTAAATCTAGATTTGGCCGGGGCGCTAGTGTAACCCAAACCGCCTGAAGGCGAACCCGCGGTCTGTCATCCCCCCGAAAATCACCGGCCGCCGACGATTCTCCGATCTGGGCGGTAAACCGTATCGATTGGACAAAACGACGCGGTGGTCCACGTTGGACGGAGCAGAATTAATTTGGCCAACCCAGAGGGGGGCAACGCCCGAAACCCTTTAGTGCGGGGAAGCTGGGATGCTTTTTCCTGCGGACAGATTGGTGACTGCTTCCCACATCGAAAGGATTCGGACATGCGTCTCGGACAGAAACTGTTTCTTACACTCGTGATGTCCGTCGTCGGACTCTCGTCAGCCTCCGCCCAGCGTTTCGATTTCACGAATTGCTATCTCTCGGGTTCTTTCGCAGGCGATTTCCTCTCGATGGAAGGCTCCGGACGCAATACCAGCGGAAACTTCGACGCGTCGGGAATCGAACATGAAACAAACGAAGCGTACGGTTTCGCGTACGGACGGGAATTCGACCACTGTGACTACCAGATCCGTCTGGAGTCCCAATACACGTTCTACGACGATTCGCAATTCACACTCAACAGCTTCCCCGGACCTCCGGGACCGTACACGTTCTTTTACCGCGGCGCGTTCACCGAACGCTGGAGCGGGATGAGCAACATCTGGATCGACAAACCGATCAGCGACAACTTCGAAGTCTACGCCGGTGGCGGTCTGGGCTGGTCGCACTTCGAATTCGCCGCAACCGACGGTGTCGTCTCCAGCGTCAAAGAAGATGACGATATCGCGTACCAATTCGGCGTCGGGCTGACGTGCAAGCTGCTGTCCAACGTCGAATTGGATTTCGGCTATCGCCGCGTCGACCTCGGCAACGCCAACACGAACCTGACGACGCTCGGTGGTGCTGCCCCCGCCGGCAACCTGAACGTCGATCTCGATTCGGATCAACTGCTGCTGACGCTACGCATCTTCCGCCGCTAACGTTGGCAAGGGCACGGGCATACGTGTTGGTGTGCAGGCTTGAGCCCAATACCGCTAAG
>NZ_JANZKV010000010.1 GCF_025060895.1 Stieleria sedimenti | reverse complement strand
GCGAAGCGAGGGGAGGTCCAACGGTGAATCGCGGCGTTCACAATAATACGTCATTGCCGGTGATCGCCGCATGGCTGTTCTTGGTGCTGGTCGGACTGTTGGTCTTGAGCGACCAACTGCCTCGCCTGGTACTGTGGTTCTACTTGGCCGCCAGTCTGGTCACGTATCTGGTTTACGCGATGGATAAATCAGCGGCTCGAAGCGGACATTGGCGAACTCAGGAAAGCACGTTGCACCTGTTGTCGATGATCGGCGGTTGGCCGGGCGCGCTGATCGCCCAAGAAAAATTGCGGCACAAAACCAGAAAGCAATCCTTTCGTATCGTCTTTGGACTGACCGTGTTGTTGAACGGTGCGATGCTCGTCACGTTGCTGGTGTTGTTGCAGTAGGTCATGCTGTGCATGACGTCGCGATATGCTCAGGCGAGTTTGAGTTGTCTCAGCAGACGATTGACGCTTCGACCCGGGGAACAGAGGCCGGACCAAGCCAGTCGGGCGTAGCCGCGAACCTTATGTCCGCCGAGCAAATCGATCGATGCCAGCCGGTATTGCAGCAACGCATAGACATTGACCTGTTTGGCCAGTCGCGAGAGCAATCCCGCGCGAGCCCGCTGGGCAAAGTAATCTTCATACGCGATCTCCGGCAGACTCTCGTCACGCCGTCTGGCGAGTTCACAGGCGAATTCAATACTCGCCTGCAGCTTCCGCATGTGCTTGCCGTTGATGCTTCCGGTGTGGATGCGGTATTCCAGCAGTGGTTCGGGCAGGTTGGCCAGTTCACCGACTTCGCCCATCCGCAAAAACATGTCCCAGGCGTCGAACATGCCATGCTGTTTCCAATAGCCACCGATGCCCTTGAGCAGCGCGGTGCGCATCAGAATGGTGGGATGGCACATGGCGTGTTGTCCCTTGCGAAGCTGGCTGTAGATCGATGGATGATCGGTCGCCAACGGGATCACTCGCCCCGCTTTCTGTGCGCCACGGGGGACGATCTGTGAGCCGACCAGTCCGACTTTGGGGTGATCGCGCAAGAAGGCGACTTGTTTTTCCAATCGCGTCGGGTCACAGATGTCATCGCTGTCCATGCGTGCGAGAAACTCTGTGTCACAGAGTTTCAGGCCATGGTTGGAAGCGACTGCGGTGCCGGCATTGTCTTGATGAATGACCGTGATCCGGTCGTCCTCGAGCGAATCCAGGTAGTCGCCGGATTCGTCGGTCGAACCGTCATCGACGATGATCATTTTCCACCGCGAATAGGTTTGCGCGCGGATCGACTCGACGGCTTCGGCCAGGTACGGCATGCCGTTGTAAACGGTCATCAAAACGGAAACGTCTGGTTCTTGATCCGCGGACAAGACGGGGTTCTCCATCGTTCTTCTGGCACAGTTCGTGGCGTGGGGGTGGCGTGCTGCGTAGCATAGTTGATGCGACGCGGACAGCTAGCAGGCTTGGTCTGGCTGGTGGCTGGGGACGCGGCGGAGGATTACAGATGCGTCACAACCACTACAACAAGCCCAATGGTTACTCCGAGGATGCTTCATATTCGTTGATCGCGGCTCGGAAAGCCAACACGCGATAAATGGCCGTGACGTAAAACCCGCTGACCAGCCCGATCGTCATGCCCAAAATGGTCATCGAGTGGACCAACGCCGACGAGATCGCGACGGTCGCGACCAAGCCCCACGCGGCGGCCCAGAAATTTGCCGCGGGACGATTGATCGCCCGCAAGCCGCTGGCGATCGCGTAGCTGACCCCCGACGCGACGGTTCCGAACCCCAAAACCGCAACGGCGACGCCATGACCGCCGTACTGTTCGTCAAAGATCCAGACGATCAATGCGTTTCCAAACACGCCCACCAACGCGGCAAAAAGCAACAGTACCGTGACCATCACGCCCGTAAATCGCCAAACCAATCGGCTTGCCGCTGCGGAGCCGCCGGCGGCGAAGGCATGGGCTGCTTTGGGCGACAACACGTTGCTCATTCCCAAGATGAACGGATTGGCGAGCATCACGACGGTCATGCAGGCCGCGTAGATTCCGGTCGCGCGTTCGCTGATGATCGCGGCCAGCAGCCAGTGGGCAAAATACATGTGCAGCACCGACGTCAGATGCGCACCGACGACCCATTTGCCGAAGCTGCTGTTCTTGATCCAGTCCGTTCGCAGTCGCGTTCGGTCCCATTGGAAATCGGATCGGACAAAAAACAGCCAAGCCAATCCGGCGATCCCCGCGGCGCCTCCGGAGACCAGGTAGGCGCCGGTCGCATCCATCTGGTCCTGCAACGCCAGCATGGCAAGCCCGCCCAATTGAAGCACACTGACTGACACGTCCAATGCCATCGCCGTCGAAACACGCAGGTGGGCGAAGGCGAAGCGGCGCGCGAATTCACGCAGCATCAAGAACGGTAGCAAGAGCACCAACAGCCACAACAATCCGAGCAGACCGGTCGTCGGGCGGGTCACCTGAACGATCACACAGGTCGCCGCCAAGACGAGCATCGCGAGCCCATTTAAACCGATCGCTTGCCCGAGCGAACTGGCCGCGTATTTGCGTTGGTCGTCTGCGGATAGCCGTTTGACAAAAACGGTGTACGGAACCGAGACCAAGGATTCCTGGAAACTGACCAGCAAGACAAATACACTGAAGGCCAGTGAATAATAACCCAATTCAGATTCCGAGCCGAATCGTCCGACCATGACGGTGGTTGCAAATCGTGTCCCGCTGACCACGACTTGATCCAGCAACGACATCATCGTGTCACCACGCGCGGTGCCCCGCAGACGTGCAAGAACTTCAGCCGGTTTCATCGGCGGTGGCCACGGAAGATCATGAGTGGAAGCTGGATCATTGGCGACAGGATCGGTTAAAACGTCGTTGACTGTGCAGAGTTTAGTTGCCGGCGGCGATCCGGTAGCCCCGGCACCGGTGACTCTCAGGGATCAACTGACGACGATCGATAGAAGACATGGAACCGACCAATTCCTTCGCCCCTCCGAGGCGAAATGCTGCCGGTGCAGAATGATGTGATGGCTGTCTGGTTCCGGCTCCGCGATCCGCGCGGTCAGAACAGGATTCTGCCCCGGATGATTCTGCCACTTCCATTCATTCCGTCATTTTGCCAGGGTGGCGTGTTTGGCGACGGCAAACCCGAGTGCGTCTTGCTTGGCGGCACAGTAGTCCATGATCAGGTCATAGCCTGAGTTGTCGCCCGACTCGGCGGCGTGACCGGCGAATTCGATCAGCAGCGGCACGATCGATTGCGACGGCACGTCTTCGGGCACATGGCGGATCGCAAACTCGATCGCTTGCAGGGGGCGTCCGACGCGGTCGAGCAGATCGATGTAGGTTTCAATCGCACCGGTGCCGTGTTCTTGTGAATCGACGTTGATCGCTTTTCGTTCGAACAGCTTCAACCCGGCATCGACGTTTTCACCCAGCAAGATCGAATAGAAGGCGGCGTAGGCGGGATAGAAATCGACGAACGGTTCTTCGCCGGGGTATTGGAACTGGTGATGCAGTTGGCGTCCGTATTGTGTCAGTTCCCATGCCTTGCGAAGCTGTTTCGGGTCCGTCAGCGTGGACGCAATCCGCACGGTCGATGACAGGTGGGTGGTGTCGAGGTGATAGCCACCGTCTTTCATCACCCAAGGCCGACTGGCCAGCATGTCGGACAGCGATTCGTCTTCGTCGGGGGCGGCATCGCGGGCGGTGATATCGTCGCGGACCAGCGTGATCAATTCGTTGTAAAAATGTTCCAGCAACCGTTCTCCGGCGGCGCGGCGGTCCGCTTTGCTGCGTTGGGCGATCGCTTGGTCAAACAGCGTGATGCTGTTGCAGGTGCCCTGATGGTCCAGAACGGCTTGGAATCCCCGCCCCACATCAACGCCTTCATGCAACAAGACACGTTGCATTTCATCGTAGTTGTCGTCCGTGATTTCGACTTCCGCGATCAGGTTCCGGATCATCTCGTTGTCGCCGGTCGGCCGCAGGTAGGTCCAGCCTTCGAAAATGCGTCCGGCTCGGATCAGCATTTCGCCCGATTCGCGGCACGCTTCCAACAGGCCCAATTCCAATTGTCGCTCCACCTCTTCGGATCGCGTCGGTTCATCTTCGCTGGTCAAAAGCGGCAACCCCAGTCGGTTGCGGACGATCATTTTGCGGGCTTCGAACAACTCCATCGGCAACTGTTCTTGGCGGAAATATTCCGCGACCTGTTGGAGCAATTGCGATCGAGAGGTGTCGCAATGACGGAGGGTTTCAAAGATTTGGCTGGCAGGTTCAGACATCGACAGAATTGGAGTTACGGTAGGAGTCGTTGAAGAGGGTCAGCATCGACGGATGAGAAACCGATCCCACAAATCGCTTCACGGGTTGTCCGATGCGGGGGGATTCGGCGAAGGGTCCGCAGGCGGGCTGGTCGGTGTCGCGAAGGCTTCATCGGGCGACATGGGCAACTGGGCGGCGTCGGCGTAACGATGCAGCCATTCCAGCAGCGTGCCGAGCTTAAGCGCCGCGGCGGGCAGAAGATTGTCGCTGTGTTCGGTCATGTCCGCTAGTGGACCGAGCAGCTCGTCACATTGGTGGCGGATCTCGATCGCCAGCGATTTTGCGGTCCGGTATCGATCGCGGCACATGTCCAAGCGAGTTTTGGCAGCGGCCACCCGCTTTTGAGCCTCCAGGGCACTGACGCGATCACCGGCGCGCGCGGCCGACTGTTTCTGCTGTAGATTGTCTTTCGCTTCGGTCAGCTCACGCTCGGCTAGCTCTGTCTGGTGACGCCAGTACCTCGGTACCTCGTCGCCGAAATACTGATCGGCCCGGTGGATGGAAATCCGAATCTCCTGCAGCGTTTTCTCCCAGCTGTCGGCCATCGAGAGCACCCCGGTGCGGAGCCGCTGAAGCGAATCAATGTTTCGCACGTCGCTAGTCGACATGGGAGCGCCTTGCATGGTGTGGGGGAGGATTCGGGGCTGGAACGTGTCGACCATTGGACCACGCTTTGCCCGGCGCAGCTACCGTCGTTCGAGGGGGATGCCCCTGATCAAGTCGATTGGTTTTGCCAAGCCGACCGCAATGCTTGCAGACCCTGGTCCATCGAAACGCGGACGTGGTACCCCAAACGTTGCTTCGCCGCAGAAATATCGAAATAGTGATCTTTGGCCAATTGGGCCGCCACAAAACGGGTCATCACGGGTTCGGTTTGTCTGCCGGTCAAGCGATACGCCGCCTCGAGAGCAGCCCCGACGGCGTAGGCGACGCGGAACGGGACGCGCCGTGAGGGCGCCGCGACCGAGCCGATTTGGCAAATCTGTGCGATCCAATCCCAACAGTTGACCGGTTCATCCTGGGCGATGAAATACGCTCGTCCTCCCGCCAACTCGGGACGTTGCTGCAGCGCGTCGAGTGCATCCAGGTGGGCGGCGGCGGCGTTGACCACGTGAACGGTGTCGATCAGGTTCTTGCCATCGCCGACGATTTTTAATTTCCCCGCCGCGGCGCGGTCGATCACGCGAGCGAGTAAATGGGGGTCACCCACGCCCCAGATCAGATGAGGACGCAGCGCGCACGTGTTCAACTCGCCTGTCCGATGTGCCTGCAGAACCGCTTGCTCGGCTAACGCTTTGGTTTGCGGGTACGCGCACAGCCAGCGTTCGGGATAGGGCACCGATTCGTCGACGCCGCGCTGGTCGTCACCGGCAAACGTCACGCTGGGGCTGCTGGTGAAAACCAGGTTGCCGATGCCGTTGCGGCGACAGGCGTCGATCACATTCAGGGTGGCTTGCGTGTTGATGCGGTAAAACGTTTCGTAAGCGCCCCAGACGCCGGCGACGGCGGCGGTGTGCACGACCGCATCGACGTCACGAATCAGTCGGTCGGTGACGGCGGCATCGGACAGGTCGCCGCGATGATACGCAACGCCCTTGTCGGCAAGATCGGGGTAGTCACCGCGCGAGACACCGACCACCTGATCGCCGCGGGCGAGCAACTGATCGACAATCTCGGCGCCCAGAAATCCGGCCGGTCCGGTAACGAGAACACGCATGAAGGAAAGGACCAGCAAAGGGAAGAATCGAACGAGTCTCGTTGCGAGCGGAAAAGGGGTCAGGCCCCAAAAACCAAATGGCCCGCAGGGTGCTCCGCATTTTTGGGGCCTGACCCCTTTTCCGCGTTGATGAAGTCAGGCCCGAATCTTCGATGCCGACCCGCGATTCGTCAAGCAGCGCGGGAGTGGCTCAGCGGAACCCGGCCGCTGGGCGGTGAGGCCGTGGAAAAGAAATTGCGATTGTGGAAGGGCAGCGAAACCTGGTCCACAAAATCGGTGTTCAAATCGTCTCGCAAACGTCTCAAAAACCGCGCGCCGTCCAGGTGTTCGTCGTAGTGGTGGCTCACGTTTCGGGACAGACGCGCCCGTTTCTCCGGTGGCATGGAATCGATCCGACGGATCGCCGCGACCAAGCCTTTGCGGCCGCGGAAGCAGATCGCGTTGACGCCGTCGACCAGTTCAGGATGGAAGCGGTCGGCGTACTCGATGATCGGGATCGTGCCGACCGACATCGCCTCGATCGCATTGTGGCAAACCGGTTGCGACGCTCCCGGGCAACACAGAAAGAACTGGTGTGACGCCAAGGTCGCCATCCAATCCTGGGCCGGAATCGGGTCGACCGCACTATCGCGAAGCACGATCCGGTCGTCACGCCCGTCCGCCTCACGCGCGCTGATCCGAACATCAAAGGCCTTGGACAACGTCGACAGGATTTCCAAACGCGACAGCACGCCAAACTCGCTGTGCATCGAATCACGACCGTAGCGCCGGTTCTGGTTGCCGGCAAAAAAAATGCCCGCTTTCATTTGGGTCCGCAGCGTATTGAACCGCCCGTCGATCGAATCCTGGGTTTGTTGCGGATGCATCGGATAAGGCATGACCAAGGTTCTTGCCGCTGGCTCGCGTCCGATCAGCATGGCGACGGTGCGTTGTCGGCTGAGGACCCGATCGGCGCGACCGCCGTCGACATCGAGCAGCACCAGCGAGTGCGGCGGAAAGGGACGGGCCGGTTCGATCCAGTTGACATGGGGCATCGCCAGAAAGCGACCGCCATGGGGTTTGTGGGCGACTGCCGCCAACAGCACGCGGCTGCAGCGCAGCGTGACTGGCGAATTGATCTTGCCGGCCAAAGCGGCCAAGCAGGCCAAATGCCGCCCGCCGTCGAATAGCAAATGGTCGGTGTAGAGATCGATTCCGATGGTTGCGCCGGCGGATTCCGGTGCCGATTTTGCCGTCGAAGCGAGTTGCTGCTCGGCCAGGCGAATGTCAAACGGGTAACGGAGCAAGTGTTTTAGTTTCATCTTTGATCAATCCTATCCGGCCAATCGAACCGATGATGACGTATGATCGACGATGCCCATTTCGAGCAGCGAGTTCTTTCCGGAGTGGTAGGCTGCGATGTGCTTGGCGTGTCTCCGGCAGTTTGCAGTCGTTTCCGCCAACGTTTTTTCCACCGTGCTCAGCAGCTGAGGAATCTGGTCGACGGATTGATAGATCCAGCCGATCGCGCCGCTCGGTTCGGCGGCGCGAACCTGATCGGCCAGCCAACAATCGTCCGGCACCATCACGGGGACGCCCCGGATCATCATTTCCAACAAGACGCCACTGCACCGCGCGACGTAACGGTCGGGGTCGTACAGAAACAACCCCATCCCTGCCGTGTCCAGCCAGCGGTGGTAGGCTTCGCTGGTCAAGTTTCCACGCAGGATTTCCATGCCAACGCCCGTGTCAGGTTCGGCTTGGTCAGACGCCGACGGAGTGCAGGCGGCTTGCAGCGACGGCGGGATCATCCGCTGCCAACGTTTTTCAGGAAGCTGCATCGACCAGGTGAAACGGCCCGCGCGGAGGTACTGGGTTTCGATCGCTTCCAGCAAGTCGCGAATCAGGTCGCGGCCCTTTTCGGCGCGCGGCATCCCGGCCAACAAGATCTTCGTCCCTGCGGTCGACGGACTCGACGTTGACGCGTGGTGTTCGTCTCGCGTGGGGTAGGGGACCGCGGTCGCATCCACACCGACGGTGTTCAGTTGCTGACGCAGCGATTCGGTGGTCGCGTGCAGATGGATCCGGTGTCGCTCGATCGCCTTTACCGCCGCGTTGACTTGGCGACCAAAAGCGACCGCGCGTTCGGTCACGGTCGATTCAAACACCGCAAAATGGAACAGGACGTGAATGGTCATCGGGGCGAGCTCGCCGTCCCGCTCCAGTTCTTCGATCGCGTGGGCCAACGCCAGAATTTGAAAGTCGCCGCCCGTGTTGATTACAATTCGGTCGTTCGGCTGCGGAGCGAAGCGGCGAATCGAATCGGCGAAAACGGACGACCAGGCGTTGAGCATCGCCCGCGGGCGTCGCGACGGTCGACAGAGGAAATCGTTCACCGATTGCCGGATCCGGCGGAACACCGAGCCTCCGATCGGGATCCCGCGAGAGTCTCGCTGGACCATCGAGGGGCCGTCGACACCGAGTGACCAATTTTCCATCCGCCGGACTTCGAACCGCGGCTCGATCTCGAGAGGTTCCAGCCGCGAATCTCCACGCAAGTGCAGATCGCGCTGCGGCAACGATGCATGGGTGATTAATTGCGGCCGATAGCCGAGCTGGCGTGCCCCGTCGGCGAGCAGGCTCGCCAATTCCAAATAGTGGCCGCCGATGTCGCGCACGTTGTCGTCCAGGAACAGGATTCGCGGTGTCATGGGCGGCGAGGTGGGCATGGACGATTAGAACGCAAACGCTGAGCGGACCGGGCGATTGAAGTGAATGGTCCGGTCTTAGCAATTCCTGACTTTGGCGTCCATGTTGGTTCGCCGAAAGCCCTGGCGCGTCCGCTACGTCTTCAACCCCACGACTCAATCAGCCCGAAGAACTCCAGCCGTTTTACCGGGACGACCATCGAGAATTTGACCCACGGATGGCAGCGCGGACCCACGGATGGCAGGGGGCAGATATCCGTGGGTTCGCGCTGCCATCCGTGGGCTCAGTGGTCCTTTCATCTTTTCCCAAGCTTTAGCCCAATACCGCCAAGTGATGCGTCGTTTCCTCGTGCTGGGGCCCGTAGGCTCGCGCCAAACGGCTGATAATCAATTGACATCAGCCGGTTCGCGCCAGCGTCCGGGCCTCTTCGTTGATGTTCACTTCGCTGCGTTGGGCTAAAACCTGCCCCCTCTGCATGACCTGCCCCCGTTTCCGCTTGCTGAACGCAGCCCAAAGATTCAACGCTGCCTAAAGCATGAGGACGCTGACGCCCGAAAAACGTCGCTCTTGACGTCTGGGGGCGGAGTTTGATAGCCCAAGCGAATGAACAATTCTCTTTGCCTGTTGGCACCCCTCCCGTTCGCCGGGTTCGTCGTCGCAATCGCGATCACGCTGGCATCGTTTCCGCCTGTGACGGCGGCTGAGTTGCCACAGGTTGCCCCGCAGACAGAGTCGTGTGTCCTGCTTCGTAACGGCAACGTCCTGGTCGGTGCGGTCTCCAAGATCGGCGGGACCGTCTGCATCACGCGCAGCGATCAATCTAAAATCAATCTGCCGACCGCCCAGGTCGAAACGGTGGGGCGATCACTGAGCGAACTGTACGAATACCGACGCAAAAATCGCTTTGAGGGCGACTTGAAACGCGTGCAAGCGGATGTGCGTTGGGGTTTGCGACATGGGTTGGTGCGAGAAGCTGCCCAAGACGTTCTGGAAGCGAGGTCGCTTGAGCCGTCGAACCCACAGACGATTCAGTTGCTGCGGCAGATCGCAGCGGTGCTCAAACAACAGTCCGAGTCCGCGCAATCGGTTGCTGCGGACGATCATCAGGCTCCCGCACTGCGAACCGTGTCGCACGAAACCGTGGTGACAGACGATCGCAGGGATGTTGAGCCTGAGACGGCGGCCGAGACGAGCGGGTTACCCGAGAGGCTGGTGTATGAGTTCACTTCGCGAATTCAACCGATCCTGATGAATCGCTGTACCAGTTGTCACGCCCGCGACGACCGCAACACACGTGAGTTTCAGATCCACACCGCTCTGACATCCAAGTGGGCTCCGAAGGATGTGGCCAGGGACAATCTGCAAGCCGTGATGAAGTACGTTGACCTGAACGCTCCGGCCAACAGCCTGATCCGTCTGCGTGCTTCCGACGGGCATGGTGGCCGGCGACATAGCTTTGGCAGCCAGGGTTCGGCGATGATGTCCAGCTTGGATCGTTGGCTTGTCCAGCTCCCGACCGCCCATTCGCCGTCGCAATGGGAGGCTGCGATGGAGCAACGTGCTGTTGGCGAAACGCTGGTTCCGGTGTCACCACCGCAGCTTGCCGCCATCGACCAAATCGACCAGGCGGATGCGGCAACAGGCATTCCCGAGTTGCCGGAGACGCTTCAGACGGAGTCGGTTTGGAACGCAGGGTCACCGATGATCGAAGCCGCGCCGCGAACCCGACGCATGCCCAAGGTTGAAAACCCCTTCGACCCAGACATCTTCAATCGACGGGTTCATGGTCGCTGATCAGGTCGCTTTCGGCGACGCGTTCGAGGACCAGAACGAACACCGCGGCGCCAACGACCAACGCGATCAGTAGCATCAGGCTGCCGTTCCACTCACTCGGCGGGACGACCTGCATGATCCGCTCCTTCATTTTCAATCCGGCCGTTTCCGCGGTCGGGACTTGCAGCGGCCAAAGCTTTTCCACGCTGCCGATCATCAGGCCGACCAGCACCGCCATCGTCTTGTCGCGGTGGTGATCGAGCATCCAGCTCAACAGGCGAGAGAACGCGAGCAGCCCGAACAGGCAGCCGAACGCAAACACGCCGAGCTGGAGGATGGAATCGAAATCGATGTTCAGCTTCACCGTGTTCTTGATCAGTCCCGTGATCGGGTGGTAGACGCCCAGCAGGAGCAGGATGAACGCGCCGCTGATGCCGGGCAGGATCATCGCGCAGATCGCGATGGCAGCCGATCCGAACAGGTAGACCAGCGAGTCTCCGCCATCGGTGGGCGAGAGCCGTCCGACGAGTACGGCGACGCAGATGCCGAAGACGCAGGCGGACAGGCTGGCCGGTCCCCAGCGTTTGACTTGCCGTCGCACGATCAACACGCTGGCCAGAATCATTCCGAAAAAGACGGCAAAGGTCTCCGGCATGTGATGGTCGAACAGCCAGTTGATCAGCCCCGCCAGCGCGACGCTGCCGATCACAACGCCAGCGCCGATCGCAGCCAGGAAGCGGGCGTCGACGTATTCCCAAGCTTCTTTCCAGCGGCGCGAAAGGACTTGGCCGATCAAGTGAGAATCGACGCGGCTGACCGCATCGATCAGGCGTTGGTAATGTCCGAGCACCAGCGCCACGGTGCCTCCACTGACCCCTGGCACGATGTTCGCCGCCCCCATACAAAATCCACGCAGCAGATTGATGACGTCCAAGCGAATCGAGTTTGATGCCAGGTGCGACGCAGCATCCGGTGCGGCCGGTGTGGCGGAGGCTGCCGAGGTCGGTTGGTTCGTTACAGGCCGGGCATTCGGATCGATGCACTCTGTGTCAGCGTTCTGGCGGTCCGGTGGCATGATGGATGGTTCCCTCGTTCGCTGCGGCGATGAATACTGCGGCAACAGTTTGAGCAGGATGGTGCGCCGCGAGAAGCGGTCGATTTAGTGCTTTGTCAACTTTGAGTTTTCGGGTAGTTTTTTTTCGGGCGGTGCGGAAAAGGGGTCAGGCCCCAAAAACCAAATGGCCCGAAGGGTGCTCCGCATTTTTGGGGCCTGACCCCTTTTCCGCAGATGAGCTGTTATTCAAGCCTCGTGAGTAATCAAATGGAAATAGTGGCGTGATCGAGACCATCATCCTGGCCGTCGTGCAGGGGATTGCCGAATTCCTGCCGATCAGCTCGTCCGGTCATCTCGTGATCTTGGGGGCGATGCTCAGCGACGCCCAAAGCGAGTCGCCGACGTTGGAGATTATCTTGCACGCAGGGACGCTCGGGTCGATCCTGGTGATTTTCTGGCGTCGCATCTTAGATTTGCTGACCAGCGATCGGCGTGTGATCCCTTTATTAATTGTCGGAACCCTACCGGCGGTGGTGGTCGGACTGACGATCAAATCTCAATTCGGCTGGATTCTGAAAAATCCGATGCTGGCCGGCGCGATGTTGATCGTGACCGGGATCATGCTGATTGTGCTGGGCAGGCTACCCGCTCGCCATCGCGTCTATCGCGACGGATCGTACTGGGGCGCGTTCGTGGTCGGGTGTTTCCAAGCGTTTGCGATCCTGCCCGGGATCAGTCGCAGCGGGTCGACGATTCTGGGCGGCCGGTTGTTGGGGTTAAAGACCGATGATGCGGTCACGTTCTCGTTCTTGTTGGCGATCCCCGCGATCTCCGGTGCGACCGTGCTGGCGATCAAGGACCTGGTGGACGAGGTGCAAGAGGGAGTGCCGATGGATCACTCGATCGCCGAGTTGACCATCGGGGCCTTGGTCGCGTTCGGCGTCGGGATCTTCGCGCTCAAGTGGCTGATCGGATGGAGCCGTCAAGAGCGTTTACACTGGTTCGCCGGATGGTGCATTCCGGCGGGGGTGCTGGTTCTGGGACTGTGTTTTGCCGGGCTGGTGTAGGCGGCTCGGGTGCAAACGGTTTGCCGATTGAGGCCGTCGTTTGACCCCGTCGGGGTCATGCGACGGGCGACGCACTGGAGGTGCTAGCGGCGTCGGCCGCGTCCGCGGCCTTTGCTCGACGGCGACTTCTTGTGGTTTTCAAGATTATTGTCGACCAGCACGTTGACGACTTCTTGCCACGTCGGAACGACCTTGCGCCGCGTGGGGGTATCACCGCGCGATTCCGATTCGGGTTCGTCCTGACGGCTTCTTGCGCCGCGTCGTGGTCGCACGTCCTCCTCGTCCAAGTCGTCCGCGGCGGGGCGATCGTCTTGGTCGGTCGGCTCGGATTCGCGGGTCGATCGACCACGTCCGCCTCGGCGTCCGCGTCGTCGGCGTCCGCGACGGATCACATCGACTTCTTCGTCGTCTTCGTGGTCATCGTCAAAGGCGGACGAGGGGATCGGTTCGTCGTCGAGATCGTCGTCCAGATCGGCATCGTCGCGGTCTGAATCGTCGCGTCCGCGGGATTGCGGCCGGGCTTCTTCGGATTCGCTCGCCCCGGCGGCTCGCGATCGTCTGCCCCCGCGACCGCGGCGGCCACGTCGGCGACGTCGCGTGCCGGACTCTTCGTCCGTGTCGTCGTCGGAATCTTCGGAATCGTCGGCGTCGAGTTCGACGCCCATCCCAAATCCTTCGTCGACCAATTCGAATTCTTCGCCGTCGGCGGGATCAAATTCATCGCGGCTGATCGTTCGGCGGCGGGATTGTCCACCTCGCCCGCGGCGTTTGGGAGCGTTTCGCCGTGAATCGTCTCCGTCATCGCTACTGATGTCATCGTCGTCGCGGCTGGCGACAGCGTCGACGGTTTTGGGTTCCGATTCCAGCGCATCTTCGCTCATTCGCTGACGTTGTCCCCGCCGACCACGGCGTCCGGAGCGTCGTCGCGGGCTTTCATCGTCTTCCTGTCGCTCGCGGCCGGGCTCCGAGCTGTCGCGATCGCTGCGTTCGCCACGCCCACGCGGTTCACTCGCGGGCGAGGGGCGATCGTCATCGTCGGATTCGTCGCGGTCGTCAAAACCACGTCCGCGTCGCGGTCGCTCTTCACGCGCGGGTGATCGATCCTGGCGGGGCGAAACCTTGGTCGGTGCGGCCACTGCTTCGGCCGGTTCCGGTTCCGAGTCATCAAGATCGTCCTCGAGATCGGAAAACGAGCGGAACGACAGCGGGTCGGGCGGATCGACCGGCTTGCCCGAGCTGGAATCGGGCTTCGCCGTCGGCGCCGGATCGTGGTCGAACGTCCGCGTGGACGCGGGGGCGACGTGCGGTTCGTCTTCCACGTCGCTCGGCTCGTCAATCACTTCGGGTTCGGGGCCGAGGTCGATCCCCAGGCCATCGCCGAAGCTTCGCGGGGACTTTTTCGATTTCGACGATGCCGATTCTTTGCGAGCCGGTTTGATTGGCATGGGGGCACGGTGGGGCGGAGGTTCGTCGGTGGCTTCGATCCCCAGTTCGCCGGCTAGTTCGGACCAGGCGCCGCTGTCGGGCTCGGGTTCCGGCTCAAGCTCTTGCTCGGGTGCTTGATCGGTGGCGGAAGACTCGGGCGGCGTGGAGTCGGCAAACAGCTTGTCGGATTCGCTCACGGTGGCTTCGACGTGAAGCAGTTCTTCGACAACCGGCTCTTCTTTGGCGGGGGGGCCGCCTGCGGCGAGTTCGTCGATCCGTGGGTCCTTCGCGCGGACGCCGAAGCCGGGAAGCTGTGTCGAAGCGGTTTCGGCCGTCAGTGCTTGGAGCACGTCTTCGCCGGAGGGGTCCTTGTCCACCACGTCGGATTCATCAGGCACATCCACCACCGCCTCGGCGACCGGGGGCATGTCTCGTGATGCCGGTTCGTTCGATTCTTGGTCGGAAAATCCCGAGGTATCCGACGTCGATTGGCGTTCGTGCTCGCCTTCGGCTTTCGATTCGGCTTTCTTTGTCGTCTCGGATGCTTTGGGGGGTGCGGGCGGACCAGGGGTGCCAAGGAGCTTGGCAAGAAGGTTCCAATTGTCTGACATTCGGTCTAATAATGAGTTGTTTTGGAGGGGCCAGCAGTCAACCAACCCACGCTGCGTGACGGATGTAGGGTTTCCCTCAGAAAAGGAGTCCGATCAACTCGCTCGATGCCCGAAGCACCCACCCAGAATCTGTTCGATGGGGCTTTCACGATGCGACTGTTCCAATGCAAAGTAGCTCGCACTTTCCCGACGGTGTGTATCCTGCCGCTGTCCTCGTAAAAGGGGCTGTCTGCTGTGATTGATGCCCGAATTGGCCGGCCGATTTCAATTCGGTCGGTTCCGTTGACGGACGTAGTCTATATGTATAGCCGCGTCCCTCCGGTTTCCCAAGGGGATTCCGGGCTAATGGAGCGTCGGATCACCGATCAATCAGGTATTTCTGTCGTCTTCCCGAGAATCCTTGCTTGCGAATGCCTTTTCAAACCGCCCCGTCCACGTATTCTTCCGAGTCGTCACAAGTCATCCCTCGTCGCCAGGGGCCGCGTCTGCGACCGCTGATCGTCTTCGGTACCCGTCCCGAGGCGATCAAACTGGCTCCCGTCGTGCGGGAGTGCCAGTCGCGTCCCGGCCAGATCGCTCCGATCGTCTGCAGCACCGGCCAGCACCGCGAAATGCTGGCGCAGGTCCTGGGCTATTTTTCGATCACACCGGAAATCGATTTGGGGTTGATGCAGCCCGGACAAACGCTCAGCGGTCTGACCGCACGCTGTCTGGAAGCGGTCGATGGGGTTGTTCGGCAACACAACCCCGACTGCATCGTCGTTCAGGGCGACACCACCACCGTGATGGCCTCGGCGATCGTCGCGTTCTACCATCGGTTGCCGGTCGTGCACGTCGAAGCAGGCTTGCGAACCGGGGACTTGAGTGCGCCGTGGCCGGAGGAGTTCAACCGCCGCGTGACCGGGATTGTCACCAGCCTTCACTGTGCCCCGACAACACGCAGCGAGTCTGCCCTGCTGGCCGAAGGCGTTCCGGCGCCGTCCATCCGCGTCACCGGCAATACCGTCATCGATGCCTTGTTGCACAGCGTCGCCAAAGAACGCGCCGACGATGCCCGATGGCGGCAAAAGTATCCGATGGCGGTGGCCGACAGTGTTGTCTTGGTCACCGGCCATCGACGCGAAAACTTTGGCGGTGGACTGCAGCAGATCTGTGCCGCGCTCTCGCATCTGGCCGCTTGTCATCCCGAGACCGAATTCATTTATCCCGTTCACATGAACCCGAATGTGATGGGGCCGGTTCATGAACTGTTGGGGGACTCAAGAAATATCCATCTCCTACCGCCGGCCGATTACCCCGAATTCGTCTGGTTGATGGATCGCGCCACGTTGGTGATCACCGATTCCGGCGGCGTTCAAGAAGAAGCACCGTCGCTGGGCAGTGCGGTGCTGGTCACGCGGACGAAGACCGAACGCCCCGAAGCAGTCGAGGCCGGTTTGGCAGAATTGGTCGGAACCGATCGCGATCGGATCATCCGCCGCGCAAGCGAACTGCTGGCCCAACCCAAACGCAGCAGCGGAGCCAAGGTGATCGAAAACCCCTACGGAGACGGAAACGCCGCCAAACGCATCGTCGATTGGATGCTGGAGGGTGAGAGTTGAAACTTCAACCTTGGTCCCAGGCTCCGCCCTACGCCGTGAACGATTTTAGGGCTCTAAAGGTGTTAGCGGAACGGCGCGAGCCGTCCGGTCGCGCTTCAAAAACACCGTGAAAGACCGGAGGGCTCGCGCCCTACCGCTAACAAATCGTTCACGGCGTAGGGCTCCGCCTCGCGAGTGCAACTGGGGAGTTGAAAGTTACTGCTTCTTCAGCGCCAACAACTCTTTCCGCTCCGGCAGATTTTTGTAGTACGGATCCAGTGGATAACAACCGCTGATGATGCCTTTCCTCGGTGCGGTGGTGCAGTCGCTGAATGTGCGGCAGACCTTCTTTCTGGCCAGCTGGTTTCCTTCGAGGACATCGGCGGGGAGATCCGGATACGAGAGCACCATGCGGCCGAGTCCGATGGAATCGGCCAGCCCGTTAAGGACGACGGCCTGAGCCACGTTGGGCAGCCAGTCTTGCAGATAGGTGTACCCCGAGCCGACGACGAACATTTCCGGAAAACGCTTCTTCAGCTCGGCGGTGGCCGCAATTTGACGGTCCACCCCGATCAATGGGTCTTCGGGCGGCTGGTACCCGTCGCTGGGCGGAAAGAAGGCCGGACGCTGCAGGTGCGGTGTGTAGTAGGGGCTGCCCGCGGTCGTGCAAATCAATTTCATTCCGAGCGACTGCATCAATTCCAAAAACTGAATCGGTTCGGTCAATTCCACACCGTCGCCGCGTGAATTGGACCCGAAGACCAGGCGCGGGTCGCCGGCGGGCTCGGGTTCGCCGATGCCCGATTCGGATTTCCGATAGGGCAGGAAATCGAAGATGCTGAGCCGGACGCCCAATTCCAGCTCGGGGGCTTCGGCGCGGATCCCCGCCACGATCTCGCGCAGAAATCGCGTTCGGTTTTCAAAACTGCCGCCGAATTCGCCCGGCCGATCGACACCGCTGAGCAACTCGTGACCGAGATAGCCGTGGCAGTGTTTGACGTCGACGAACTGATAGCCGAGCTTGGCGGCGCGAGCGGATGCGACGACAAAATCATCGATCAGGGACTTGAGTTCATCATCGGTCATGATGCCCGAATCGTCGGTGATGTTCAGTCGCGGATCGAGCGCCGGGTTTCGTTGGGCTGCGCGCGGTTCAGGTTTCGTTTTTTCGTTCGGGCGGGCGAATCGTCCCGAGTGGGTCAGTTGCAGCCCCACGACCAAATCATCGGTGTTGCCGAAACGTTCGGCGTGCGCCGCGATCAATAGCTCGCGCAGCGCACCGATCTCAGAAAGATTGTTTTCGGTCAGGCACAATTGGTTCGGGTTGGCCCGGCCGTCGTGCCGGACCGCAACGGCTTCGCCGCCCCACATCAGTTTGGCCCCGCTGATGCCAAAATTCTTCCAACGCCGTCGGGTCAAGTCCGTCGGCTTGCCATCGGCTGTGCCGTCCCAGCCTTCCATCGGCAAGATGCAGAACCGGTTCCCGATCGTCAACTCGCCGACCTTGGCGGACTGAGCGAGCGGTGATGTGTCGCCGGAGTCAACGGCTTCATCGGCGACGAGCTGCAAATCAAGTTCGCGAAGCCTGTCTTGGAAATCGTCGAACGTCTTCAGGCTGGCGATGCGTGGATAAGTCGGCATGGAAAGTGACGTCAGTGGGTAAAGAGGTGAAGAGAAGTATGTGTGGAGTCCGGCGACCAAGCTGTGGCTCGTGCTTTGTCCAGATCTGAATTTAGGGTTGCGTTGAATGAGCATTGAGCCCACGGATGGCAGCGCGAACCCACGGATCTTCGGCACCTAGTCATCCGTGGGTTCGCGCTGCCATCCGTGGGTGTTTTTTCCGCCCTGACCCCTTTTCCGCTCGACCAACGCAACTCCAAAACTAATTGTGTTCACACCCTACGCGGTCGTTTCGAGTGACTTTCCGGCGCGATCGAGTATCGATTCCAGATCGCGGGCGATGTGGCCGAGCACTTCGCGGTCGCTGTCCGGGCGAGCCGGGGAGCCGGGATAGGTTTGATCGGTTTGGATTTGGTCACGCAGCTTTAAAAACATGGCCGCGTCGTGCTTGTAGGCGGGTACCGGCGGACGGAACGCGAACGCGCCGAGGTACTGAAGCAAATCGTTGAGTTCGTAAAACGCCTCGTCACCGTTCTCCCACATGGCATCACGGGCGGCGAAGGCATCGGGCGCAAACGTGCTGAGCCCCAGCAGATAGTCGCTGCCGTACATCACCATGTCGATCGCCAGGTCGTTGCCGGTCATGACCTTGAATTCCGGACGGAGCTTGTCGCGGAGTTGCAGACGTTGCCACTCCAGGACTCGATCGAGCGACGAGTGTTTGGCGCCGACGCAGTTTTGAATTTGCATCAGACGTTCGTAGACGTCCAACGAATAGATGCAGCCGAAGGGGGCGAACACCGGGGCCAATTCGAACGCGTAAAAAGAATCGCAGGCCGCGGCCAGGGTTTCGTAGCGGGACACGATCTGATCGTCACTTCCCTGGGTCAGCCCATAGGACTGGAAAAAGATCGGGGTTCCGCCGAGCGATTGGATTTGCTCGACCCCGACGCGGTACGCGTCGGCGCCGAAGGCATCGCCGGGGTGGTCGGCGACGAAGGCGCCGGCGACATAATCGCGGCCCTCTGCGATCGACTGTGTCCGCTCCAGTGCCTGTTGCCGGGTCGCATCGTCGATCAGGTTCCCGTAGCCGGTGTCCATGTTGATCGCGGGGGTCAATCCGGCATCAAAGGTCCGGTGGACATGGGCGTCAAAGCCCGACCAGTCGACCGAAAGATCGCCCAGCAGCGGCAACAGAATCGCCGAAACGCCGGTGATTTTTCGCCGCGGTTTCAACATCTTGATCGGGTCGATCGGTTCCACTTGATTCATGTTCCTGGCCAGTTGCGTTTCGGGCAAAATTGAAGTCTGATTGGCAGAGAATAGACGATTCTTGCCGAGCTGTCTTGGAAAATCGGTCACCTCGCTTTTGGCATTTCGGGCATGCGGACTGTTCAGTGAAGCCCGCTTGCCGGTGGGACCGATGTCGATGAGATTGTGGCAATGCCAAAGCAAAGACTGACCGATCGAGCGCTGCACGAGAATCTTCCGGAGTGGGGCGTGCTCGTGTTGGAGAGCCACCATTCGCCGCAGTTCACGATGGAATGGCGTGAGCATTCGTTTTTGAAACTGGTCTACGTCCTGCGTGGCCGCGGTGTGCTGGAGTTCCAGGATCGCGTGCACCATTTCGAGTCGGGGGATTTGGTGATCGTTCCGCCGAGGACGGCCAACCGGATCACCGATGCCCCCGATGCGGCGAGCAGTTTGTACGTTTGTTGCATCGATCCGTCGCTGTTCGCGTTCGACGACGGGCTGATTTCCCGTTTGCGCCGCGGATTGGTCTCGGGAAATCCGCACTTTTCCAATCGGGTGGCAACACAGCTTCGTCGGATGCGGCATCATCAAGTTAGCGGTGATCCGACGCGTCCGATCTCGATGGTCTCTTCGGCGCTGCGAATCGTCGAATGGGTCATGCAGTTGGGGGGATCAACGGCGGCGACGAATGTTTCGCGGGGCCGCCGCAGCAACGATCGCGAGATCATCGAAGACTACGTGGCGCGACTGGCCACGGAGTTTTATGAGGCGTCGACGATCGATGCCGCCGCGGCGTCGCTGGGCCTGTCCCGCCGCGCCTTCACCAAACTGTTTCAAGAGGTCACCGGATCCACCTGGCTGACCCATGTCCGTCGGCTGGCCATCAACCATGCCAAGCATCAGTTGGCGCAAACCAATCTGTCGATCGCATCGGTCGCGTTCGAATGCGGTTTCAACGACTTGTCGACGTTCTATCGCCAGTTCAAATCTCAAGTCGGGGTGTCGCCGAAGAGCTATCGTCAATCGATCGCTGCGGATTGAAGAATCAAGTCGCGATTGGAGTGGGCTTGGGGTATAACGGAACGCTTCCGATCCCCCTTCTGCAACGCTGTGAAGCATTTTTTCCATGTGTTTCTTGAGGTTTTAGCGGCAGGGCGCGAGCCCTCCGGTTCTTCATCTCTGCCAAAACACCGCAGGGCTTGCGCCCTGCCGCTAAAAAATGCTTCACAGCGTTGCCCTTTCTGGTTGAGAAAATCCCCATGTCTGTGATGCAGTCTGTGATTGAGAAACGTCGCTTTCGACCGGCCGGGCTGGTCCTTGTAACGCTGTTGACGGTTGGTTTCCTCGGCGTCTCGCCGGCGCCGGTGGCGTGCGGCGAGGATCCGGTGTTTTCCGGGCCACAACCCGGGGAGAAACTGACGCCGCTGAAGTTGTTGGGCGTTTACGAGGACGCCGCCGGCCAAGAATTTGACGCGGTCGCCGACGCCGATGGCAAACCGACGTTGCTGGTGTTCGTTCACAAACTGACCCGCCCCGGATTGGGATTGGCCCGCGGATTGACCAACTATGCCCAAACGCTCAAGGACCCTCCGTCCTACTCCGCCATCGTTTGGCTCAACGACGACAAAGCGGAAGCGGAAGCCTACCTGACTCGTGCACGGCCGTCGTTGAATTTGAAAGTCCCTGTCGGAATCTCGATCGACGGCGGCGAAGGACCCGGCGCGTACGGGCTCAATCGCAACGTCGAGTTGACCGTCTTGGTTGCCAAAGACAACAAGGTGCTGGCAAATTACGCGCTGGTCCAACCCTCGATGACCGACGGTGTGAAGATCGCCGGCGAATTCGCCAAAGCACTCGGAAAGACACCGCCCACCGCCGAAGAGCTCCAAAAAGCCGCCTATCCCGGGCGAGCGATGAACATGCGAAGACGCCCGAATCCGGGCAGGGAGTGAAAAGAAGAGGAAGGTCCAAGGTTTGAAGCTATTAGCTATTAGCTTTTAGCTTTTAGCTTTTAAATCTCCAATCTAACTGCTAACTGCTAACTGCTAACTGCTAACTGCTAACTGCTAACTGCTAACTGCTAACTGCTAACTGCTAACTGCTAACTGCTAACTGCTAACCGCTAACCGCTAACCGCTAACCGCTAACCGCTAACCGCTAACCGCTAACCCGAGGCGATCTCATTGGTTTTCACCGTTCGACGCATGTTCCGATTTTCGATGATGACGCTGGTCCTCTGCGCCGGCGATGCGTCGCAGTGGGCGCGGGGCGAGGAGCCGAACGATGCGATCGATTTTGATACCCAAGTCGTTCCTATCCTGACGCGGTACGGTTGCAACGCGGGTGCCTGCCACGGTGCCGCAATCGGACGTGGCGGATTCAAGCTGTCGCTGTTCGGTTCCCGAGCGGCCGACGACCAAGTTGCCATTGTGCAGGAATTGGAAGGTCGTCGCATCAATTTGTATCAACCGCAGCAGAGTCTGTTGCTGCGCAAAGCGACCGAGACGATGGAGCATGGCGGAGGAGAACGGTTTGACGATGCGTCACCCGCGTACGCGCTGCTGGAACAATGGATCGCCCAGGGCGGCAAACGTTTGCAGCGGCGGCAATTGACGGACGTTCGAGTGACGCCCAGCAACGTCTTGTTGGAAAATGTGCAGGACTCGGTCGCCGTGTCGGTCATCGCGCGGTTCGATGACGGATCAACGGAGGATGTGACCGACGTCACGTCGCTCACGTCGGACGATGCCGAATCGGTTTCCATCGACCGCGATTCCAATCGTCTGACGGTCCATCGTCGTGGCGAGCATGTCGTCATCGCGCGCTATCTGGATCGGGTTCATGCCATTCGCTTGGGCATCCCGTTGGGGACGAAGGAACTCGAGTCGTCGCCTGACGTCGAGCCGCAGTCCGTGGTGGACCGTTGGGTCGATGTCAAGCTGCGACAGTTACGGATTCCCGCCTCACCCCAGGCCGGCGACCATGAATTCGCGCGGCGGGTTTGGCTGGACCTGACCGGACACCTGCCTTCGGTCGAGCAGTTGGATGCGTTTGTGGCGGACCGATCCGACGACAAGCGGCAACGGTTGGTGGACCGCTTGTTGAACACCGATCAATTTGCGGCCTATTGGGCGCTGAAGTGGGCCAATCTGTTGGGCATCGATAGCAAGTCGCTGCAACCCGAAGGCAGTCAAGCGTATCACGATTGGTTGACCGAATCGTTTCGCCAGGACCGTCCCTGGAACGCATCGGCGTCGGCGATGTTGACTGCCAGCGGGGACGGTTATCTCGACGGCAGCGTCAACTTCCTGCGTTCGGGCAATGGCCCCGATGGGCTGGCCGAGTTGGCGACGCGGGTGTTCATGGGGGTTCGCTTGCGCTGTGCCAACTGCCACGATCATCCGCTGGACCACTGGACCCAAGACGACTATCACGGGCTGGCTGCGATCTTCGCCAAACTAAAACGCGGACGTGTCGTCAGCACCTCGACGCGTGGTGAAGTCACTCATCCGGTGACCGGGCAACCCGCGATGGCACGGATTCCCGGAACACGTGATCTGTCGGCTGACGAGAACGGTCGGATGGAATTTGCCCGCTGGGTTACCGCTCCGTCCAATCCGTACTTCGCCCGCGCCGCGGTCAATCGAATCTGGGCTCAACTGATGGGACGCGGTTTGATCGATCCGGTCGATGACATTCGCGCGACCAACCCCGCCAGCCATCCCGAACTGCTCGACGCGCTGGCAAGTGAGTTCACCGCAAAAGGGTTTCGATTCCGCCCAATCATCCGTCTGATCTGTCACAGCGACGCCTATGGACGTACGTCACAAACACGCCCGGCCAATGAATCCGACTCGGTTTATTACTCGCACTTCATTCCCCGCGGATTGGAAGCCGAGGTGGTTGCCGGGGCGATCGCGGACGTCACCGGTGTTGACATCGTGTACGGCGCAGGTGATCAACGCGATGCCCTCCGGCTGACCGACAACCGAATGGCGTCGGAGACACTGGACATTCTCGGTCGGTGTGACCGTGAAGCGGCGTGCGAAACGCCGGAGCTGAGTGCCGGTTCGCTCGCCAAGGTCCTGCACTTTCTCAACGGCGACCTGTTGAACCGGCGTCTGGATGATCCGCGGGGACGATTGACGAAATGGTTGCAGGTATACCCGGACGACTTCAAACTGATGGAGACGCTGTACAAGCAAACCTTGTCCCGTCCGCCCAATGCATCGGAACGTCGGTACTGGGCAAAGCAATTGGAATTGGCGACCGAGGCCGACGGGCAATGGCATGATCCGCCCACGCGACAGATGTTTTTTGCCGACGTGTTCTGGGGCTTGCTGACCAGTGAAACTTTTCTGACCAATCACTAGCCGAATGACAAGTGACAAATCCAATGAAAAATCGTCATCCCGATCGACGCTGCGATGGGGTTCACCGTCGCGAGTTGCTGCACGTGGGAGGCTTGTCGGCGCTGGGGATCGGTGTCAGCGATTGGTTCATGGCGAAGCAGGCGCGTGCCGAATCAATCGCGACGCGGCAGATTGATGATTCGGCCAAAGCCCAGGCGTGCATTCTGATCTGGCTGGACGGTGGTCCCAGTCATCTGGACCTGTTCGATTTGAAACCCGACGCACCCACAGAGATTCGCGGTCCGTTTTCGCCGATCCCGACCAACGTCAGCGGCATCGAAGTCTGTGAACAATTGCCACGGACGGCGACGCAAATGGACAAGGTCGCGCTGGTGCGATCGATGACGTCGCCGTTGGGCGAGCACAATTTCGCCAGTCATTACTTGTTGACCGGATACAAACCGAACCGGGCGCTGACGTATCCGAGTCTTCCATCGGTCCAGAAACACCTTTCCCAGTCCCAGACGGCGATTCCCACGAACATCGCGATCGCGAAACCCAACGGGATGATCGGCAGCGGTTACCTGCCCGAGTCGACGATGCCCTTCATCGTCCAAGGCGACCCTTCACGGCCGGAGTTTCGCGTTCAAGACTTGGAGTTGCCGGTCGGCATGACGCCCGATCGTTTGACGCGTCGACGTGAGTTTCGAAACGCCGTCGACGAACTCACTCGGCAGACCGAAACGCGTCTGGCCGAAACGCGTCTGGCCGAGTCGGGGCAATCCGATTCGGCGTTCGACCAGGCGTTTCGGTTGGTGCAATCATCCCAGGCACGCGCGGCGTTTGATTTGCAACAAGAATCACAACGTGATCGCAATCGCTACGGCCGGCATCTGATCGGACACGGATGTCTCATGGCTCGGCGTTTGGTCGAAGCGGGCGCGAAATTTGTCACCGTGACCGACCGCGGATGGGACACGCACGAAGACATTTATCTTCGTTTGAAAGAGGGCTTCACCGGCGGGACGGCGGGTAAAATTCCGAAGCTGGATCAAGCTTATTCGGCGCTGCTGAGCGATCTTGCCGAGCGAGGGCTGCTCGACTCCACACTCGTGATTCTGATGGGAGAATTCGGTCGGACTCCCAAATTGAATCCGCGGGGAGGCCGCGATCACTGGCCCGGTGCCTTCAGCGTCGCCCTGGCCGGCGGCGGAATCGTCGGTGGGCAAGTGATCGGCAAGAGTGACGCGCACGGCGAACGGCCGGCCGAGCAACCGATCAGCCCCGCCGACTTGGTCCGCACGCTCTATCATCTGATCGGAATCGATGGTGATTTGGAATTAAACACTGCCGACGGTCGTCCCGTTCAAGTCAATCGCGACGGGACCGTGATCGGCGACCTGATCGGGTGAATCCATGAGCGACATCAGCAACAGCGGTATCCGTAAAACAGAGTTATTCGAGTGGCTTTCCGGCAAATGGGAGGGCACCTGTCGGACCTGGTTCGAGCCCGATGAATTGGCCGACGAGTCCGCCGTCCGAGGGGAATTTCAGCTGATCCTGGGAGGTGCGTTCGCCAGACACACCTACCAAGGGGCGATGCAAGGAAAGCCCCGCCGCGGTGAAGAGTTGATCTCGCAAAACGGTGTCACGGAGCAATTTCAAGTTGCCTGGATCGACAGTTTTCACATGAGCGATGCGATCATGTTCTCTCAGGGCGAGGCGAAGGAGAGCGGTTTTGAGGTCGTCGGCGAGTACGACGTCGCCAAGGATGCACCCCGCTGGGGCTGGAAAACGCGATACCAAAAACGCGGTCCGAAGGAACTGACGATCACGGCCTTCAACGTGTTCCCTGACGGCTCGGAAGCCAAGGCCGTCGAAACGGTCTATCGACGTGCGTAGTGCTTTGTTCCATTTCAATGTTCGGGTCGATGAGAGATTCGCGAAAAGGGGGCGGACCCCTTTTCGCTGGCCAACCCTAATTTCAAATTGGAACAAAGCACTAGTCGCCTGTGCGGTTAGATTCCAATCCAGAGATCGGTTAAACTCGATGGAGGCTTATGGTTTACGAAAAGGTTCATATTTGGCGGAGCGACGTGATACGTTTACTCACATTGACTACGGTTATCGGATTCTGGTTCGGCGGTTTGCTGGGGGGGAGTGCCCCCGCCGCAGATGACGCGATCTCGCCACCGGTGGACTTTAATCGTGACGTGCGGCCGATCTTCAACCAGCACTGCGTGGCCTGTCACGGTGGTGTCAAGCAAGCCGGGGGGCTGAGCTTTGTCTATGCCGACAGCGTGCTGGCGGTGATCGATCCGGGCAGCTCCGAAGACTCTTATTTGATGGAACGAGTGTTGCTCCCGGCCGACGAGGAAGAGCACATGCCGCCGAGTGATCACGGTCGCTCACTCAACGCCGCCGAGATCGATGTTCTGAAACGTTGGATCGACGGAGGCGGCGAGTGGGGGAAGCACTGGGCGTTTACCCAACCGCAACGTGCTGAGACCCGTTCGCTTGAATCCGATCAATGGTCGCGAACACGCATCGATCCGTTTGTGCTGGACAAGATGAAACAGCAGGGGCTTGCGCCCCAGGCGGATGCTGAGCCGGAAGAATGGTTCCGCAGGGCGTCGTTGGATTTGACAGGGTTGCCACCGACGCCCGCACAAGTCGACGCCTTTTTAGCAGGCGTTCGCCGCGACGGCGAAGACGCGTACCGGGTTGCCGCCGACGATCTTTTGGCTTCGCCCGCGTTCGGCGAGCGTTGGGCGAGTGTCTGGCTGGACGTCATCCGCTATGCCGATTCACGAGGTCTGGGGCTGGATGGTCGTCGCACGATCTGGCAATTCCGCGACTGGGTGATCCGGGCGTTCAACGAAGACATGCCGTATGACCAATTCACGGTTCGGCAATTGGCCGGTGATCTGTTGCCCGATCGCACACTCGACGACCTGCTTGCGACCGCGTGCCATCGAACAACGCAAACCAATGAAGAAGGCGGAACGGACGACGAGACGTTTCGCACCGAAGCGGTGATGGACCGCGTCAACACCACTTGGCAAGCATGGCAAGGTGTCTCGTTCGGATGCGTCCAGTGCCACTCGCATCCTTACGATCCGATCGAGCACAAGGAGTATTATCAATTCTTGGCATTCTTCAACAACACCGCCGATAGTGATTTGGGCAACGACCTGCCGACGCTGGCCGTTCCCGTCGATCACGAACAATTTGATGAAGCGTTCCGGTTGGACGAGCAGGCCGACCAGCTGTGGTTGAATGAGTGGCAGCTCGCCGGCGAGCTGGTCAAGGACGACGAGCTCTGGCAACCGATTTCCGATTTGGAGCTGTCCACCAACAACAATACACGCGTCCTCGCTGCAACGGTCGATGGCGTCGCGGAGTACCAGACGACGGGAACGGTACAAACCAGAACCAAGGTGCACATCAACGGCAAGATCGACGAGTCGATCGAGCAGATCACGGCGCTGCGGTTCACCGGATTTCCAAAGAACGAGCAACAAGCCCTGATCGATTCGGAGTGGGGATTCATCGTCTCGCACCTGGCGGCCAAACTGATTTCCCAGGACGGGACCGAAACGGCGATTCAATTCGAGCAAGTGATCTCCGACGAACCCGATCCGCTGTTGCAGCCCAATGAAAGTTTGAACCCCAAGTCCAACCACGGATTCGGTCCGTATTCTCGAATTCATCACGCTCGCACCGGCGCGTTCCTGGCCAATCCACCGGTCCAGGTCAAACCGGGCGACCGACTGGATGTGGAGATCGCGTTCAATGACGTTGAATTGGGAGCGTTTCCGCTGATCGCCCATCGCGGCAGGATTGCGGTCAGCCAATCGAGCGGATTTACCGAGTGGCTGACGGACGCCGAACGCGTGGCGGCCCGCGAACGGATCGCGGCGGTTCGTCACCAGCGGGCATCGATCCGTTCGATCAACACGCCGATTCTGGTCGAACGGCCGCAGGAGTTTGCCCGACCGTCGCGGGTGTTTGATCGCGGCAATCAGACCACGAAAACTGATCCCGTTGACCCGGCGATTCCTGCGTTTTTGGCCACGCCCGCGGTCGAACCCGACGCTTCGTTGACGCGGTTGCAGATGGCCCAGTGGCTGATCGGCCCCGAGAACCCGCTGACCGCGCGGGTCGCCGTCAACCGTTTTTGGGCGCAACTGTTCGGCACCGGCATCGTCGAAACGCAGGAAGACTTCGGAATCGCCGGGGCACCGCCGACGCATCCGCGGTTGCTCGATGATCTGGCCGTTCGCTTCCGCACCGAGATGGGATGGAGCGTGAAGACGTTGTTGCGCGAATTGGTGCTCAGTTCGACGTATCGCCAGAGCGCGGAAGTGGACGCGGAGCGTTACGAAATCGACCCGGCCAACCGATGGCTCAGTCGAGGTCCACGCGGACGTCTGCCTGCCGAGACGATTCGTGATCAGGCGTTGTTCATCGCCGGTCTGTTGAGCGAAAAGCAATTCGGCCCGCCGGTTCATCCGCCGCTTCCCGACGGCGTCTGGAAACCGTTCCAAGGGGGCGACAAATGGGCGACGGTGGACCCCAGCAACCCGGACCGCTATCGACGAACGATTTACACGTACACGAAACGATCGATTCCCTATCCGATGATGGCATCGTTCGACGCGCCGTCACGCGAGTTTTGCTCGATGCGTCGATTGCCTTCCAACACGCCGACCCAGGCGTTGATGACGCTCAACGACGCTACGTTCGTCGAAGCTTCTCAGGCATTGGCCGGTCGCATGATCGCGGCCGACGACGACTTCGACCAACAGCTTCGTTACGGTTTCCGATTGGCAACCTGTCGACAGCCCAAACAAGCGGAATCGGTTGCCATCAGAGAACTTTACGATTCGATTTTGCAAAAACACGACGGCGAAGAACCGAATCAGCGGGCGGCGATGACCGCAGTCGCGAGCGTCTTGTTGAACTTGGATGAGGTATTGACGAAATGAGTAGCATCGAACAACGACTCGCCGGCGAAGTGTTCACACGAAGGCTGGAATTCGAAACGCGGCGACACTTTCTACAACAGTCCGCGGCCGGGTTGGGGGCGGCATGGTTGGCCGGCCAGGCCGGTGCGCTGTCGGCCAGTCCCAGCGGCGGCGGTCTGGGGGCGATCGCCGCGAAAGCCAAACGCGTGATCTTCCTGCACATGATCGGTGCGCCGAGCCAATTGGAATTGTTTGACTACAAACCGGCCCTGCACGAGGTCGACGGAAAAGATTGCCCCGCCGAGTATTTGGAAGGCAATCGGTTCGCCTTCATCCAAGGCACGCCCAAAATGTTGGGGCCGCGTTACCCGTTCCAACAATACGGCGACTCGGGCGCGTGGGTGTCGGATCGGTTGCCGCATTTTTCCAAGGTCGTCGACAAGGTTTGCTTCGTCAAATCGATGCAGACCGACCAGTTCAATCACGGCCCGGCCCAGTTGATGGTGCATTGTGGCCAATCGCGGGTCGGGTACCCGTCGATCGGTTCCTGGGTGACGTGGGGCTTGGGATCGGAAAGCGAAGATCTACCCGGGTTCATCGTGCTGTTGTCCGGCGGACGGCAACCGCGTGTCGGAAAAGCGTTGTGGAGCAGCGGGTTCCTGCCTTCGGTCTATCAAGGCGTTCAGTGCCGTTCCAAGGGCGATCCGGTGTTGAATGTTTCCAACCCGTCCGGTGTCTCACGCGACGAGCGACGCCTTGCGCTCGACACGTTGGATCGATTGAACCAGATGAACTACGAATCCTTCGGCGATCCGGAAACGCTGACACGCATGAAGCAGTATGAACTCGCGTTCCGCATGCAAACGGCCGTCCCCGACGCAATGGACATCAGTCAGGAAACCAAGGAAACGCACGAGGAGTACGGTACCGAACCCGGTCAAGAATCCTTTGCCAATAATTGCTTGTTGGCGCGGCGGCTGGCCGAACGTGGCGTCCGCTTCATTCAATTGTTCGATTGGGGATGGGACTCCCACGGAACCAACGAAGGTGAATCGTTGGGGAAAGGCCTGTCGAAAAAGTGCATGCAGACCGATCGCCCGATGACCGCGCTGTTGAACGATCTGGAACGCCGCGGCATGTTGGACGACACGTTGGTGGTCTGGAGCGGTGAATTCGGCCGCACCTCGATGGCGGAAAACCGTGGCGGCCAGGCGACTCGATTTCACGGTCGCGATCACAATCCCAATGCCTTTACGATGTGGATGGCCGGCGGTGGCATTCGCCCCGGCATGACCTACGGTGCGACGGACGAACTGGGGTACCAGATTTCCGAGTCGCCGGTGCATCTGCGTGACTTCCACGCGACGATGCAGCACCTATTGGGGATCGATCACCGCAAGATGGTGTTCCCCTTCCAAGGACTCGATCAGAAACTGACCGGCGTCAAACCGGCGCGGGTGGTCGAAGAGATCTTGCTGTAGCCCTCGGACCATTCTTTAACGAAGGGTGCCTGACCCCAATGACGCGGGCACACGTGTTGGTGTGCAGGC
>NZ_JANZKV010000001.1:41951-45116 GCF_025060895.1 Stieleria sedimenti | reverse complement strand
CGGCCGAATCGGACCAGCCTTCCGCCGCTCAGCTTGAATTCGCCTGGGCCTGAGAAGCTGGCACTCTCCGTCAGGATCCGTTCTAATCCAGTCCTGCACCGCGCCGCCTGAGGCCGATAAAGTTCAATGCCCGATCTCTCTCCGTTCCTCCGCGTGCGCGGATAGATCACCATTCGTTATCCGACCGAAGCCCTTTCTGCATCTGGCGCATTCGTCCAATCGCAATGAAGACAAAACCCGCATTCAAAGAAGCATTCCCCTACCAGGACGACGTGCTCGCTTTGCCCGTATGCGATGTTTCCTCCGCGTCTGAATGGTACTGTAAGCATTTCGGCATGAATGAAGTCCAACGAACGACTGAACCGGTTCCGACGGTAATCCTCGAACGCGACGGAACCCGCGTCGGATTTGCGGTCAATGGTGGCGATGCGTCCCAGGATGGCGCGGCGATTCTCGTCTCTGACATTCACGGACTGAAACGTGAGTTTGGGAATGCTGGACTCGAAACCGGCGATATCCGCACCGACGACCGCGACGGCAAATCGTTTGCCGTCTTCTTTGTCGTCGCGCCCGACGGCTTATGTTACTACTTTCATGAACCCAAGAGCGGCGAATGACCATTGCGTGCCACGGAGCACGGCACAGCGCGATTACAAGTGGAAACCACAATGCCCGTGCCCGCTGACGGCGGACGTTATCATTCCGAGCAGTACGTGCGCATCTGGTCATCGAGGCACATCCTCATGAGCGAATCAAGTCAAGAGTCACCCCACGGGTTCGAGATCAAGTCTTCGATCCCGGTCCTGCGGATGTTCGGTGAAGCCACGGCGAAGGCATTCTATCTGGCATATTTGGGCTTTGAGATAGACTGGGAGTCACGGTTTTCGCCAACGGCGCCACTGTATATGCAGATTCATCTTGGAGATGCCCTCCTTCATCTCAATGGGCATGCCAAGGAGGATGCGCCGATCTCTGAAGTCAATATTCCAGTCCTCGGATTGCAAAACTATTGTGACTATCTGAATGCGAAAGAAACCGAATATCCAGAGGCAGTTGCCGTGGATCCACGATATCAGGGGCGCAATACAGATTTGAATATCTGGGACCCCTTCGGCAACTATCTGGTGTTCTGTTCACAGAGAACTGAAGGATAGCCACTGATCAGTGGCGGTATGACGGATGCGTTGGTGTGCTTGCTGGAGGGCGCTCACGCCACGTCGCCAAGCCGCAACGATTTGAATCCGCTCCTTTGCATCGTTGCGTGATCCTTGTTGCCCTTGGATCGCGCTGATGACGCACGGGGTGCGATCGAGTTTCGCCCACCGGTGTCATCCGCCGCCGATCACTACTTCTTCTTTTTCGCCGCCTGGTTTCTCGGTTGGCGGTTGCGGGCTGTGCCCGGATCCGAATCTTCCGGAACGCCAAACTGTTCCCGCGCGGTGGTCAGCTGATTCATCAGCCGCTTTTGAACATCGGCGTAGTCGGTGCTTCCGTAGACGCTTTGCAGTTCGTTCGGATCGGCTTTCAGATCGAACAATTCCCAATCATCAATCTTCTTGCCTTCGAGCGCGTAGTAGTGAATCAATTTGTGCCGACCGTTCGTCACGCCGTAATGTCGGGCGACGTTGTGTGCTCCGGGATTTTCGTAGTAGTGGTAGTAGAAAACCTGACGCCAATCGTCCGGCGTGTTGCCCTGGAGCAGCGGTACCAATGATCGGCCTTGCATGTCGCTGGGCACGTCAACGCCAGCGAGATCCAAGAACGTTTCGGCAAAGTCCAAATTGGAGACAATGTCGTTGTTAGTGGATCCCGGCGCGATCTTGCCGGGCCAGCGTGCCAGCAGCGGCGTGCGAAGCGATTCTTCGTACATCCAACGCTTGTCGAACCAACCGTGTTCGCCGAGGTACCAGCCCTGGTCGGAGGAATAGATCACGACGGTGTTTTCAGCCAGCCCGCTTTCGTCCAGGTAATCGAGCACTTGGCCGATGCCGTCATCGACGCTTTTGACGCAGCGCAGGTAGTCTTTGACATAACGCTGGTACTTCCACTTGATGATCTCTTCTTCGGTCATCGAGTCTTTGGCGGCTTCGAAGGCCTTGTTCTTGGGGCCGTAGGCGGCGTCCCAGGCGATCTTCTGTTGGTCGTTCATGTTGCCGTATCCGGACAACTTCAGGTCGTTGGCGTTCAAGTGGGTCTTGATCGTCATCGTTTGCCGGCTGGCCGACTGGGTGCGGCCCTGGTAGTCGTCCCATAGCGTTTCCGGTTCGGGGATCGTCACGTCGTCCAGCCAAGTCAAGTATTTGGGCGCTGGTCTCCAATTACGGTGAGGCGCCTTGTGCTGGTACATCACCATGAACGGCTTGTCGGGATCACGATCCTGCTTCAGCCAGGCGAGTGTCTTGTCGGTGATGATCTCGGTGGTGTATCCGGTGTGGGGTCGCGTGACCGGTTGCCCGTCGTCGCCCTCGGTGATCATTGGCGGGTTGTAGTACGGCCCTTGGCCTTTCAAGACGTCGTAGTAGTCATACCCTTGGGGCGTCGTGGCGAGGTGCCATTTGCCGATGACGGCGGTTTGGTAGCCGGCCGCCCGGAGCAGCTTGGGGAACGTTTGCTGGTCGCCGTTGAATCGGTTGCCGTTGCGGATGAAGCCGTTCAGGTGGCTGTACTTGCCGGTCTGAATCACGGCCCGGCTGGGGCCACAGATGCCGTTGGTCACGTAGCAGCGATCAAACCGCATGCCCTCGCGGGCGATGCGATCCATGTTTGGCGTCGTGATCCGCGTCGGGTCGTAGGCGCTGAGTGCTTGGGTGCAGTGGTCATCGGTGAAGATGAACACGATGTTGGGGCGATCGGACTCAGCGGCGGAGGCGACGGCGTTCACGCCGATGGCAGCGCAGAGCGACAAAAACAGTGCCAGAGAAGAACGCCAGCGAGGAAATAAATTCGGTGGGGACGCGGTCATCGGCGGATCCGGAGAGGTGCGAAGGCAGGGGGAATCGTACGAAGAAGTCCCTGATGGTAGCCGCTCAGATCACGGCTTACAAATCGGCGTGAGAAAGCGTCGCGTGCCTGGAATAAGGTGTCGGACCTGAATGGCACGGGGATAGGAATGGTGTGCAGGCTTTCGCCGCCCATTGTCGCTGCGTTGCAGCGACCGGGAATCGC
>NZ_JANZKV010000001.1:0-41896 GCF_025060895.1 Stieleria sedimenti | reverse complement strand
ATTGGCCTAAAGGCTAAACACCAACGTCGTCAGCGCGACAGCCAGCCTAGGTCCACGACCAGGCAGCAGTTGTCGCAGATCGAGAGTTGGACGTGTTCTGAGACGGGAACAGATTCGTATTCGCCAAGGTCGCTGAGCCGAAGCAGTTGAACGGAGATGTCGCGGGGATCGGCGATCAGATACCAGGGAACTCGGTTCTCTTGATACAGCGTTCGCTTCTGTTTCGTGTCACGGTCTCGCGTGGAATCGGACAGCACTTCGACGATCATCGCCGGGGTCGATTCGATATGCCCCTCGGGAGGCCCGCCGCAAAGGACGCTTGCATCAGGGCGAACAATCGTGTCGTCCGAGATGATCCAGTCGATCTCGGCGAGCACGCAGGCATCGCACTGGGCTTGATCGATTGCAATCGTCAGCGCGGTACAGAGTTTGACGAGCAGTCCACCGTGCCGGCCGAACGGGCTGGGCGTCATCGCGACGGCCGTCCCGTGCCACAATTCCCAGTCGCCTTCCCACTGTCGGTAATCCGCGACGGTGTAGTGCGGGATATATCGGGCAGCTTCACTCATCCATCACATCTCGAGGGACGACCTGGCGGCTAGGGAACAAACTTTACACGCATCAGTTTAACATGAACTGGGAATCGACACAGCGTTGGTCTTGTTTGATTCCCATGGTGAGTCGTGGGATTAACGGGTGTCGCGGAGGCGAGCTTGCTTTTGAAGTGCGTCGACTTCATCGATGATCTCCAGCAATCGCCGGCCGAACGAAGTCAAATCGTATTCGACCCTCGGTGGGATTTCGGGATAGCTCGTTTTTTCGACCACGCCAAATTCGACGAGACGCTTCAGCCGCTCCGCGAGTACTTTCGCCGTCATCCCTTCGACGGCCCGTTGCAACTGCCCCGGTCGCTTCACGCCGACTTCGATGTGTCTCAGCAGTGCCACCATGTATCGGCACCCCAAACATTTCTCAAAGACCTCGGTCACCTCTGGATCGCTCATCGTTTTTGAATCCCTCCCTAAAAGAAAGTACCCCACAAATTTGTGCCCAGTTGCCCTCGCCGAGTACCCGGACATGATACCGGTACGGTCGAAAAACTACCTTCGCCGACACGCCTTCGGCAACCGCCCAAATTCAGATTGGAGAATTGAGATGAATCACCTGTTGCACATCGATTCGAGCCCGCGGTTTGATCGCTCTCACACGCGTCGTCTAACCGCCGAATTCGCGGAACGTTGGAAACGCACCCATCCGGACGGTACGGTGACGTATCGGGACATCGGTCGAGACCCGTTGCCACATGTGACGCAGGATTGGATTGCCGCCGCATTTACGCCTGCAAATCAACGCAGCGTGGAAATGCAAACGGCCTTGCGGTTGAGCGACGAACTCGTCGACGAACTCTTCAGCGCCGACCTGATTGTCGCCGGGATCCCATTTTACAATTTTGGCATGCCGAGCGGCTTCAAGGCCTATGTCGACCAAATCGTTCGTGTCGGTCGGACGTTCGATTTTCATCCCGATGATCCAGATTCAGCCTACACACCACTGGTTCGCGGGAAACGTCTCATCGCCGTGATCTCACGAGGCGACGGCGGCTACGGGCCCGGCGGTCGCAATGAACCCCTGAACCACCTTGATCCCCACTTGCGAACGGTGTTCTCTTTCATCGGCGTGGAGCAGGTCGAAATCGTCGCTGCCGAGAATGATGAACACGGGGGTACCGCTTTGGCCGATTCCTTGGACTCGGCTCGCGGCAGGCTGCTGAGACTCGCCGGAGACAGTTCGGTCTGCCGTTCCGATCACGGCTGACCCTGTGCCCTGGCAATGCTGCCCTGGCAATGCAGTCGGTAGCGGGGGGCGCCGTGAGGGAGTGTCTGTGCGAGAACGCTCGTGCTGGTACTCGATTTCCCCCGGGGGCAATTTTCTGCCGCGAAGTGGTACCGCGGCGCCGCGCGAATTAGACTCTCTGCTGCGAGGTGGCCGTTCGATTTCGAATCTGATTCGGATCGCTCGTGCGACTCGCTGCAGATCTCCCCGCCTCGGTTCCCCGCTTTTGGCCTATTGCCTCCCATGTCACTGCACCAGAACAAGTTCGGATTCCATTCCGCTGCGGCATTGCTCGTCGCGGCGATGTTGCTGATCCCCGCCGCCGGTTTTGCCCAGAAACCGACGATCATCCCCGGTAAAGGGCCGGCCTACACGGTGCCGCCGGAAAAGGAACCGAATTATCCGTTGATGGGTGAGTTCGTCGGGCAGATCGGTGCCAAAGGCGAAAAGAAAAAGAAACAAAGCGTGGCGTTGCAAATCCGCCCGGTCGCGGGAGACCAATTCCATGCGATCGCGTTTTACGGAGGGCTGCCGGGTGAGCCCAACCACCAAAGTGAAGAGATGCGGCTGATCGGGCTCCGGGGCAACGACAGTCTGGTGCTTTCCGGTGGACCCTGGGCAATCTTCGTCGACCCCAAGGGCTGCAACCTGGTCAGTTCCAGCGGCAAGTTGCTCGGACGACTCAAACGCGTTCACCGTGTCAGCCCCACGCTCGGTGCCAAAGCTCCCAAAGGTGCGACCGTCTTGTTCGACGGCACCAGCGTCGACCACTTCGTCAAAGCCGAGATGACCGATGACGGATTGCTCAAGCAAGGCGCGCTGATCTCGCCGATGTTCCAAGATTTTGACCTGCACGTCGAATTTCGCTTGCCCTACATGCCGCAAGCCGAAGGCCAACAGCGCGGCAATAGCGGCCTGTACCTGCAGAGCCGCTACGAGTGTCAGGTGCTCGATTCGTTCGGAACCGAAAAGATGTTCAACGGCCTCGGGGCTCTGTACCGCATGAAAGCACCCGACGTGAACATGGCACTGCCGCCGCTGGTCTGGCAAACCTATGACGTCCATTTCACCGCGCCCCGCTGGGCCGCCGACGGCAGCAAGATCCGCAACGCACGCGTGACCAGTTGGATCAACGGCGTCAAGGTGCAAGACGACGTCGAACTGGCCAACAAGACCGGTGCCGGCAAACCCGAAGAACCGACGTTGTCACCGATCAACATTCAAGATCACGGCGACCCCGTCCGTTTCCGGAACATTTGGATCGTCGACCGCGGTCTCACCACGGTGGACTTCCCCGTGATCGCCTCCAAAAAGGAGCGTCAAGAAGCGGCCAAGCTGGAGTGGAACGAAAAGCCGAAGCCCGAGGAACCCGCCGCTGAGAAGGCTGAGAAGGAAGACGCCGCCAAATCCGAACCGAAACCAGAGGAAAAGGTTGACGCGAAGCCTTCGGCAAAACCCGCAGCGAAGCCGGAGGTGAAGGAGGCAGCGAAGCCGGAGGCGAAGGAGGCAGCGAAGCCGGAGGCGAAGGAGACAGCGAAGCCGGAGGCGAAGGAGGCAGCGGAGGCGACGCCTTCCAAGAATGAAAAGCCACAGGCCGAGAACCCCAAGCCGGAAAAAAACTAGCGGCAACGGATGCGGCCAGCGGGCTGTCGGTATAAGCCCGCACGCGTTCGCAAGGGCCCACGCGGCGCCCCTCGGTAACGCGTCGCACCTGACATGCTCGCGTTGAAGTCATGGAGATCGACTCAATCGACAGCCCGCCAGGGAAGGGCGTGGTCAAAAGATGGCGTGGTCAAAAGATGGGGTGGTCAAAGGGATGGCGCCGGTTCGGGATTTGATTTTTTGACCACCAACTGTTTTGACCCATTGCTCCGGTTCTCCTGTCGCTGATTCACCCGGCGGTCCAGATTGATCTTGCGCCGCGGGGGCGTTTTGGCGTACTCTCGTCCGCAGCGCTTTTCAGGTGAAGGGATTTCTGTGCGGCAGGCACAAGGATGTGACCGTGGTGAGAGACGACTATTTGCTAGATGATCTCGAGCGTTCTCAGCTCGATGCCACGCGGCGACGACGCTCCAATCGCTCCCGACGCTACTACCGAATGCTGTTGCTAGCGCTCGGATTTCTCGGCCTGCTGGCGCTCGCGGCCCCCAGTTTGGTCAGCCACACCGGGGTCGCCCGGTCCATGCTTGCATCAAGAGCACAGGCCTACGGCTGGACCGCGTCGGCCGAATCGATCGACGTCGGCTGGATCACTCCGCTATCGATCCGTGGGCTCAAGCTGGTCGGTCCATCGGGTGACACGGTCATCCAAATCGACCGCGCCGATACCGCGTTGACGGTGATGGAACTGCTGCGATTGGATCCGGCGGCGGTCGGTGAAGTGTCGCTGCGTGGCGTGGGGCTGGCGTGTAGTGTGGCCGAAGGCGGTTCGTCGATCGAATCGGATTTGGCCCCGTTGCTGGAGCCGAGTGACCAGCCGGAATCATTGGTCTCTGCATCGATCCAGATCCAAGATTTTGGCGCGATCGCCACCGATTCGACGTCGGGTGAGTCTTGGTCGCTGAGCCAATCGAATGTTAGTGTGACAGTTAAGGGAGCGCGGATCACCGGTGAGATCGCCGGGGTGGTCAATGAGCCCGGCGGCAGCGGCGGAGCGATCCAAAGCCAGTTTGTCTGGCAAGCGGAGTCGGCCGAATTGTGGAAGGTGTCGTTCGATACCGAGTCCTTTCCGCTGTCCGTCGCCAACCTCGTTGCCCTTCGCTTTGCCGGGGCGATCGACGGATTGCCGCAAAAATTTTCCGGCGACACGACCGGTCGGTTGCAGCTGGTCGGTGCTGCCGACGGGGCGATCCAGGCCAGCTTGGGTGACGTGCGGATTCGCAACCTGCGGACCAGCGTCTCGGCCGCCGGCGGGCAAGCGTCCGATGGTCGGCCCCAGGCGGTCCAAACGCAATCGGTTCAAGTTCGGCAATGGAACAATGAGCTCGCGACCCTGGATGGAGACGTCGCGCTCGCCGGCGGCTGGCTGTCCGGTCGCGGGCTGGAGCTGACAACCGATTTCGCCTCGGCCACACTCGACGGATCGTTTCCGACCACGATCTCACTGGTCGGTTCGGAAGACAATCCGCTCAGTTGGCTGCAGGCGTTGGACGGCAAGGCACGCGTGGATGTGGATTTGGCGTCACTCGATCGAGCGTTACCGGGGCTGATCCCATTGCGCGACAACGTCACGTTGGTGTCGGGGCGGGCGCACGGCATCATCGAAAATCGACCCGCCGGTTCGTCGGCGCCGGGACCATCGGCGACTCAACGCAGCCATTTGACGCTTTCGAGTGAATCCTTGCGGGCCCGCGCCGATGGGCGGATCGTCATGATCGACCCGATCGAATTAACGGCCACGGTGACCGATGATGAAGGCGTGCTGCGTGCCGAGCGATTCGACGTGAAGAGTTCCTTTGCCGAAGCATCCGGTTCCGGAACGCTTCAAGACGGAACCGCAGAACTGCAGATCGATTTCGGTCGTCTATACACCATGTTGCGACCGGTGATCGATCTCTCGGACCTCTCGTTGGGCGGGACCGCCGGAGGCCAGGTGCGATGGACGGTCAATCGATCCGAAGGTGGGCGAACCGACCAGTGGGATCTGTTGGGCAACGGCGAGGCGAAAAACTTGCTGGTCACCTTGCCCAGCGGGCATCGTTTCAAACGCGCCATCGTGCAGGGCGACGTCGCGGCCAAGGGCCAATGGGACGGACGAACGCTCCAGCAACTGATGTCCGCTGATGTTGGGATTCGCAGCGGCGGTGTTTCCTTGCGTGCCGAACTGATGGAGCCCGTGTCACGACCGACACCGGATTCCATCTATCCGGTTCGGTTGGAGTGCGATGGGCGGCTGGAGAACCTCAGCGAATCGTTGCGACCTTGGCTGCCCGAGTCGCTCCGCAGTGCCGAAGGCCGGTTGACCGGATCGGCGATCGCCAACGTCAGTCGATCGGGCGGTTCGCTTTCCAAAGCCGAATTTGTCGTCAGCCAGCCACGCATCAACTACGACAACCAATGGTACGTCCAACAAAGTGTGACGGTCAATTTCGACGGCGTGCTCGATTGGCCCGGTGGGAACTTCTCGTCGCAAGAGTTGACGGTCCGTGGCGAAGCACTGTCGCTGGCGATCCGTGGTGGTGCGAGTCGTGAGAAAACGAATTTGGACATCGCTTGGAACGCCGATTTAAAGCGGTTGCAAGAGAGCGTCGGTTCGACGATTGCACGCGCGGCGTCGACCAACGTCATTCGACCGATCAGCTACCGACCGGTGCAAGAGCATGCCTACCAGATCAGCGGACTGTCCAGCGGCAAGCTGAACATCACCAGCGGCCCGGTGAAGTGGAATATCGACGCATCGGCCTCGGCAACCAACGTCGCCCTTCACGCTCCGTCGGATCAACGCAATTATCCGCCGGGGACTCCCGCGGGAGCGTATGGTCCAAGCCCACGTCCGACGTTCGGGCAAGGTTTCGGAAATGTCCAACAGACTTCGCCGGGTGAGCTGATTTGGCAGGAACCACGCGTGAAGGTCGAAGGGCGGATGCAATACAACGCCGACAGCGGCATCGTCAGCCTGCCCGAACTGCAACTGGCCAGCGACGGGTTTGCCGGCACGATGGTCGGCGAGGTGCAAACCGCGGGCGAATCGATGGCGGTGCGGTTGTCCGGCCCTTCGCGATGGAAGATGGATGTCGTCGCCGCGCGGCTCTCCAATCTGATGGGGATGCCGATCCAAGCGAGCGGAATCCACGAAGCCCCCTTCGAATTCAAGTGGACCTCGGCAACCGGTCAATCGTCGACCGGCAACCATGCGACGCTGGTCGTCAAGGGAGAACTCGGATGGGACCAGTGCGAGGTCGCCGAGATTCGCATCGGGCAAACTAAGTTGCCGTTCCAGATGACCGACCAATCCCTCAAGATTGCTCGCACTTCGTTCCCCATCCTTTCGCTCGGTCCGACCTCGGATGCGACTCCGGCCGAGGTTGGTCAAGTCGATCTGGCGGCACAGGTCGATTACATGGCCAGTCCGATGATGGTGCGATTGTCACCGGGGGCCAAAGTCAAATCGTTAAAGATCACACCGTCGACCGCAGCCGGCTGGCTCAAATATCTCGCTCCGCTGGCGGCCAATGCGACCACCATTGATGGCAACATCGCGGCCGAGTTCGACGAAGTGGCGTTCAACGTCGACGATCCCTACGCCAGCGTGGTTCGCGGCAGACTCGATGTGCAAAACATGCGACTGTCATCCGGTCCGCTGGCAAACCAATTGATCCAAGGCGTCGAGCAAATCAAATCACTTGCGCGGATGGCCGGCGGGCAAGTCGAACCGGCGAGTGCCAAGACGCTGATCGAGATGCCGCCCCAAAGCGTCGAGTTCAGTTTCGAAAATGGAGTCGCCACTCACCAGCGGATGTATTTCAAAATCGATCGCGCGAATCTGATGACCAGCGGACGGGTCGCCACCGATTCCAGCATCAACCTGGTTGCCCAAGTCCCGCTGGACGCCCGTTGGCTCGGCAGCGATCTCAGGGGCCTGGCCGGTCAAACGCTGACCTTCCCCATCACCGGAACGCTCGATCGCCCCAAGTTGGATGATTCCGCCGTTCGCAACGTGATGACCGAACTGGGCACCAAGGCCGGCGCCGAAGTGATTCAAAACCGACTCGATAGCTTGATCCAGAAACAACTCGGTTCGGGAATGGAGCAAATCAATTCGGGGCTCGAAAAAATCCTCGGGTTCTGACCTGTCTGTCCTGCTCCATTTTTCTGCCATCCCCCACCCCACACCTCCCGAAACCTGTTCGTGCCTCTAAACTACAGGCATGTCACAACAAGAATGGATCGATGCCTGGGAAACGTTAACGTTCGACAACCGCTTCACGCGGCACTTGCCTGCCGATCCGGACGAGTCCAATCAGATCCGTCAGGTGCACGGGGCGTGTTATTCCCGTGTCGTTCCGAAAGCCGTCGCGGCACCGCGATTGATTGCGCACTCACGTGAAATCGCCGAGCAGTTGGGGATCACACCCGAGCTTTTGCAGTCACAGCAATTCGCCGATGTCATGGGTGGCAATGCCCTTCATCCGGCGATGGATCCGTTTGCGATGTGTTACGGCGGGCACCAATTCGGAAATTGGGCCGGTCAACTCGGCGACGGACGTGCGATCAATCTTGGCGAAGTCGTCGACGTCCACGGGCGTCATCAAACGTTGCAACTGAAAGGTGCCGGGCCGACCCCCTACTCCCGATTCGCCGACGGACTGGCGGTGTTGCGCAGCAGCGTCCGGGAGTTTCTGTGTAGTGAAGCGATGCACCATTTGGGCGTGCCGACGACACGGGCGCTCAGTCTGGTGCTGACCGGCGACGCGGTGACCCGCGACATGTTCTACGACGGCAATCCCAAGCAGGAACCCGGGGCGATTGTTTGTCGCGTCGCGCCATCCTTCGTGCGACTGGGGAATTTTCAGATCTTCGCCAGCCGCGATGACGTCGACACGCTGCGCCGTCTGGCCGATTTTACGATCCGGCACGACTTTCCCCATCTGGGCGAGCCGTCACCGGAGGTTTATGCCGAGTTCTTTGCCGAGGTCTGTCAGCGGACGGCCGAGTTGATGGTGCACTGGATGCGCGTCGGTTTCGTCCACGGCGTGATGAACACCGACAACCTGTCCATTCTGGGGCTGACGATCGACTACGGCCCCTACGGGTGGCTGGAAGATTACGACCCGGGATGGACGCCGAACACCACCGATGCCCAGGGGCGACGTTATCGCTATGGGCATCAACCCCAGGTCGCCCAATGGAACTTGGCACAGTTTGCCGGATCGTTGTTGCCGCTGGTCGATCACGACGTCGACGTGCTGCAAAAAGGATTGCATCTGTATGTCGAAACGTTTGACGACGGATGGAATTCGATGATGTCCGCCAAGCTCGGTCTGGACAAGTTTCATGGCGAAGAAGATCAGCGTCTGTTTTCGCAGCTGTTTGACGTTCTGCAACTGGCCGAGACCGACATGACGTTGTTCTACCGACGGCTCGCCGACGTGCCGAGCGACGTTGATGCCGAATCGGTGTGCGACTTGTTACACGAAGCGTATTACAAGCCCGACGAAATCAACGACGAAGTCCGCACGGCGACGGCGGATTGGTTCAGCCGTTACCAAACCCGACTCAGCAGCGCCGGCGTCTCGGATGAAAAGCGGCGCGAGCGAATGAATCGCGTCAACCCGCTGTATGTACTCCGCAACTACTTGGCTCAATTGGCGATCGATCGCAGCGAGCAGGGAGACCATTCCGGGATCGCAGATCTGCTGGAGGTGCTTCGCCACCCCTACGATGAACAATTCGGTCGAGAAGCCTATGCCGAAAAACGTCCCGAATGGGCGCGTCACCGGGCGGGATGCTCGATGTTGTCGTGCAGCTCGTGATGGCTTCAATCCAAAGTGGCGTAAGCTTCCAGCTTGCGATCCCCGTACGCCCCCGGCGTACCCGTGGCTAAGCTTCCAGCTTGCGATTTGCAACGCGTCTAGCGTGCCGGTGGTAAACCACTGGAGATGGCAAACAAGATGCTTACCCCACAGTGGTGCGCATTGCGTCGCTAGGGCTCGTCGTGCCCGGCGAGCTTGTCCGCCATCAGTTTCGCCCTCGCACCAAGCTTGCCAAACCCGCTAAACTGCCGAGGTCCACTTCACTCGCCAGTCCTTCATCCACAAGAGACACGCTCGTGCCCCCGGAAGTTCGCCGCGGATTCGTGATCTTTGCGGGCCTGTTCACTGTTGTCGCAGTGATCTGGGCTGCGCGAATGAACCCCATTCCGCCGGCCGATTTTTCGCTTCAAAACGGCACCGACCCGAGTACGTTGGACCCCCACCGGGCGACCGGCCAGCCGGAGAGCCGGATCATCTTCGAACTGTTTGAAGGTTTGTTGCGAATGCTGCCCGAGGGCGATCCCGATCCGGAAACGGGATTGCAGCCGCTGGCTCCCCAGCCGGCGATGGCGGAGCGTTATGAGGTTTCCGAAGACGGCAAGACCTACACGTTCACGCTTCGCGAAGGCATCCGTTGGACCGACGGAAGCCCGGTGACCGCCCACGATTTCGCCTGGTCGTGGCAGCGGATGTTGCACCCTGCGACGGCTTGCGAATACGCGTATCTGATCAGCGAAGTCCGCTTGGCGACGGAGTACAACAGCTCGGTCGTCAACATCGGCGATCGCGTCGAAGTCGAACTTTGGGATCGTCCCGGTGAGACGCCCCTGAGCGAAGCTAACGTCCAGCATTTTCCGCGCGGCACGATGAAGTACGGAACGCTGCGGGCGATCGTCAAACCCGACGCCCCGGAGTTGAGTGCCGACGCGACGGAAGAAGAACGCGAGCAGGCTCAGCTCGATTGGGAAGACCGATGGATCTATGAAATCGACGTGGCCGATCCGGGCGCAATTGCCGAAAGTGAAGCCGAGACGACGTTGCAGCGTTTCGCCGTTTCGGCCGAGGCGGCCGCCGCCGACGCGTCCGTCGAGCGGATGCACGGGGTGCTGGTCGACTTCAAACATTTTGGCGGCGCTCAAGCCATTGACGATCGAACGTTCGTCGTTCATCTGAACAATTCGGTGCCGTACTTTCTGAACCTGGCCGCGTACTACCCGCTGTTTCCCGTCAACCAGGAGTGCGTGGAAACCCATGGCAGCCCGCTGTGGACCAAGGCGGAAAACATCGTTTCCAACGGCCCTTTCCGATTGAAATTCCGCCGCCTGCGCGATCGTGTTCGGGTGGAGAAAAACCCGTACTATTGGCGTGCCGACAGCGTTTCCTTTGAAACGATCGACTTCGTGTCGTTGGAGAGTCAAAACACGGCGATGAACATGTACGAGACGGGGCAACTGCAATGGGTCTATGATCTGCCCGCCTCGGTGTTGGAAGAGCTGAGGGACCGCGATGATTTCCACAGTGCTCCCAAGCTGTCGATCTATTTCTACAAACTCAACAACGACGTCCCGCCGCTGGATGACGTCCGCGTCCGGCAAGCGATCAGCATGGCGATCGATCGGCGTCAAATTGTCGAGCAGGTGACCAAGGCGGGGGAGCAGCCGGCTTACACCGTCGTGCCTCCGGGGATCGCCGGCTATCAGGGCCCCGAAGGTCTCAAAGAAAACGTCGAGCAGGCCCAGGCGTTGCTTGCCGAAGCCGGTTTCCCCGGCGGGCGTGGTTTCCCCAAGATGTCGCTGATGTACAACACCAGCGAACGTCATCGGCCGATCGCCGAAGTGATTCAACAACAACTGCAGAACAACTTAAACATCAAGTTGGAACTGAAGAACATGGAATGGGGCAGTTTCATCGAGACGATCCAACAGGAAAAGTACGAAATCGCTCGCTACGGTTGGGTCGGTGACTATCCCGACCCCAACACCTTCTTGGACCTCTGGGTCACCGGCAATCCGCAGAGCAACACGAATTGGAGCAACCCGGAATACGATCGTTTGATCAGCGCCGCCAGCAGCGAGTTGAATCCCAAACGCCGGATGGAGTTGTTGCGACAAGCCGAAGCGATTTTGGCGACCGAGTTGCCGATCATCCCGATCTTCTTTTACACGTCTGCCGAGATGGCCAAAACGAACATCGAAGGGTTCGCGCCGTCTGCCCAGGATTTGCACCCGCTGTCGATTCTGCGCTACCGATCCGACGACCCTTCAACGGCGCCCTCGAAGGACTGACTTCCCAGCATGCGAAATCTGATTGGCTATCTGCTCAAAAGAGCGGCATGGATGATACTGACGCTGTGGGCGGTCTACACGGTTTCATTCATTTTGATGCGCAGCGTGCCGGGCAATCCGTTCAGCGGCGAGCGGAGCATTCCACCGGCAATCGAACGCCAGTTGAAAGCGCGCTACAACTTGGATGCACCGCCGCTACAGCAGTATTGGGATTACCTGGTCGGGATCGTCACACGATTCGATTTGGGATGGTGCATGGGGCTGGAAGATTACAGCGTCAATCAGGTGTTGGCCGAAGGGTTTCCGGTGTCGGCGACTCTGGCGATTTTTGCACTCGTGTTTGCGATCGTTCTGGGCGTCACCGCCGGCGTCATCTCGGCGGTCTATCGCCGCACCAAAGCGGACGTGGCGTTGATGTTTGCCGCGGTCTTGGGGATCGCGATTCCGAATTTTGTGTTGGCCAGTCTGGCGATCCTGTTGTTCGTGTTCATGATCCAATTGTTTCCCGCCGGAGGCTGGGGGACGTTGCAGCAGATCGCCTTGCCGGCGTTCTGTTTGGGCCTGCCGGTGGCGGCCTACATCGCCCGGCTCAGTCGCACGGGGATGCTGGAGATGCTGACGAAGGATCATGTGCGAACGGCGATCGCCAAAGGTTTGCCGCACCGCACGGTGATCTTGCGCCACGTTTTGCCCGGCGCCTTGTTGCCCGTCGTGTCGTATCTCGGCCCGGCCGTCGCTCGGGTGCTGACGGGGTCGCTGGTGCTGGAAAAGATCTTTGCCTTGCCGGGGATGGGAAGCCACTTTATCAACGCCGCCACGCAGCGTGATTACACGCTCGCGATGGGCATGGTGCTGACTTACACCGTGATTCTGTTTGTGATGAACACCCTGGTCGACCTCGCCTACGCCATCATCGATCCGAGGGTCAAATTACAGTGAAATCCGAAGCGGATCGCGAAACCTTGGAACGCATTCTCGCCGAAGCACGCGAGATCCGTGGCGTGTCGCTTTGGCAGGACGCGTGGAAACGATTGCGTCGCAACCGGACCGCGATGATTTCGCTGTGGTGCCTGCTGACGCTCTCGGTGCTGGCGCTTCTAACGCCGCTGATACCGCTGCAAAGTCCGATCGACAAGGATTTGGACAACCGTAAATTTCTGCCGCCGGGTTTCCATTCGGTCGTGATGGGCAGTCGTCCCGGATTGAAGTTCGCCGGTGGAACACTGACCGGCGAACTGGCGGAGTTCAATCGATCGCTCGAACAGCTGCGTGCCGAAGTTGCTGCGGCGGGGCCCAAAAAACGCCCGCTGATCGAAGCGACGATCGCCGATCGCATCGACGTGGAGCATCCCTTCAATCAGATGTGGAACGAACTCGGTCCGGTGGCTTGGTGGATGACTGAAATCCGCGTCGCCGTTTTTGGCGACTATGCGATCCCCAGCCTGTTCGGCACCGACAAGCTCGGTCGCGACCTGCTGGCACGGGTTTTCTGGGGCGCGCGCGTTTCGTTGATCGTGGGCATCGTGGCGACGCTGGTCAGTCTGATCATCGGGGTCAGCTATGGCGCGATCGCGGGCTATTTCGGCGGAAACATCGACGCGGCGATGATGCGGTTGGTCGACATGCTGTACTCGATTCCGTTCATCTTTGTCGTGATCTTCCTGGTCACGTTTCTCGGTGAAGACTCGGTCAAGAAGAAACTGGATTCGGTCGGTATCGATCAGATCACGATTTTCTACATCGTGATCGGTGCGATTTACTGGTTGACCATGTCGCGAGTCGTCCGCGGCCAAGTCATGTCACTGCGTCACGAGCAGTTTATTGAAGCGGCGCGGACCGTCGGCGCTTCGTCATGGAGGATCGTGTTTCGACACCTGGTGCCGAACGTGCTGGGCGTCGTGATCGTTTACCTGACACTGACGATCCCCAGCGTGATGCTGTTCGAAGCGTTTTTGTCTTTTCTGGGGCTGGGCGTTTCGCCGCCCGACGTCTCCTGGGGACTGTTGCTCAACGACGGCGTGGAAGCACTGTCGATCATCAAGGTGTTTTGGTGGGTCGTGGTCTTCCCCGGCGGTGCCTTGGCGGCAACCCTCTTTGCACTCAACTTTCTCGGCGACGGCATTCGTGATGCGCTCGACCCGAGGATGAAGAACCGAGATTGACAACATGGTTGAATCAGAGCCGCTGCTGAAAGTCGAAGACTTGCAAGTCAGTTTCAAGACGGATGAATCCCAGGTCCGCGCCGTGCGCGGGGTGTCGTTCGAGGTCTATCCCGGTGAAACCGTCGGACTGGTCGGCGAAAGCGGTAGCGGGAAGAGCGTGACGAATCTGGCGTTGATGGGGTTGGTACCCAAGCCGCCGGGCCGTATTGATGGTGGCCACGTCCACTATCAGGGGCAAGACCTGCTGAAATTGAACGATCGACAAATGCAGTCAATCCGCGGTCGCCGCATCGCGATGATCTTTCAAGATCCCATGACGGCGCTCAATCCCCTGATGACCGTCGGGCAACAATTGACCGAGATGACGCGTTTGCACCTCGGCCTCGGTCGTAAAGAAGCCCATCGTCAAGCGGCCGAGATGTTGGAGTTGGTCGGGATCAGCGGCGCCGAGAAGCGACTTCGCGATTATCCCCACCAATTCAGCGGCGGGATGCGGCAACGCGTGATGATCGCGATGGCTTTGTCCTGCGAACCCGATTTGTTGATCGCCGACGAACCGACGACCGCGCTGGATGTGACGATCCAGGCACAGATCTTGGATCTGCTCCGCGACCTGCAACAGCGTCGCGGTACCAGCATCATCATGATCACCCATGACCTGGGCGTCGTGGCGGAGATCTGTCAACGCGTGCTGGTGATGTATGCCGGACGCGTCGTCGAAAAGGCGGATGCCCCGACCTTGTTCGCCGACCCGAAACATCCTTACACGCAAGGCTTACTTCGCTCGCTGCCACGGTTTGATCAATCCTCCGACACGTTGGAAGCGATTCCGGGGCAACCGCCCGATTTGGGCAACCTGCCCGGCGGCTGTTCGTTTCGGCCACGCTGTCCCCTGGCCATCGATGCGTGCCAAACGCGGGATCCTGAATTGATCAATCTGAACGGCCAACGTGAAGTCGCCTGCCTGGTTGCACAGGAGACGGCCGATGTCTGAAACAAGCTCCGCACTGACCCGACCGGCGACCGCATTGCCCGGGACATCGCCGACCGCACCATTGCTGTCCGTCCAGGACCTTCGCGTTCACTTTCCCTTCAGCCGCGGCTCGTTCCTCAGTCCTCAGCGAGGCGTGATCCGTGCCGTCGATGGTCTGTCGTTTGACATCAACAAGGGAGAGACGCTGGCACTGGTGGGCGAGTCGGGATGCGGCAAGTCAACCACCGCGCGGGCGATCATCAATCTGGTGCATCCCACCAGCGGTTCGGTGCGGCTGGAAGGGGTCGACATCACGCGGCTGGGTGATCGTGAAATGATGCCGTTTCGACGCATCGTGCAAATGATTTTTCAGGATCCGTTCGCCTCACTCAACCCACGCATGACCGTCGGCAGCATCATCGGTGAACCGTTGGCCGTGCACGGATTGGCATCGGGCAAAGACCGCAAGCTGGAAGTCTTGCGGCTGATGGATTTGGTGGGTTTGAACCCGAGGTTTTTGAATCGTTATCCGCACGAATTTAGCGGCGGCCAGCGACAACGGATCGGCATCGCCAGAGCCTTGGCCGTCCAGCCGAAATTGATTTTGTGCGACGAACCGGTCAGTGCGCTGGATGTGTCGATCCAGGCCCAAATCATCAATCTGCTGATGGATCTGCAGCAGCGACTGGGACTGTCGTACTTGTTCATCGCGCACGACCTGAGCGTGGTTCGGCATATCGCCACGCGAGTCGGTGTGATGTACTTGGGGCGGCTGGTCGAATTGGGCGAGGCCGAATCGGTGTACTCACATCCGACGCACCCGTACACCGAAGCGTTGTTGTCGGCGGTGCCGGTTCCCGATCCGTCCAAGGCAGCGTCGCGTCAGCGGATTCGCTTGCAAGGTGAAGTCCCGACGCCGGATCGAGAACACGTGGGGTGTTCCTTCGCCGATCGCTGCCCCCTGGTCGTCGACAAATGCCGATTCGACCGCCCGGTGCACCGGCAGATTGAACAGGCGACCGAAGTCCATACGGTGGCCTGTTGGGAGCGGGGGTAGGGAGAAAGCGGAGCGGGAAGTGGCAGAAAAATGGGGGGCAGGAAAATCTCAAATCTCAAATCTCAAACCTAGATCCTCCGCTGCTTCCGTCTCCAGTATTGATAACCGGGGATGAAGAAGCAGAGCGCCGAGACGATCCCGAAGATCAGATGCGCCCAGCGCGGTGCGATGGCCATCAGCAATGATGCAGCGAACAGTGCGATGGCTTGGAAGTAAAACGCACCGGTCAGCATGCCCGCTTTGACCACAAACACGATCGCGCTGATCACGCCCAGCAGTGGCGAGAGCACCAGCACGTCCAAGCCGAGCAGCCGCTCGATCGGAAACAGCATGCCGATCGCGATCATGCTGCTGCCCCAGACGTGGGCGATCTGGCGTTCGATAAACGTCACCGGCCCCATCCGCTGTCGCAGTTTCCAAAACACCGTCGCCCAGGTGCCCAGTCCGACGGTCCAAACGCCCATGTAGATAAAGCGATTTCTGCAGCCGAGAAACTCGAGTTGCCAGGTCAAATAACAGGCCACCAACAGCACCAGGGAATGCCACATCCAGAGCGTGCCCCAGTTTTCCAGCACGGCGGCGTGGTGCGTTTCGCGAAAAATTCTGGCGATCACTTGTGCAAACCGTCCGCTGCGGGCCGCAACGACTTCGTCGGCCAGAAAGGCATCCAGATCCTTCGCCAGGTCGCCGGCCGTGGCATAGCGGAGATCGATCGGTTTTTGGAGACAGCGAATCACGATCATCTCCAGATCGCGGTCGAGTCCCGGGCGGAGTGCGCGTGGGGGACTGGGGTCCTGTTCGATCACCAGCATCACCATCTCGACGGGCGTTTCCGCGACGAACGGTGGTCGGCCGGTCAAGGTGAAATAGAGCATCGACCCCATGCTGTAGATGTCGGTGGCCGGCCCGAGCAATTCGCGTCTTCCGCCGGCTTGCTCGGGTGACATGTAGGCCGGCGTTCCGACCAGCATGCCGCTGCGGGTCAGATTGACGTTGGTGCCAGATTCTTTGGCCAACCCAAAGTCGGTGATCAACGTTTGGCCTTCCTTGGTGAGCAGAATGTTGCTGGGTTTTAGGTCGCGATGAACGAATCCTTGGTCGTGGGCGAATTGCACGGCACGGGCGACTTCGGCGATGATTCGGGCCGCTTCACGCTGCGGAAGTGGCCCCCGAGCGGTCCGATCGGCGAGCGTTTCGCCCTTGATGTATTGCATGCTGAAGAACGGACGGCCGTCGATGTCACCGACTTCGTAGACGGGGACGATCCCCGGATGGACCAGCCGAGCCGTCGCCGCCGCTTCGGCCAAAAAGCGTTCCAGGTCGACGTCGCTGGCCAACCGGCCTCGCAAAATCATTTTGACCGCGACTTCACGCTCCAGGCTGATCTGACGGGCGCGGAAGACGACGCCCATGCCGCCGCGTCCGACCTCTTCGATCAGTTCGTAATCGCCGATCGTGGTTGGCAGCTTGAGACGTCGCCAGCGGTTGTCGTCCCCGGCAGGTGTCGGCGGCCGTTGGTCGGCTGCGATCCCCGCGGTGTCGGTCACCAACACGGCGCCCCACAGTTTCCGGAGTTCGTCGGCCAGGTCAGGGTTCTCGCGACAGACGCGATCAAAGTCGATCGGTTGGTCACGGCAGATCGCATCGGTCAGTTCGGCCAACAGGTCCGCCAACCGCTGCTCGTCGCGGGCCGACAGATCGCTCACCGGCGAAGCTCATCACTGGTCGATGACGACTGGTCGTCCTCTTGAAGCACCTCACGCAATCGACGCACGGCGCGAAGGTAACGCATGCTTGCCGCGGGCGGATTGAGCCCCAGCACCTCGGCGATTTCCAAGTTGGAAAGATGCTCGTAGTGCCGCATCAGGATGATTTCGCGATCCTGATCATTCATCTTTTCGATCGCCGCTTCGACCTTGGCGGCAATCTCGCGTTGCGTGGCGGCCGCCGCGGGTGTCAAACCGGGATCACACAGTTGGACGGCCAACTCCATCGTCGACTGGTCGGGACCGCCCGGCGAGGTCATCGGTTGCTCGCGGTCCATATTCCGCTTTGCGCTGACCCGATGCCGCCGATAGGTGTCGATGATCCGATCCCAAGCGATTTGGCGTAACCAAAGGTGAAACGCCATCGCCGGGTCGGACAGGTATTTGTCCAGCCGACCGCTGGCTTCGATCATCACGTCTTGAACGACATCGCTGACGTCCACGCGGCGTTGGACTTTCCGGTCCAGACGCAATTCGACCAGTCGCCGGATCGGCGCCCGGTGCTTTTCCAGCAAACGGTTGACCGCGTCGGAATCGCCCGACCGCGCAGCGGCGAGCAGTGTTTCCGTTTGATCGTCACTGGCCCAAATCGACTTTGTCATGAGATACTCCTAACGGGATCATAGTCGATCGGGAAGCCGTCCCGCTGTCACTCGGCCGGGTGCAGCACGATGTTTTTGAACCGCACCACCATCGGGTCGCCGCGGTGCAATTGAAACGCGATCACGCCCGATGACGCAGATTTGCCGGGCTGGTTGTCGAACACTTCGGCCGTCATCGTTTCGTTGATGAAGTGCTGCAGGTGGTTTCCTTTGGCGACGATGCGATACTCGTTCCACTGACCGGGGTGAATGCCGTTGCCGAGTTTGGCTCCGTCGGCAAAGGTCTTGCGGGTTTTCTTCCCTTGCTCGTCGATCGTGACCGACTGACCGCGTTCGGCCAAGATGCCGCGGCCTTTTTCTTCGTAGAGAATCCCGGCGTAGCGGTTCGAGAAATCGATGTCGGCCTGATAACCACCGACGACAAACTTTTCCTTGTCCAAAATCTTGCTGCGATATTGCACGCCGGAGTTCGTGTTTTCGATTTTGAATTGGAACGTCAACTCAAAGTCACTCGGTTCGCTGCCGGTGTAGATCAAAAACGTGTTTTGCTGCAGCGGTTTTTCTGCGACGGTCCGGCCGACAATCTGGCCGTCTTCGACGGACCATAAATCGGCGCGCCCGATCCACCCGGAAAGATCCTTGCCGTTGAACAAGGAGACGGATTCGGAGGGCGTGGTCGAATCGTCTTGGCAGAAACCGGCGGAGGCCAGAAGGGCGAGCGCGGCGAGCGCAGTGGCGAAGCGGGGCATATCAGCTCTGGGTGTCTGGGAGGAACGCCGAACGCCCGTTTCTGGAGAGATGGCGTCGGCTGCGAATGCAGGAATTGTAATCAATCCTGCCGCCCGTCGAGACCGACCACCCGCGGAAGTCCTCTCAGGGCACCAGCGGGGGCCGCGGAGTCGATTGAGCCATGTCAATCGCGGGCGAATCCAAGAAGAATTTCGCTTCCCCGTGTTTGCACCGGGCCGAGCGGGCCTACTTGCGAGGTCGATGGAGGTGCAAATACTCGACGTTCGTCAACCAGACTTCTTCGGACCCGCTGCTGTGAACCAATGAGCTGTGGCAGATGCGGCAGACGATTCCCGGCGCGACGCCATCGTTGAGCGACACGACCGCTTTTTCAAAGTCGGATTTCTGGGAACTCAAGAACGCCAGCCCGCCTTGGCTGATGTCGCGCGTGATCGCGAAGAACGGCCTGCCCGACTCCTTCATCTGGAGATCCATGGGTTGAACCGAGATCTCAAGCGTTCGCGGGATGCGACGACTGGCGCGGCGTTCGGGACCCGTGTATCCGCCAGCGGACGGAATCAGGCAGTGTACTTGATCGTCGCCGGTGGGTTCACCCAAGCCAAACTGTTCCGCGACGGGTTGCGTTTCCGAAGGGGCTATCGCGGTGTTTGGCGCTGAGTTCATGATTGACAGGTGGGCGATTCGTTTCGACTGTCCGACTCACGGCGGTTGGCACAGAACGGCTGCCTCGGGTGGGCGGCCATTGGTGGAACCGATGATGGACCACACCAAACCTATGTCGAAAAACGCCAGCGTGTCGCACACTCTCGCATTTGTCCGATTGCCCTCACGTCGAGAGTCGCGGCGCGTTGGCGGCCGGGCCCGATGTACTTTGCCGGTGGCCTCACGGCTGGCGGCCCGCTCGACGGACCTTACGACGCCTTGCCCTGTCGCGCTTCGGCGCTGGCGATCATTTGTGCGACGATCTCTCGGAGCGAAACGCGGATGGTCCAGTCGGGATAGTCGCGGCGCAACTTGCTCAGATCGCTGATGTAGCAGATGTGATCGCCCTTGCGATTTTCCTCGCCGATGGTGTACCCGACTCGATGTCCGCTGATTTCCTCGATCAACGCGATACACTCAAGCACGCTGGCTGCGTTTTCACGTCCACCCCCGATGTTGTAAACCTCGCCGGGGCGAGGGTTTTTGGCAAAGGATTCGAAGGCGCGGACGACATCGGAGCACTCGATTTGGTCGCGGACCTGTTTTCCCTTGTACCCGAAGATCGTGTAGGGTTTTCCTGTCACGGCGACGTGGACCAGATAGCTGAGGAAACCGTGCAGTTCCACTCCGCTGTGGCTTGCCCCGGTCAGACAACCGCCGCGAAAGATCCCCGTCTTCAATCCGAAGTACTTTCCGTATTCCTGAGCCAGCACATCGGCGGCGGTTTTACTCGCGCCGAACAGTGAATGCATGGTCTGGTCGATGCGACAGGTTTCGTCGATTCCGTGGTGGTCTTCTTCCCGCGCGTAGTCCCAGCGGGTCGGGTGTTCTCGCAGGGGCAGTTCATTGGGGGCGTCGCCGTAAACTTTGTTCGTGCTCATGTGACAGAACACGGCATCGGGCGCGTGGCGGCGGGTGGCTTCCAACAAGTTCAACGTTCCGTTCGCGTTGACTTCGAAATCCAGAAACGGGATCGCGGCCGCTTTGTCGTGCGAGGGCTGGGCCGCACAGTGAATGATCAGATCCGGCGTTTCGTTCTTGAACAAGTCCAGGATTGCGTCGCGGTCACGAATGTCGATGGACTCGGTGCGGAAATTCTGGGTTTCCGATTCCAGCTGCGTTTGGTTCCACTGGGTACTGCCGTCGGGCCCAAAAAAGGTCGAACGCATGTCGTTGTCGATGCCGATCACTTGATCGCCCGCTGCGTCCCAATGACGCACGGCGGCTGAGCCGATCAATCCGCTGGATCCGGTAACGATGACACGCATGAATCGATGGCCAAAAAAGAATGAAGGTCGAAGTGAAAGGAAAGGATCGCTAGAATCCGACGTCGGTCATTCAACACGCTGCTTAGGCATTCGGTGCTATTTAAGACAATAACGAGGGTCTGTCCACCTGGGCAGTCGTCGATGGAACGAAATCGTCGTTCGCTGCCGAGCCCGCGTCACCGGGTGTCCTGGGCGTCCCGCTCGTCGATTTTCACTCTATCGGAACAACCGTGAACGCAATCCAATCTGACAGTGGAACGAAGTCGAATCCCCCCGATTCGCCCGCCGACACGGTGATCATCGGCGGGGGGCTGGCGGGGCTGTCCTGTGCCAAGCGGCTCGCCGGGCGCGGTCATCCGGTCACCTTGCTGGAGGCCAGCGATCGCGTCGGGGGGCGTGTCAGAACGGACGTCGTCGACGGGTTGAAATTGGATCACGGTTTTCAGGTCTTGCTGACCGCCTACCCGGCTTGCCGTGAGTTGCTCGATTACGAAGGCCTGCGTCTTCGGCCGTTTGAGCCGGGGGCGTTGGTGCGCAAGAACGGTCGGTTCGCCCGCCTCGGTGATCCCTGGCGTCGACCGGGACAGGCGTTGGCCACCGCGACCAGTCCGGTCGGGTCCCTGATGGACAAACTGCGGATCGCCAAGGCCCGGTTTCTGGCCGGAAGGGGATCGCTGCAGGACTTGTATCAGCGCCGCGGCGAGTCCACGGAACAGCGATTGGAGCAACTCGGTTTTTCCAAGGCGATGATCGATGAATTCTTTCGGCCATTCCTAGGCGGCGTTTTCCTGAACGAATCGCTTTCGACGTCCAGCCGGATGTTCGAGTTTGTGTTTCGCATGTTTGCCGCCGGCGACATCGCCATTCCCGCCGACGGCATGGCCGCCATTCCGCGACAGTTGGCGGAAGGCCTTCCGCGCGGAACGTTGCGGTTGAACACCACCGTCGCCTCGATCGAGCACGTTGACCCACACCATCGGATTCATCTGACCGATGGCAGCCACATCGATGCGGAATCCGTCGTCGTCGCGACCGAGAGCAACGCCGCAGCGAGATTGCTCGATGCGCCCGATTTGGCCACCCGGTGGAACGATGCCACCACCTTGTACTTCGTCGCCCACCGGTCACCCAACACCGGCAAGCTGTTGATGTTGCGGGGGGATGAAACAGGGCCGATCCAGACCGCCGTCGTGCTCAGCGATGTCGCGCCCGAATATGCCTCCGGCGGCCGATCACTGATTTCCGTCAGCATCTCGGATTCCCAGACCGAGCAACCGGCCGACGCGTTGGAGGATGCCGTTCGTGACCAGGCACGGCGCTGGTTCGGCGAGGGCGTCGATCAATGGGAACGGGTGCAAACCATCCGCGTCCCGTACGGGTTGCCCGAGTTGAACCTGGATCCCGTCGTCCAGCCCGTTCGCGGTGATCAAATCGATGGGCTCCATGCTCCGGCGAATCTCTACGTTTGCGGCGACTACCGGGAAACCCCCAGCATTCAAGGTGCGATGAACAGCGGATTGAGAGTGGCGGCGGAGATTCTCGACGCGAAGTCGGGTTAGGCTTTTCCCCTGTGCTCTGACGATCCGATGGGCTTCGCGCATTGACAGAGTGCCATGCTCAGATCGAGCCGCCGCCTGCGCATGCCAGCACGTTGCGTCACGGCCAATGGCATCTACTTTGACGCCAAGCGGGGTGTTTTTTGTTAGCGGTAGGGTGCGAGCCCTCCGGTCTTTCACAGCGTTTTTGAAGCGCGACCGGACCGCTCACGCCGTTCCGCCAACACCGTTGAAGCCCAAGTAGGTGGCATTGATCGTCAGCCAGTGGCGCGTGAAGGCCATTCGTTGAACACGTGCCGTTCGCTAACGCTTCCCGCTGGGGTGTGGTGTGACGGGGGCTGGGGCCCGCGGGGTACCAACATCGCCCCGACTCTCGGTTTGATCGGAATCGCCGGAGTGGCTATTCTGGGGCTCCCGCCCTTCGAGTTCGTCGCCGGCAGCTTGGCGGCCCGTTCTCACCGTTCTCGTCACCCTTCTCAGCAGCCATGGATCACTCGATGCACATGCATCCGCAGCGAGCGCATTTGTCTCCGACTTCGTGCTCGGAGCGATAGACATGGCCGACCCTGAAACTGCCGGCTCTGAAATTGCCCGATCCGACGCAGCCCTCCCTGAGACCTGGATCGAAGCGATCAACGATGCCGCGAAGGAACTCGGCGACGGCTGGATTGCGCTGCGTCGCTATTTGCACCAGCACCCGGAACTTTCCGGCCACGAAACGCTGACGACTCAGTATCTGAAAACGCTGCTCGCCAAATTGGATCTGCCGATTCGCATCGCCGGTCAGGGGCGTGGATTGATCGCGGACTTGGTGACCGATAAAGCCTTGGCGAATCACCCACGGCTCGCGATCCGCGGCGACATCGACGCGTTGCCGATTCAAGACGAAAAATCCGTCGCCTACCACAGCACGGTCGACGGGGTGATGCATGCGTGCGGGCACGACGTTCATGCGACCGTGATCGTCGCCGCCATGCAACTGCTCTCGCAGCTGCAACGCAGCGGCAGGTTACCTTGGCCGATCGCGGCGCGGGCGATCTTGCAGCCGGCCGAGGAGACCGCCGAAGGCGCCCTGCACATGATTCATCATCATGCCCTCGCCGACGTCGGCGCCGTCTTGGCGTTGCACGTCGATCCCACCCGCCAGGTCGGCTGTGTCGGGTTGCGAGAACACGCCTTCACTGCGGCCTGTGACATGCTGGAGGTCAGATTCATCGGTTCGGGAGGCCACGCCGCACGGCCGCACTTGACCAACGACCCGATCGATGCCTGCACCCGTTGGATTCAATCCGCCTATCGGCGGGTCCCGCGTGCCATCAACGCGCATGATACCGTCGTGCTATCGATCGGAATGATCGACGCGGGGCACAGTCCCAACGTCATTCCGGACACCGCGACGATCACCGGGACGCTTCGATCACTGAGCGTTGAAGCACGCCGACGGACACTGGAGGTGCTCGAAGACATCGGCGAGGCGACGGCGCGAGAAACGGGATGCGAGGTCCGGCTGCGACTCGGGTCCTCTGCTCCAGGTGTGATGAACGACCCGGCGCTGATTCGATTGCTGCACGATTCGGCGATCCAAGTCCTGAACCCGGCGTCGGTCGATTGGATCGACGAACCGAGTATGGGCAGCGAAGATTTTTCGTTTTATTTGGAGCACGTCCCCGGCGCGATGTTTCGCCTGGGTGTCGCCGGTGATCAGGTCGGCGGGGCGCCCCTGCACACCGGAAATTTTGATGTCGATGAGCATGCCATCGCCCATGCCGCTAAACTATTTGCAGCGTCGATCATCAACTATTTTGACCCGGGCCGGTGATGAGCAAGTTTCAGTTTCATTCGAACACGTCGCAAACCGTCGGGGTCGAATTGGAACTCGGGATCGTCGACACCGATTCGATGGCGCTGTCCAACCGCAGCAATGACCTGTTAGCGACCCTACCCGACGACATCTCTGAATCGTGCAAGCACGAACTGATGCAGTCCTGCGTCGAAGTCATCAGCGGCGTCTGCACCACGGTGTCCGAGGCCCGCGTGGATTTGTCCGAAAAACTCAGGTCGCTGCAACACGCCGCCGACAATCTAGGACTCGGCCTCTGGTGGGGCGCGACACATCCCTTCAGTCATTGGCAGGACCAAGTCGTCACCGATGACGAACGCTATCGAGGGCTGGTCCGATTGCTGCAGGAAATGGCGCGGCGACTGATCACGTTCGGGTTGCATGTCCACGTCGGCGTCGATTCGGGCGACAAAGCCGTCATGATCTGCGATCGGATCATGCAGCACCTGCCCTTGCTGCTGGCGTTGTCGGCGAGCAGCCCCTATTGGGAAGACCGTGACACCGGACTGCACTCGCATCGCAGCAAAGTCATGGAAGGGCTGCCGACGGCGGGCCTGCCGACGCTGATGCGCAACTGGAGTGAATACGTGTGGCTGGTCAACCACATGGAAGAGACCGGATTCATCAACACGATTCGCGAGATCTGGTGGGATGTGCGTCCGCACCACAACTTCGGCACCGTCGAAGTCCGGATGTGTGACATGCCGGGGAACATCGATCACGTCTGTGCCTTGGCCGCGTTGATCCAGTGCCTGGTCAAGTACCTCAGCGATCGGATCGATGAGGGGACGTACCAGTTCGATTGCCACCCGATGATGGTCCGGCAAAACAAATGGCGGGCGGCGCGTTATGGAGTTGCCGCAACGCTGGTCGACACTTTCGACTATTCCGAGAAAACCGTCGCAGAAATTGTCGAACGCCTGCTCGGTAAATTGCGCGGCGTCGCCCAAGACCTGAACTGCGAATCGGAATTGTTGATGGTCCGAGAGATCGCCGGCCGAATCGATTGGGCCGACCGCCAGCGTCTGATCTTGCAAAAGGCCGGCACGCGAGAAGACATCGTCAAGCAGCTGATCCAGCAGTCGAGGATTCAGTAGTGACGCCGTGAATAAACGGGGGAGGTTGTCCACGAATCACACGAATCACACGAATCACACGAATCACACGAATCACACGAATCACACGAATCACACGAATCACACGCGAATACACAGCGGAGACGAGGAACGCCGACGAACGACTGTCACGCGTCGAAACCCATGGTCTTGGCATCGGCTACCTTACTATGCGCTCTGATTGCAACTTAGGGTGGGAGCCGAAATTGACGAGCAAGCCCAATCGATAGTCGGTCGCTTTAAGATAGTTGTGTACCTGGGCTCGGTGTTGACCGGTGAAATCGGAGAGTGCCTTGATTTCTACAATGATATTATCAAAGCAGATAAAGTCGGGTATGAAAATACTCTTTAATTGGCGTCCCTTATACCGAAGTTGAAGTCTATGTTGTGCAACGAAGGGGATTCCACGCTCAGCAAACTCAATTTCTAGACATTCTTGAAACACGGACTCCAAGAATCCGCTCCCCATTTCGTTGTATACCTCGAAGTAAGCACCAATGATTTGGTAGCTTTCTTCCTTTGTTTCCTGTAAACCGTCCCGAAATCAAACAGGATTTTGACAGCAACTCTTGCGTTCCGCGGGCCGGACCCGTTATTCGTGCAATTCGTGTGATTCGTGGACAACTTCTCCAATTCTCAAAACGAGCCGCCGCCTCCCATCCCGCCTCCCATGCCCCCGCCAAACCCTCCCCCCATCCCGCCTCCGCCGGAGCGATTGAATCGCAGGTCGTTGCGCATCTGCTGTTCGACGTCGTTGCTGACGATCGATTGCGTCCGGTCCATTTCGATCGTGTAGAGGTAGTGATGGTCATACGCGGTGCTTCCGAAGCGTTTGGCGGGGATCGTCAAATCCCAACGCAGGATGCCCGTCGGACGCTGCATCCTCAGGTACTTGGCGTCCGTGGACAGGCTTCCCAGTGAAGCGGAATCGGTGACGACGTTGACCGTTCCCGAATCGCTCGTGATCGGAATTCGGTCATACAACTGAATCTCGATCTCCTCGGGATGGTAGTTGGAGATGACGAGCCGGTATTCGAGTTTTGAGAGTCGGTTGCCACCTTGGATGGATTCGTCGCGGGCGAGTAATTCGCGTCGCGTGCGGACTTGTCGGTCGGCCCCCAATCCGACGGCAAACTCGCCACCGGCCGCGGTCGGTGGCAGCGTGGTCCTTCCGACGAATCTCCCATCCAGAAAGACGGTGGCGTCCCCGCCGACCAGACTTTGGCCGGTTCGGTTTTCCAACGCGGCCTCGCGGTAGGCGAAACTGCTCAGCAGCGGCGTGACGACACGATAGATCGGGCTTTCGATGTTCCAACGCAAAATCGTGATCGCCTGGTCGGCGGTCTGGTCGGCCACATCGATCCGTTCGGCCACGCGATAGGTTTCGTCGGTCAGGTTGGTGTTCGCGTCATCGGCCATTTCCCGCTGCACACTTTGTCGCCGATTGATTTCGTAAACCTGCCTGCCCGCCGCTTCGGTGTTCAGTGCAAGGTTACGTTGCCACAACGCCGGATCCTCCCAGGCCGGTGGGGTGCCCGCCGACTGTCGAGACTTGGCATAGCCGGCCATCGGATCGGTTTGATCACCGGCCTTCTGATTGACCGAAACTCGTAGCGGTACCAACAGCGGTGTGGCGGCTTGCAAGTTGGGCACACCGGTGCAGAATGCCAGTCGGACGCCTCGCCAGTCTTCGCCACTGTGTTGCGTGACGGTCCCGTCCAGTTGTACGACAAACCCATCGGCACCTTGCTGACGGGCCGTTGCGTGAATGGTGTACTGCGGCTCCCAAGAAACCTCGTCGACCCAATAGCTCATCCGCAGCAACCCGCCGCGTGGTGCGTCGACCATCAACGTCGCATCGAAAGTCGCTTCGGGTTTTGAATCGGTGTCGTTTTGACTTCGACGCATCGATTCTTCCATTTGATTCTGCAGCGTCTGTAACTCCCGTCGCGCGACGTGCAGTTCTTTGGCGAGCGCTCGTCGGCGCTGCATGACAAAATCCGCAATCGCCGTGACCGAATCGACCTTCAGTTCGGATTGCCTGAGATCGTCGTTGGTTTGCGCGGACGAAAACCTCACCAAGTCCTCGATCGTTTCCAAGTCTTGTTCGATGACTGCGACTTCATGTGCCGCGTCCTGCAGGGCTTGGTTCTGTGCGGCCCGTTCCTCCTCCCGCTGTCGTCTCTTTACATCGTCGGGTGCGATTTGATGCGGGGTGACACGCAATGAACGGACCGTGATTTCGGCGTCGGATTCCCAGCGAACCGATTGATCGCGGATGGTTTTTGGTAGCCCCGTGACGCGGAGCATTTGACCTCCAGCAGACGGTGCGACATTGATTTCCCGCACGACGTTGGCCTGGCGTTGAAAGACCGTGACGGCGGTGATGGGACTGTCGACGTCGACCACGGTCTTTGGCTCTTGTGCGGAAACGGGCGCAGCGGCAAGTAACAACGCCGCGCTCGATGCAAACACGATGCTGCGAAAGAAGACGGCGGCTTTGATTGTTCCGATAATCGCTTGCATGTTCCAACCTCGTTGAGTGGCCTGCTGTAGCAAAACGCTACAGTCGCAGGATTGACTGCGACGCAAAATCGAACGCTCGATTCCCGATCTTGCGTGCAGCAGGGTAGTGTTGCATTCGGCATGCCAAGTGCAGTGGCGTACGCTTCCGGCTTGCGATTCGCACCGAACACCAATGGCAAGCAAGATGCTTGCCCCACAAGAGGAACGCCGCGTTCATGAGATTCATCGCCTTATCGTTTCTGCTCTTCATGTCGCCAGTTCTTGTGATTGCGCAGAGGACAGCAACTTCCGTTCATTGGCTCAGCCCAGGCCTGAGCGACGACATTTCTCGCTCGGCGGTGACGAAAGCCGGCGGGCCAGTGGTTTCCTTTCCCTGTGATCCGCTGATGAGCTTGAAGCAGGAACGAGCGCTGGCCGTTGCGTTGATGAAGCCATCGACGTTTCATTGGGTTCCCGGTCAGCCGCTGAGCCAGATGGCCGCGGAGCTCAGTGAGCAGGTTCCGGTATTGCTTGACCGAAGGGCATTGGAAGAAATCGGCATCGATCCGGACGCTGAGATCGGTGCAGGAGTGATGACTCACCAGCACGCCGGATCACCAGATCGGAACGGCGAGCGGGAGCGATGGTGGCAGCGCGATGAAGCTGCGGTGATCGAAGGCCGTCCCAGTTTGATCGTCGATGTCTTGAGCCGTCTGAAAGACTTGTATCTGACGCTGATGATCGTTCGCGGCCAGGTGATCATCACCACCGTCGAGGCCGCCGAAGACGACTTGGCGACGAGGATCTATGATGTGACGCCACTGATCAACATGGTGCCGCGCGCCCCCTGGGAATCCGTTCGACCGTCAAACGCGATCGCTGAAACCTCTCCCGATTTCGATACCTTGCTCGAGACGATTCAAACCAGCCTCGACGCCGATACTTGGGAACGGCTCGGTGGGAATTCGACGATTGTCCCTTCGACGATTCGCGAACGGCACTGGATCGTGGTTTCAACGACGACGATGACGCACTGGAAAATGCAGCGGTTACTCGATCGGCTGAATCAGTGATCGAGCACAGGCCCACGACTGGTGCTTCATTGAGTCTGCATTGGTGTGTCGCCGTGTAGGGCATGCTGAGCATGCCAGTGGGTGAACGGCAAACCTGTGAGATAGGCTTCCAGCCTGTTGATACCAGCCTACTGATTCAGCTGCTCCTCGATCACTTCACCTTGGGCGCGGGTTCCCAGTGCACCCCATAGCCCGTAGGGGCTGTGACTGCCGGGGGCGCGCGGACCGGTTCCGCCCCGGACGACGGTGCCGATGTTCGGATCTCCGCTGTCGATCGAATTGGTGATGAACAACACCGCTCCGTCGGCCATCAACACATGCACTCCGCCCTGGTGACGACTCGACGGAGGCAGCATGCCGATTCCGGAATCAACCCCGGCCAGACAAACCTCTCGGTTCGGAGGCAGGATGGTATTGAACCCGGTGTGCAGGGCCGCGCCGTCGGCCCAACGAAAGCCGCGTTTCTGGTCCTCGCTGCCGAGGCTTTGGGGGCCGTCGTCGGCCTGCGACCAGAACATTGGTCGCTGCAAATCGATTTGGCTTTTGCAAAGTGTGGGTGTGTCGTGAATCTTGGTCCAATCATTCAGCAAGGACCCTGAGGTTCGAATGTCACCGTCATCAAGATCGGTGGAGATTTCTCCAGCCAAGATCGTGTTGCTCAACCCGTCGTGAATGTCACGCCAACGCGTCACTTGTCTGGGAACGAACACCCCGCGACCGGACGCGGCCACTTCATCGCTGCGATCGGCGACCCAGGCTTGTGCGTCTTGGCTCCAACGAATCGGACCGGTGTTCATCCCTGCGGTCGCGTCACCTATGCAGACGGCCAGATTGGTGCGGCCGTGAGCGGGCAAGCCGAGGCCCGGATCAGAGGGGCAGCGAAAGACTGGGAATTCCGTTTGCCATGGGTGGAATCCACGCGTCCAGGGAGCCGGTCCCATCGGCGCGTACGTCGTGTTGTTCGAAGCCGATTCTCCATCGACAATCGCTTGCCAGGTGTTCGGCTGTTCGAGGAACGGCAGCAATCCGACCAACGCGCTCAAACGGTAGCGGTTGTTGCCCGGGACGGACGTGCCTCCGGAATCGGAAGACGGGTCGAAGGTTCCGCCCATCTGCTTGGGAAGTTGCTCGTTGGCCGAATGGTAGTTGTGAAACGCCAGACCGACTTGTTTGATATTGTTAGAACAGCTCATGCGTCGCGCCGCTTCGCGCGAGGTGCGCACCGCAGGCAACATCAGCCCGACCAAGACGCCGATGACCACAATCACGACCAGCAGCTCGATCAACGTTAATCCGGAGGGGTTCGTTCGTTGGTTCATGCGGTGCTCCTGTTTTGGGCTTGTGTTGGAGTTTTCGTGCCTGCGAAGAGAAAGCGGAGAGCCGCATTTTTCGATCGGATGTTCGCCTTGGATGAAACTAAAACCCATTCGTACACGGCCAGCGGCACGAGCCAGCTGAGCCATGCGTTCAAGCGGTAGGTCCATTCTGATTCCAGGTTCGAAACGATCATCAATCCCGCCACGACGCGCAGCAACAGCGGTGACCAAAGCAGCAGGTAACAACGGTTTGCCCAGCGACGGTGGGCCGCGAGGTTGCCGGCGCGGACAAACGACACCGCAACGAGGATCGTCGTGCCGGTCAGAATCGACTGGACGATGAAGCCGAGTTGGGCGATCGGTCCGGCGTACGCTTGCAGCGACATCACCAAACCGCTCGGGACGACCATCAATCCAATCAGGGCGCACTGTGTCTTGCCGACTGTGCGATGGACACGCCGCCAGCGCGACTTTCCACCGCTGTAGAGCAAGAACGTGCCAAGGATCAACGCGGCTGGCCCGGCGAACACGTGCAAATAGAATGCCCAGCGATAGAGTCCGACGAAGCTGAATCGGCGTCCGGCGAGAAACGGCGAGGCATCGAAATCGGCTGGAAAGTACCAACGGTATTGGTACAGAATCGCCACAAACACCTTGATCGAAACGATCACGCCGCCCCAAAACAGGACCCTGATCAGTCGCCCAGATCGTTTGGGGTGTGCGTTCTGTTCCACGTGATCCCCGGGGCTGCCGATTGATGGTGGATGCGAGAGAAGACTTGGTTTCTACGCCGCCGGACGAATCTGGTTCAGATTCTGCTGTTTTCGCATTTTAGCCGTTGCGTTATGTTCTGGGGAAACCGAAGCATGAGTGCTTCATCATTGCTCCACTGCGGCGACGAAAGGATCGTTTTCGCGGTGTCAACGTGAATGGAGTGATCCATGTTGTTGCTCTCTCGTCGTGAAAATGACCGCATCGATTTTCTTGGATTGGGAGTTTCGATCGAGGTGGTCCGGCTGACGCGATCGCGCGCCACCCTGGCCATCAAAGCACCCCGGCATATTCGAGTCGTCAGGCACGAACTGCGACCTGTCGGGAATGAGGCTGCGGCCCGTGAAGCGTTTTGCGCCGTGGTCCGCCGCGAAGTGATGTCGATGATCCAAGCCGAGATCAACACGACCACGACGAAGCTAAAGCTTGCTCAAGAAAAGCTGTTGGCCGGTGATCGCGACGACGCGTTGACCGCCCTGGAAGAGGCGATGGTGAGACTGGAGGTGTTGCGCAGCGAAGCTTCCAGCCTTCAGTCCGATTGCTTCGAAGAACGTTGTGAAACGGCGTTTGCTGATGATTGGACGGTTGCCGGCGGTGTCGCCGAGTCGTCGGTCGGATATGCCAATTCATCCGCCGGAGAGGTTTCCGATCAAACCGGCACCGTTTGGGTCGTTCATTCGCCCGATGATTCGCCGGCAGCCGATTGGTCGCAAGCGGGAGACGCACTCCTGTCGGATCCGGATGCCGTGACGGTTTTGGTTCTCGCGATCGGCTAACGCTCGGGTGTCCGGTGCGCTCCGAAGCTCCTGACGTGATTGGCTGCGACCCCGTCCGGGGTCGTGGTTGGTGGGTCGGGATTTCCGGAGGTGTCGCTGCGCTCACCTCCGGCTACGTGCTGGGACCCCATCCGGGGTCCAGCCCTCGCGTCCGCGTCCCCCACCGATCCCGACGGGATCGCAGCGATTAGCCGGAGGTCAGCGCAGCGCCACCTCCGGTGACGGACGCCTCGCGTCCCACCGATCCCGACGGGATCGCAGCGATTAGCCGGAGGTCAGCGCAGCGCCACCTCCGGTGCCGACGCGCCCGCGTCCAATCGATCCCGACGGGATCGCAGCGATTAGCCGGAGGTCAGCGCAGCGCCACCTCCGGAGCCGGACGCGCCCGCGTCCAATCGATCCCGACGGGATCGCAGCGAGTAGCCGGAGGTCAGCGCAGCGCAACCTCCGGAGCCGGACGCGCCCGCGTCCCACCGATCCCGACGGGATCGCAGCCAGTAGCCGGAGGTCAGCGCAGCGCCACCTCCGGTGCCGGACGCCTCGCGTCCCACCGATCCCGACGGGATCGCAGCATTTCCACCCACAATCCTAACTCCCTCAAAGGAGCCGCCATGTCCACGTTCCACAGCATTCACCTTCACGTCACCTTTAGCACCAAATATCGCATGAAATGGATTCACCGTTCCTGGGAAAAACGCCTTTACGACTACCTGGGAGGAACTCTCCGTGGCTTGAACCTGGCGCCCCAAGGGGTCGGCGGGGTGGAAGACCACGTGCATCTGTTGATCGGGTTCAAACCCTCTCGAACGATCAGCGATACGATGCGGGAACTCAAAAAGGCGTCGTCGGCGTGGGTTCACTCAGACGTCGGCATGAAGGACTTTGCCTGGCAAGAAGGCTACGCGGTATTCTCGGTCAGCGTGACCGAGCGATCCAAGGTGAAGGGATATATCGCGCGGCAGCGTGAACACCATCGGCGACGGACGTTTCAAGAGGAGTTGGTTGAGATGCTCGATCGCGCGGGGGTTCAGTATGATCCGAAGTACTTGACTTGATTGGCTGCGACCCCGTCCGGGGTCGTGGTTCGTAGGGTCGTGGTTTCCGGAGGTGTCGCTGCGCTCACCTCCGGCTACGCGCTGGGACCCCATCCGGGGTCCGGCAATCGCATTCGCTTCGCGCCCGACCCAGCACCGATCCCGAAGGGATCGATGCGAAACGTGGTTGCAAACCTACGCGGTTCCCTCGGCTTCCGATTCCGCTTCGACTTCGGATTCTTGGATGTACTGCTTTCCGCGATAGGTCACTGCGACGGCGATAAAGAGCACGGCGGCGACGAGCATCAATCCGGTGAAGAACCAGTAGTAGGACGCGCCGGGCAACTTGGACGTTCCGTCGGCGTTGCTGATCACGGCATTGACGCCGGCGGTGATGAAATTACCCAGCGACACCGACAACATATAAAAGCTCATCACGATACTTTTCATGCTGTTGGGCGCCTGGGTGTAACTGAATTCCAAGCACGTGATGGAGACCATGACTTCGGCAGCGGTCAGCAGAATGTACGCCAACACCTGCCACGAAATACTGGGTGTCCCTCCGTTCTGAATCGAGGTTTCAATCAAGGCGCTGATCGAGAACGCGAAGACGGTGACAAACATCCCGATCGTGATTTTGCGGAGCGGGGTGAGGGGAAAGAATTTGCTGATCGCGGGATAGACGGCGTAGCTGAACAGCGGCACCAGGATCAGGATCAGGAACGGATTGGCGGCTTGGATCTGGCTGGACAACAATTCGACGCCCATCACCGTGCGGTCCATGTTTTCGGCCTGTAAGACCCAGGCGCTGGCCGTCTGATCGAACAGGCTCCAAAACACCGCGACCAGCACGTAGATCGGGGCCAGCCGAAGCAGCGCCCGACCGCCTTCGCCGGTAAACGCGTCGCGAAAGACTTGGGGACCCCGCGGCGGAATATGAACGAACTTGTTGCGTCCCATCCAAAACAGCAAGGTCGCAATCGCCATCAAGATACCCGGCACACCGAACGCGATTTGCGGTCCGTATCGATCCAACAGCCAGGGCGTCAACACGGTGGAGGCAAACGCGCCCAGATTGATCGCGACGTAGAACCAGCCGAACACCTTGCTCAGCAGATGAGAGTTTTTGGTCCCGAACTGGTCACCGACGTGGGCGGAAACACAGGGCTTGATGGCACCGGTGCCCAACGCGATCAGGCTCAGTCCGATCGCCAGCCCCAAACGGGTTTCGTCCAACGCCAAAGCGAGGTGCCCGAAACAGTAGAGCACCGAGAGGTAGAGAATGGTTTTGTATTTTCCGAACAGCCAGTCGGCCAGGAACGCACCCAGCAGCGGTGTGAAGTAGGCGGCCATCACAAAGGTGTGGACCCAGAACTTGGCATCGTTGTCGCTCATCGGGTCGACGCCGCCGCCGCTGCCGATCAGATATTGGGTCATGAAGACGGTCAGGATCGCCTTCATGCCGTAGAAGCTGAACCGCTCGGCCGCTTCGTTGCCGACGATGTAGGGAATCCCCGGCGGCATCGTCGTGATGGGATACGGCGTGGTTTGCCAGCCCTGGTGGTTTTCCGGGGGCGTGTTCGAATCCGACGTTTCGCTGGGCGGTGTATAGGGCACGATGCTTCGCCATGGTTGCGTGAAAGGAATCGTTCGCTTCGACGCACATCATGCCCGACTGGCCCCATTGGGACAACGGAGGTTTAGAACCCTCCCCGGCCTTTTCAAACGCCGGCTTGTCCCACCGCCGCCGGCTCGGCCGGGCAATGGGGTGTGATCAGTTCGCCTCGGCTGATCACGACCAATCCGCTTTCGGTGACCTTGAATCCACGCTCGGCATCGGCGATCGGGTCGAAACCGATCTCGGTTTCCGGCGGGATCGAAACCCCCTTGTCGACGATCACGCGACGCAGGCGGCTGCGGCGGCCGACGTTCACCTCGTCAAACAAGATGCTATCCTCGACCGAGGAATAACTGTTGATTCGCACGCCGGGGCCGATGACGCTGCGGGCGACACTGCCGCCACTGATGATCGCGCCCTGGCAAACCAACGAATCCATCGCCGTCCCCCGACGTGTCGAGATGCCTTCGCTGCCGAAAACAAACTTCGGCGGCGGCAACATCGGCTGGAACGCACGCACCGGCCAATGCTTGTCGTACAAGTTCAACTGCGGATCGATGCTGATCAGGTCCATCGTCGCTTCGTAGTACGCGTCGATCGTTCCGACGTCGCGCCAATACGCGTCCGACTTGCGGTTTTCGTCCAAGAACGGAAACGCGCAGACCAGGTGCGAATCGATCGCCTGGGGGATGATGTTCTTGCCGAAATCGTGATCGCTGTCCATCCGCGTGGCGTCGGCGCACAACTGCTCGTACAGGAACCGGGCGTTGAAGACATAGATCCCCATCGACGCCAAGCAGAACTCGGGGTCCTCAGGCGTCGGAATCGGGTTCTCGGGCTTCTCTTGAAATCCGATGACGCGGCCGTCCAGATCGGTTTGCATGACGCCGAACTGCCGCGCCTCGTCGACCCGCACGCGCAACGCACCGATCGTGATGTCGGCATCGAGCTTGCGGTGGTGATCGACCATCGGCCCGTAGTTCATCTTGTAGATGTGGTCGCCCGCCAGGATGACGATGTGCTCGGGCTGTTCCCGCTCGATCGCATAGATGTTCTGGTAGACCGCATCGGCAGTCCCGGAATACCAATTGCCCGCGATTCGCTGCTGGGGCGGAACGACGTCGATGAACTCGCCGAGTTCGCGACAAAAGTAATTCCGCCAAGCCAGATTGATGTGTCGGTCCAGCGATTGTGCTTTGTACTGAGTCAACAACAACAGCCGCCGCATGTCGCTGTTGAGACAATTACTGAGCACAAAATCGATGATCCGGTAGAGACCACCAAAGGGCACCGCGGGTTTCGCGCGGTCGCGTGTCAGGGGTTCCAATCGCGAACCCCGACCGCCTGCCAAAATCACCGTCAATGTGTCACGCATTCGAGCCACCCGTTCCATGGTCGGGTGCTTCGCCCAATTCCGGACGGACCACCCAGTAAATCGTTGCTAATCAATTTGGGTCGGAATCGATTTTGGTCGCCATCGATCGTCCCACGGGGGCCACCGGGTTTGCTGCCGGCACCCCAAGCTCTAAACAGCAATACCGAATAGCGTACCAGAATTTCGAGACCCGCCGCAGCTGGAAACGGCGTGAAATCTACCCAAAAAACGGAATATCGTCGGAATATCTGCCGTGAATCGGGTTTGGCCTGCTGTTTGCTACCGCCTGACGGGGCGTGCCAAGTTGTCAGCCCGCTTGCGGCGATCGGATCGATCGCCGGCGGCGGCGTGCAAAAATGTCAGCAGAGAACGAAGTTTTTTCAATCAAAACATAAGGGAGTCTCAACGATGCCCAATACGGAAATGTCCCCATCCTGGAAGCCGATCAGTGGTGCCCTCGGTGCGATGATCTTGGGATCGCTCGTCACCGGCGCGGTGATGACCGTACCGGGATTCATGCGTCATGACCCGGGCGCCCAAGAGGCGGTCGCGACGCAGCCGGCTGCCGTCGCGGGGCCGGTCGGCCAAGCGTCGCCGCTGCCAGGACAGAACCTCGGAGCCGCACAGGATCTGTCGACGGCGTTTCGCAACGTCGCCAATTTGATGCGGCCGAGCGTCGTCAGCATCAATACCAAGGCGACCCAGATCATTCGCGGGCAACGGGTTCCGCCAGGGCTGCCGCCGGGGTTTGAACAATTTTTCAATCTGCCCGAAGGCCAGCCGCAACGTCGCGAAGAGAGCGGAATGGGAAGCGGAGTGATCGTTCGCAGCGACGGCTACATCTTGACCAACAACCACGTTGTCGAGGGCGCCGATGAGCTGGAGGTCGAGTTTTCTGACGGAAGGAAAGCCCCAGGACGCATCATCGGCACCGACCCCCAGACCGACCTGGCCGTCGTCAAGGTCGACCGCACCGATCTCAAAGCGGCTTCGTTGGGCAACTCCGACGCGATCCAAGTCGGCGATTGGGTGGTCGCGATCGGCAGCCCCTTCGGACTCGATCAAACCGTCACGGCGGGAATCATCAGCGGGAAGAACCGGATCCGCGGCATCATCGGCGATGGGGCCGGGTTTGAAGACTTCCTGCAGACCGACGCGGCGATCAACCCCGGAAACTCGGGCGGCCCGCTGGTGAATCTGCGCGGGGAACTGGTCGGGATCAACACCGCCATCATGTCCCGCAGCGGATCGAGCGCGGGCATCGGTTTCGCCATTCCGGTCTCACTGGCCGCCCCGGTTTTGAATTCCATTATCGAAAACGGAACCGTACGACGCGGATTCTTGGGCGCCAGCTTGGGGCCGGTCAACGAGGAAACGATCGAAGGCTACCAGTTGAAGGCCAAACGCGGTGTGCTGATCGAATCGGTGCTCGAAGGGATGCCGGCCGACCAGGCGGGGATCCAGCCCGGCGACGTCGTCGTGGCGATCGACGGACGCCCGATGAGGACCCACGCGCAGATGCGGAACTATGTCGCCAGCCGTCCGCCGGGAGCCCAAATGCTGCTGGAGCTTGATCGTGACGGCAAGCCGCTGCAGGTCCGCGTCGATCTGAAGGAGCGCACCGAAGAGGTGATGGCCCAATTCGGATCCGGCGAAGTGATGGGCGCCGAATTGGTCCCGGTCACCCCGGCGACCGCCCAAAAATATGGCTACCGGAACCTGGAATCGGGACTGATCATCACCGGCATCAAGGACAACAGCATTGCCGAACGCGATGGACTGGAAGTCGGCGATGTGATCCAGACGGCCGGAGGTTTGCCGCTGACATCGGCCCGCCAATTGGAGGTGATCCTGGACGAATACAAACGCCAGAGCCAGCCCTGTCGCGTGACCATCCGTCGCGGCAATCAAATGTTGTTGATGGTCGTGCGGGAATAGGTTGACGCCTTGCAAGACTTTCCTGCCCGGTTAGTGTTAAGCTGGCCGGTTCGAATCCCCCGACTTTCCAACACGCGAGTTTTTCCATGGCTCTGACCATCATGCGTCGCATCAAATTCTGTGCCGGACACCGTCTGTTCGGCCACGGCGGAAAATGCGAGCACTTCCACGGCCACAACTACGTCGCGGATTTTTTCGTCCAAGGGGATGTCCAGGACGATGTCGGCCGGGTTCTCGACTTTTCGGTGCTCAAGCAGCGGGTCAAAGGTTGGATCGATGAGCATTGGGATCACAGCTTCCTGATCCACCAGGACGACTCCAACGCCCGTCAGGCACTGGAGCTGGTCAAGCCCTGCCGATTCTTCGTGATGCCGTACAATCCGACTGCGGAGAACATGGCCAAGTACTTGCTCGAGGAGATGTGCCCCGAAGTGCTGGAAGGAACCGGGGCGCGAGCCTGTCAGGTCCGGATCTGGGAAACCGACGAATCGTACGCCGAAGCATCGCTGGACCCGATCGGCGGAGAAGCGGTGACCTATTCCGCGATGGCCGTCGGCGAATGAGCGTGATGCGGTAAAGAAGTGGGATAGGCTTCCAGCCTATCGACGCCGGATTGACAGGCTGGAAGCCTATCCCACGCTCAACATCCGACACGTTTCTTGTGCCTGCTTCTCAGGCGAACCAGTCGTCGACGACACGGCCGTGGACGTCGGTGAGACGAAAATCGCGTCCGGAATAGCGATAGGTCAATCGGGTGTGATCGATGCCCATCAGGTGCAGCACGGTCGCGTGCAAGTCGTGGACGTGGACTCGTTTTTCGACCGCGTGCATGCCGAAATCATCGGTCGCCCCGTGCGTGTGTCCGCCGCGGACCCCGCCTCCGGCCAGCCACATCGAAAATCCGGTGTGATGATGGTCTCGTCCCGCTTTCTTGGGATCCTTGTCTTTGTCGACCTGGGCGTAAGGGGTGCGTCCGAATTCGCCGCCCCAGATCACCAGTGTGTCGTCCAGCATCCCGCGGCGTTTCAAGTCCGACAGCAGCGCCGCGGTGACTTGATCGGCGTCGGCGCAGAGTGTTTTGTGGCCGGAGTTGTTGTTGCGGTGGGTGTCCCAAGGTTGTTTGCTGTTCTTTTTGACATAGAACACTTGGACCACGCGGACGCCACGCTCGAGTAGCCGTCTGCCCAACAAGCAGCTGCGGCCGAATTCCGAATCGCCATAGGACTGTCGCGTCCGTTGGCTCTCACGTTGCAGATCAAACGCCTCGGAGGCTTCACGCTGCATCTCAAAAGCCAACTCCATCGATCGAATGTGCGTTTCCAACGCTGCTTCGCCGGGGCGTTGCTGTCGATGAAGCCGGTTGAATTGTTGCAGCAGATCCAGTTGCTCGCGTTGGTCGGAACGCGACAGATGCGGGTGCCGAATATTGTGGATCAATTTTTCGACATCGGAATGATTGGTGTCGATCTCGATGCCCTGGTGTTGACCAGGCAGAAACGCGTTGGACCATAGCTGCGGGCCGACGACGGGCAGCCCCGGCGAGAGTGCGACGAACGACGGCAGGTTTGCGTTTTCACTGCCCAATCCGTAGGACAGCCACGACCCCATGCTGGGACGCGTCGGTTGTTGATGCCCCGATTGCATCAGCAGCAAGCCGGGTTCGTGATTGGGGACATCGGTGTGCATCGAACGAACGACGCACAAGTCGTCCGCATGATCGGCCAGTTTGGGAAACAGCTCGCTCATCACGACGCCGCTCTCGCCATGGGCGCTAAACTTGAACGGTGACGGCATGTAACCGCCGGCGCGGTTCTTCTTGTCGACCGAATGGTCATTCGGTGATTGGCCCGCGTGTTTAGCCAGCATCGGTTTGGGGTCAAACGTGTCGACGTGTGACGGTGCACCATTCATGAACAAGAAGATCACCCGCTTGGCCCGCGCCCGGTGGTGCAGCCCATCGCTGACAGAGGCAGCACTGACAGAGGCATCGCCGGCAAGGAGCTGATGCGACGCCAGGGCCGACATCAATCCGACCGACCCGAAGCCGGCGCCGCTGCGACGGAAGAGATTTCGGCGAGAGAATGAATCGTGCATGATCAATCCAACATGAACATTTCGTTGCTGATCAACAGCGTCTGTGCGAGGCCGTTCCAACGCTCACGGTTGCCGTCGGCGACATAGCGTTCGGCAATCTCGCGTTCTTCGTCGCTGGGCATTCTTCCGTAGACCAATTGCCACGCAAACGCGATCCGCTGGGGATCGGTCGGGCGGGCGGTTCGGATTCGTTCGGCCAGCGTCGACGCGTGGTGGATCAGGAACGGGCTGTTGAGCAGAAACAGTTTCTGCAAGGGAGTGGTGGTTTCGTGGCGACCGGGGCTGTGCGCATTGGGGTCCGGGAAATCGAATCGCGCCAGCATGGGGCTCAAGTCCAATCGGCTGACTTCGCTGTAAACGGTTCGGCGTCCCGTCGAGGTCTGTTGGGGATCGATCGATCGGCCGCCGATTTTGGTATCGAGTCCACCCGACGCGGACAGGATGGCGTCGCGATAGGCTTCCAGACTCAACCGTCGTCGCGGCATCCGCCAACGCCATTGATTGTCCGGATCGGTCTCGGATTTCAGCGGGTCAATTTCGCTGCTTTGTCCGTAGGTGGCCGACAGAACGATTTCCCGCTGCAACCACTTCAGTGACCATCCGGCGTTCATGAATCGAACCGCCAAGTCATCCAGCAGTAACGGGTGGGAGGGACGTCCACCGAGCGAACCGAAGTTGCTCGGAGTTGCGACGATCGGCGCGCCCATCAACTGGTGCCAGACCCGATTGACGATCACGCGTGCGGTCAGCGGATTGGAGGAATGACCGACCGCGTCGGCCAGCGCCGCTCGGCCGCTGCCGTTGCTGAATCCGCCGGCCGCCGCAGGCTCGGTCTGGGGAGTTGTGAGCACGGTCAAGAAACCGCGCGGGACCGTTTCGCCAAGCCGTTTGGCATCCCCGCGGATCATCACCTTTAAATCTTGCGGTTTGCCTTCGCGGACGATGTGCACGGCGTCTTGTGGTTTTTTCGCTTGGGGGCCGTTGGTTTCGACGGACTCATCGAGCGGCCGATTGAACATTTCGGTGCTGGCAAAGACACCGGCCAAGGCGTAGTAATCCGAGGTCGGGACGGGGTCGTATTTGTGGTCGTGGCAGCGTGCACAGGCGACGGTCAGCCCCAGCAAGCCACGCGAAACGGTGTCGATGCGATCTTCCCATTCATCCGCCATCACCTCCGGGGCGTTGCGACGGTAGTACTTGGGGCCGAGTCCGAGGAATCCGAGTGCAACGTGGCGTTCCGGGTCACCGGGGTGAAGCAGATCGGCCGCCAATTGGTTCCTGACGAAGTCGTCATACGGCATGTCGCTGGCCAACGCGTGGATGACCCAATCGCGGTACAGGTAGGCGTTCGGATAGGTCAGCGAATCATTGTTGCCAACGATGTGCGCCTGGTCTTCGGCATAACGTGCGACGTCCAGCCAGATGCGAGCCCACCGTTCACCGTGTTGGGGTGAAGCCAACAGTCGATCGACGACGCGGAGTTTGGCTTGGGGACTCTTGTCGGCCTGGAATGCTTCCACCTCCTCGATCGTCGGCGGCAACCCGGTCAGATCAAAACTGACACGCCGCAACCAGATCCGTTTGGATGCCGGCGGATTGGGCGAGAGCCCGTGCTGCGAAAGTCTGGCGAAGACGAATCGGTCCAATTTGTTTGAAGCCCAGGACGTTCCGGCACGATCGTGACCGGCGATCTCACTGGGTTGATGCAGGGCGGGTGGTTGGAACGACCAAAATTGTCTGGCCTGTTCCCAATCGATTTGCGGTTCGTCGGCCGCTTTGGCGTGCAGGGCATCTGTCGTGGAAGCCTCGGGCATCACGGCGCCCCGTTCGATCCATCGTTCAAAATCGCGGATCACGTTTTCCGGCAACGGCTCGTCCGGCGGCATTTCCATCCCGTCGTAACGCAACGCGGCAAGCAACAAACTGGCGGCGGGTTGGCCGGGCGAGATCGGCGACCCCGAATCGCCCCCGCGGAGCATCGCCTGGGGATCATCGACGCGGAGTCCGCCTTGGAC
>NZ_JANZKV010000013.1:16195-71088 GCF_025060895.1 Stieleria sedimenti | reverse complement strand
CGGCCTGCCACCACTTCTATTGTACGGCAGGTGAACCATTCGGTCGATTCACCCGAGATCTAGCCGACGATCAATGCCACCAAGTTTTGCACTGAAGGAATTAGCGGGACGGCGCGAGCGGTCTGTCGATTTTGTGAGCCGTGACGCGTAAGCAGCCGGGCAGTCCGACGCCCGCCCGAGGCCTTACGGCCAGCGGCTCACCATTGACTCAGCAGATCCCGACTAAACCGACAGCCCGCAAGCCCTCCGGCTTGCGCATCGTTGCAACACACCAGAGGGCTCGCGCCCTACCGCTAAAAAGTCGTTCACGGCGTAGGGCGGAGCCTTACAAGCGAGGCAGAGTGTTGGTGTGCAGGCTTTAGCCGCCCATGGTCGCTGCCCCGCAGCGACTGGGAATCTTCAACTCGCACGACAAGCCGGTGCGGGAAACAGGTAAGAAGATTTAGGAGGTAGGAAAATAATGAAACGCACCATTCACTTGGTTGCGCCCATTTTCTTGCCTCCAAAATTTTCTTACCACTCCGGCCCAGCTGCCGTGCCCTTTTGAGTCGGTGCGGATCAGGAGACGGATCCAAGAGTGTTCGGGTCTTTGCTTTCCCGCCTGCTACAAACGCCCAGCCGAACAGTATTGGAAATAGAGTTGATTGGGCGGTCTGCCAAACAGACCTACGTGAACCCGCCAATTTTCGTCGAAAAACCCAGAAGGGTGGTTGATTGAGCCCACCCCCCCCTATCTTCGGAAATGTTGAGTTATTTCACGTGTCCGGTTTGGTAAATCGAAATTGAGGGGTGTTCAAATGTTGTTTAGGTCCTTGATTCCTGCTTGCCTTCTGAGTGTTTTGTTGTTCCTGCCTGCAGTATCCGAAGCATTTGTAGTGACAAGCAGGGTGAATGGATTCACGCCGTCTTGGTTAACAAATCTGGGCGGTATGCCGGATCACTACTGCTAAGACGATACTCCCAACGCTTGTCCGCCGGCGAATACCGGAACCGTAGTAGGTAATCCTTGTTCGCCAATTGGGAGCTTCACACAAGTTTGTGACTGGAACAATTACTGGGATCAAAAATGTTACCCACGTGTTAATGAAGATTGCAATTATCCGCCGACTCCCGACTTTTGTCCTGGGCGAGAGTTAAAATGCATTGCAGATCCATACAGTCCTACCGGCGCATCATGGAGTATAAACCAAAATGGAGGTTGCGGTACGCGCACTGTGTGTTACTGAACCGATAGGATCGCAAGAAAGTTCTGTTCGCGGCGGTTGTACCGTTGTGTGTGACTCACCGGCGAGGATTTAAAATGGGTTGGCGTGCCACGATTGGACTGAATGTATTGCTGTGTCTGCTGGGCGCGAGTTCGGCACAGGCTGAGCCGCTTGACGCCGACGAAATCCGGCGTCAGGGATGGGCGGTTCGCCCTTATGTCTACGGCAAAGAGTTGGTTTACAAAATCGATGCGCGGACAATCGATAGTCCTGACGGTAGAACGTTCTATTCTGGTTACCCTGATGTGGTGCAACGCGGGACACGAACATTGACGCTCGGTCGACCGTCAACAGGCCGTTCTTATATTCCGTCGCGTCTGATGCATTTTCAAAAAAACGCCGGTGAACCCCACACCGACGAAGACCCATTGTTGACGTTCTTTCAAGGGTTCGATGGACGCAAGACAAGCACCTACGTACGCAAACTGTTACACGACTATGAGATCAAGCAACATGTGAACTCGTCGGGTACGGAACAAGTGGGCTGTGCGGTCGGTGCGTTTGCGGCCGATCCGATGGTTCGATTGCTAATCAATCGTCAGGAACCGTTTCAGGGATTGCCGATGAAGCAATATGACTTTGTTGAATTGAAGGATCAAGTCAGAGCGGAGCGGGTTGAACATCCAGCGGATGCAAACGCAATTCGTATTTCGTCAACGGATCCCAACGTCGAATCCTATACGATTGTGAGCTCCGCACCCGAGTATCTCCCCCTGGAGAGGAGAATCTCTTATCCCGATGGGCCTTTTGCGATCCAAGTCAGCGAGTTGAAAACTTTCGACGGCCATCGCTATCCGAGCCGCGCGACCTATCGGGAATTGAAACACGATGGAACATTTGGCTGGGAGGCGAGCATCGAATTAATTTCCGTCGAAAACATTGATGCCGATCAATTCGAATGGATACCACCCTGGCCGGCGGGAACGGAGTGGAAGCGTGAACGGGATGTCAAGCGATTTGAAGTGCCTTACACGAGGGAGCAATTGCGAAAGATTCAAGCAGCGGGACTTGCAAGAGCTCGATCACACACCTCTGAGGGAAGTTCTTCCTACTTCTATCTCAACATTGCGTTGATCGGTGTGATCATCGCGCTGGCGCTGTACCGGCTATGGCCGAGGAGCAATGAGCCGGTATGAGTCACAGTGTATGGCTATATGTGATTTGTGTTGTCGCGTTGGCGGGCCAATTCACTCCGGCATCTGCCGCTCCAAGGGATTCGTTGGCCACGGAAACGCAGCAGAGTCTTCAGGTCAAAGAGGAGGATGGATTCTGTGCGTTGGAATCGACACGCAAATGTGTCCGTGCACAGGGAGTGTCTTGGAAGACGACTGAAGCGACAGACGTTTTAGAGCAACGCCCCTTCGCGTCGTTCGCTGAGATTAAGGGAGCCGTAGAGTCTTTGGGGCTCCATGCCAAGCCGATCGAACTGAATCGAGCTGGAAGCTTCTATGTACAGCGTCAGCTTGAACTCGGGAAATCAGCGATCGGTTGGCTTCCGACCGTAGACATGACAAAGAATGGTGGTCTGGAAATCGGTCATTTTGTCGTGTTGAACAGCATAAGGGGGAGTAACGAAGCCGCATTCGTCGATGCGGAATCGTCAAGGGTCTATTTGGAAGAAATAGAATCTGCCCGGCCAATTCCGTTACTCTTGATATCGAGTGAGCCGATCGAACTTAGTTCTTCCGAAATCATGTCCACATTTCTCACAGCCTCACTCCAATCGCCATGGTTGATCGGTGCGTTTGCAGTTCTCGCCGTTTGCTTGCTTCTCAAGTCTATCAATGTCGGAAGACGCATAGAGTTATTGGGGTATACCGTGCTAGTCGGGTTGCTGCTTTTAACGTTCCTCTCTGTTCGAGTAGGATTTGGATCGATTGAGGACCAACCGAAGCCCTATGCGACCGATGGCCCACTGCAATTTGAACGAACGCAGTATGATTTCGGCGAGTTGCTTAAGGGGAAAAGTGATCCGCAACGGATTCATCTTTTCAATACAACTGGGAGCGACATTCAGCTTAAAGAGTTGCGAACAGATTGTGTCTGCACAACTGCCACACCCAACGAAACTGTCGTGCCCGCGCACGGAAAGATTGGTGTGGACGTTGCGTTTTCAACATTTCTCGATGGAGACAATCGCTATGCGATTAAGGCCATCGGGCTTGAGGGGCAAGAAGCACATTGCTCGATTTTCTTCGAGGGATCGAGCCCACTAAACATCGTTCCTGCAAAGCACTTTTTTGGATCCTTCTCCTATTCGAAAGATTCCACAAAGGCTCGGGTGCTGGAAGTAGAACTGACTCATTTCTACAAGAATGCGATCTATGATGTGAAGCTTGGATCGGTCGAAGAAACGGATCCGTTTTCGATCTCAATCACGAAGGTCTACGGAGAAAACAATCAGCACCTTGAGTTGGAGTTTGGGCTTAATTCAAAGGTCCGCTACGAGGGATTTGTGTTTCAAGACGTGCCGATCATAGTTACATTGGCAGGTGAGCCAACGACAACGGTCCTCAATGTTGGAGCGGATTTCGTTGACTGATCCGTTGGAACAATCCGAGCGAGTGAAGGGCGAAGCGACTCACCGATCGCGTCGCTATCGCTGGGGGATTTCACTCGTCATTTCGATTCAATTCGCTCTGCTGTGCTGGCACGCATTTCGTTCTTCGCCGGTTGCGGATGAGTACGGTCATTTGTATGCGGGCATCCAGTACTGGAGGCAGGGTGAGACCGAACTATTCTGCGTCAACCCGCCCCTTGTCCGCGCTCTGGGCAGCGTATTCGCCGTTTCTCATTGGCCTGGACTGGATGATTTTCGTCCCGACTATGCTGCTGCACTACATCTTGTTCCGGGAAGCCGAGTGGAGGAACGACCGACCGCACGGTGGGAGTGGCCGTTCGGTTGCCAACTCTTCAATGCGTTCCCCGATATTTTCCGGCAGCGTTTGTTTCTGGGGCGGATGCTGGTAAGCCTGTTCGCCGTTTCGGCAACGGTGATGCTCTACCACTGGGGTGCTCGGTTGTTTGGCGCCGCAGCCGGGCTGACGGCGGCCGCGTGCTGGGCTTTTCAGCCCGAAGTACTCTCGCACGGTTCGCTGATCACCAATGACATTGCAGTGGCGGCGGCAATGATCATCAGTTGTTATTTCTTTTGTCAATGGATGTCATCAAGGCGGTGGAAAGAAGCGTTGATCGGTGGTGTTCTGCTCGGTATTTGTACGCTTTGTAAATTCACTTCACTATTGCTGTGGCCCATTTTCTTGGGGTTCGCAATCTGGCGTTTCACGCAGGTTCGCTCGCCCGTTTTTGTCGTCCAGGCCATGACAGCGGTTGCGATGTCATTGATCATCGTCGGAATCCCCTACGGATTTGACGGAGTCGGCAAGCCGCTCGGTGAGATACAGTTCCTCTCCGATGGACTTGCCGGTGACACTGCGACCGATATCCCACCACGATATCGCGATCGTTGGTTCGCCGGGATTCCGTCTCCCGTCCCGGAACACTTCGTGATCGGGATGGATCGCCAGCAATATGATTTTCAGGTAGGGTTACGTGGCTTTGCTGCAGGTCAAAGCGGGCGGGAGGGTTGGTGGTGGTTTTATCTCTATGCCATGCTGGTGAAATTGCCGACGGGGACGCTGATTGCAGTTTTTGCCAGTTTACTGTTTGGTATCTGGCGCTTGCTGGATCGCACGCAATCATGGAACGTCAGGTTTGAACATTCACTGATCGCCTGCGTCGCAGTGGGAATGATCGAAATCACCGCGTACAAGAGTGGTTTTGCTCGGCAGCATCGTTACATTTTTCCGCTGTACCCATTTTTGTTCTTATTGGTTGTCGCGCCGCTAGCGTTACCAAGTGCTGGGATGACACGATGGGTGCAGTGGACCATCAAGGCGGGTGTCGTGTTTACAGTAATGGCGTCCTTGGCGATCGCGCCCCATTGGATGGGTGCGTTCAACGCTTTGTCCGGTGGAACAGATCGAGGTCATTTCCATCTCCATAATGATGCGTCGGATTGGGGCCAGGATTGCTATTTTCTTGCTGATTGGATTGCGTCGCATCCAGACTACCGCCCACTTCAATGGCATCCCAGTGACCCGATGCGGTACCTTCAGCCGGAAGCATTTGGGATGCCGGCAGATATTCTGCAGCCCAAAGGGGCGGATCGGAAATGGATGATTGTCAGCAAGTCGTTGCTGTCACTCAATCAGGGACTCCGGGATAGTCTTCCGACGACGCCGGTCGAGGCGATTGGTGCGACACACTTTCTTTATCAGGTTGAACCATGAGAACTTCATGTGAGAATCGAAGCCGAAGAGCAATATTGCCATCTGCGACGTCGAGTGGGCGGCTAAAGCCTGGACACCAACGTGTCGTTCGTCGCGTGCGGAGGCATGGATTTACAGTGATTGAATTGCTGATTTGTGTCGCCATCGTAGGGTTATTGATTTCACTGCTTTCCGGCGGAGTTCAAAGTGCTCGGGAAGCGGCGCGACGGACACAGTGCATGAGCCATCAACGTGAGTTAGGGCTGGGGATCCAGTCGCACCTTTCTAAACTGAGATACATTCCCAGCAACGGCGGGTACGACGGCAAAAGCACGGTCGAATCGCCGAGTGGCCAGCAGGTGACGATTGGCACGTTTTCTCGCCATTTCGGGTTGCAATTTTGGTGGGGCGTCGGGCAACCGGGCGCAGATCCGAAAACTCAAACCGGTAGTTGGGCTTATGCGATTCTGCCATCGATCGAACAGGGTCAGGCCTATTCCCGAATCAAAGTGGAGTCGGCGGGGCCCCTGTTCCGTTGTCCGAGTCGTAGTCGCGATGATCCGATGGTTCCCGCGGACGACGACCACGGTCGATACACTGCGGCGGGTCGGGTTTGGGCTAAAACAGACTATGCTGGCAATGAGCGCGTGATGCGAGAGCGCCCCGATGCTTTGTTGCCCAATGCGATTATCGATGGGATGAGTCAAACGCTGGCGACGGGCGAAAAAGCGTTTGATCCGTTGGTTCAGACCGCGAGCAGTTGGTATTTTGACGAGCCCATTTTCTCCGGCGGTAGCCACGGGACCGTCCGTAAGGGGTTATTGATTCTCCGTGATGGTCCGGGCATCAAGTATGCCGGCAATTGGGGCTCGCCGCACCCCGGAGGCGCTGTTTTTACTCGGCTGGATGGATCGGTGGAGTTTTTATCCGCCACCATAGATGGATTCCTATTTCGGAGTTTGTTGGCCCCCGCTGACAGCGCCGACCCGTTGCTGGATTAGATCCTGGGTGGACAGTCGCCGTCCTCTACGAGGTCGGCGCGGGCCAAAGCTTCGCTTTCGCGTGCGCCGAGTTCGGAGAACACGGCGACTCTCGGGACACATCGGCAAGTTCACAAACTTTTTTGGGATCAGCGGTTTACCGCCGGCCGATTAGCATTTCCATCATTCTGCCATCCCGCTCTTCATTTCCACTGGGCGACGGCCCGGAAGAGTCGTCGCCCCCGGAGAGGCCGCTGCCACAGCCCGCCGGATCTTCTACTAAACTATGGGGGCTGTCCTTCCACATTCCACCCTCGATCCCCACCGCAAGATGACCGCTCGAATCCTGGTTGCCTGCTTGGCATTGATTTCGTCCCTCTGTCTCGTCGCCCCTACCCAAGCCGCCGACGTCCAGATCACTGACGACGGCACCAAGGCGGTTGTCACCATCGACGGACAGCCGTTTACCGAATATCGATACAGCGGCTACGCCAAGCCGATCTTGTACCCGGTGTACGGTCCCGGCCAAAAACCGATGACCCGCAACTACCCGATGGTCAAGGACGTCGACAACGAAGCCAGCGACCACCCGCACCACAAATCGATCTGGTACACCCACGACGAAGTCGGCGGGATCCGATTCTGGATGGAAGACGCCGAAGGCAAGAAATCCAAAGACGTCGGCACCCAGGTGCAAACCTCGCTGAAGATCGACGGCAACACGATCATCGCTCAAAACGATTGGAAGAGTTCCGACGGGGAAACGGTTTGCAGCGATCAACGCACGCTGACCTTTGGCACCGACGGTGACGCCCGCACCATCGACTACGAAGTCACCTGGATCGCGTCGTCCGGTGACCTCGTCATCGGCGATACCAAAGAAGGCACGATGGGCATGCGGACGCATCCGCGATTGCGTCTGAAAGCCGACCCGAAACGCGGCAACCACACTGCCGGCGGTCACTCGATCAACAGCGAAGGTGTCGAAGGAAAAGAGATGTGGGGCAAGCGCGCCGCGTGGGTGGACTATTGGGGAGAGATCGACGGCCAACTGACCGGCATCGCGATGTTCGACCATCCCGGCAACCCCCGTCACCCGACGTGGTGGCACGCACGCGACTACGGACTCGTTGCAGCGAATCCCTTCGGCGTCAATCATTTCGAAAACAAACCCGACGGCACCGGCGACATGACGCTCAAAGCCGGCGAGACGATGACGTTCCGTTATCGATTCCTGTTCCACACCGGCGACGCCGAATCGGCAAACGTTGCCCAGGCGTATAAGGCGTACGCGGAGGAGTGATCGGTGCGAGCAAACGATCCCGGAGGGATCAAAGCGAGTAGCCGGAGGTAAGCGAAGCGACACCTCCGGGAAGCTCGTCGGCGAAGTCCGTCGACCCCGGATGGGGTCGCAGCGAACCCGTCCGCCGGCGGTGCCGGAGAGTGCGTCTAAAGACGACCTGATCGAGGTACTTGATCACAGGAGCGGCCCACCGAGTCCGAGGGCCCCGGCATGATTTGCTACGACACCCTCCGGGGTCGCGTCTCTCGAGCGCAAGATACCCGGAGGTGTCGCTTCGCTCACCTCCGGCTACGCGCTGCGACCCCGTTCGGGGTCATTCCAACAATCATAGGACACGCTGGTCCCTCGCCAAACGGCCGAGCTTCAGTTGACATCAGCCGGTTCGCGCGAGCAAACCCGATATCCCGAACGGATCAAAGCAAGTAGCCGGAAGAAAACGCTGCGACCCCGCTCGGGGTCCACGTCCGCCCTCCCAACATCAATGCACGCGTTGACCGGGCAGGGCGCCTTCGTCGGGCGAGAGCAAGAACACGTCTTCACCGCCGGGACCGCTGGCACACACCATGCCTTCGCTCAACCCGAACCGCATCTTTCGCGGCTTCAGGTTCGCCACCATCACGACCAAACGCCCGACCAAACTCTCGGGTTCGTAAGCCGCTTTGATGCCGGCGAACACCTGACGGGTCTCGTCGCCGCCCAGACCCAGCGTCAACTTGAGCAACTTGTTCGCTTCCGGCACATGCTCGGCCGTTAACACCCGCGCGACGCGAAAGTCGACTTTGACAAAATCGTCGATCGTGATTTCGTCGGCGATCGGTTCGTCTTTTAAGGGCTGATCCGAATCCGCGAACGTCGGTCGATTCTCTGCCGCGGCTTCTTCGGCGGCTTCTTCTTTGCTCTCTTCGATCATCTTTTGCAAATCCTCGGGTTGAATGCGTTCCATCATGCGTTGAAATTTCGCCACCGCTGTGCCCAACAGCGGCGTTTTACTTTGGTCCCACGACGTGATCGGCTCACCGAGCAGCGCGTCGCATTTTTTGGCGAGCGTCGGCAACACGGGAGCCAGATAAATCGTCAGTTGTCGAAACAGGTTCAGTGCGACGGTGACCACATCGCGTAGTTCGTCTTGCCGCTCGGGATCTTTTTTCATCTCCCACGGCTTGGCGTGTTCGACGAACGGGTTGGCGGCATCGGCCAGTTCCATGATCAACCGCATCGCGCGGCTGTAGTCGCCGACTTCGTAGGCCTCGGCGATCAAATCCCCGGCTTTGGCGGCGTTTTCGAACAAGCCTCCGTCGTCGGGATAGGTTTCCGCCAGCCCGGTGTGCTTGGCAAACTTGCCGACGCGGCTGGCCAGGTTGACGACCTTGCCGACCAGATCGCTGTTGACCTTTTCGACAAACTCGTCAATGCCCAAATCCAGGTCCTCGACACGCTGCGTCAACTTGGTCGCGTAGAAATAACGCAAGTAGTCCGGATCAGAGTGTTTGCGATAGGTTTCCGCGCTGATCAACGTCCCGGTCGACTTGCTCATCTTTTCGCCTCCGACGTTCAGGAATCCGTGGATGTGGACCTTGGTCGGCAACTGCAGGCCGGCGGTGTGCAACATGCCCGGCCAGAATAACGTGTGGAAATACGTGATGTCTTTGCCGATGAAGTGGTGGATCTCGGTCGACTCACTGCGCCACCAATCGTCGAACGATTCCCCGTTGGCGTCACACCACTCCTTGGTGCTGGACACGTAACCGATCGGAGCGTCGAACCAGACGTACCAGTAATTGCCAGGTGAGTCGGGGATCTCGAAACCGAAATACGGCCCGGGGCGGCTGATGTCCCAGTCCCGCAGCTCTTTGTCTTCGGCCAAGAAGAAGCCCTTCAAGTAGTTGGCGGTTTCCTTTTGCAGTGCGTCGCCGTTGTCGATCCACTCGATCAGGAACGAACGCAGCTTTTCCAGGGTGACGAACAGGTGGACCGCCGAGCGGACTTCGGGCGTGGCGCCGCTGAGCGTGCTTTTGGGATCGATCAAATCGATCGGAGAGTACGTCGCCCCGCATTGGCAATTGTCCCCCGGTTGGTTTTTGTGACCGCTGACCGGACAGGTTCCACGGACGAAGCGATCGGCCAAAAACGTCTCCGCTTCGGGGTCGTAAAGCTGTTGGATGCTCTTTTCGGTGACCAGATCGGCGTCGCGGAGGGCTTGCCAAAACAGGTGACAAAACTCCCGATTGGCCTCGCTGTTGGTGCTGCCGTAGTGGTCAAAGTCGACGTGGAAATCGGCGAAATCGCGTTGGTGCTGAGCGCTCATGTCGGCGATCAGTTCCTCTTCGCTGCGGCCTTCCTTTTTCGCCCGGATCATGATCGCGGTGCCGTGCGTGTCGTCGGCACAGATGTAGACGCAGCGATTGCCGATCAGACGCTGAAAACGCACCCAAATATCCGTTTGAATGTATTCCACCAGGTGGCCGATGTGGATCGGCCCGTTGGCGTAGGGCAGGGCGCTGGTGACCAAGATGCGTCGGGTCATGATTTGAATAATGGGCGTGTCGAAACGGGGGGATTCAGGGGCGGATTGTACAGATCGCCGTGAAACACGTAATCCCGAATGTTTCACTGGGTTTCCCAAGGGGAAGGGTTCAGTTTGGGGTTGTCGCCCCGACGGCCGATTGCGGACAGTCCCTTTGTCGTCAGTTTGTCTCAAGTGAGAACTCATTTGTGACGGGGGACGACAACCATTCGGCTGAAGGATCGGCCGATCCGGGCACTTGTCTAGGGAGAGACACTTTGAACACGCATTTGTTCGGCCGGTTTTACCCGGCCATCGTTTCGGCGTTTGTACTGGCCACCGTGACCGCCGCAGACGCCGCGGCAGCCAACAGCGTGCTCCTGGCGTTCTCCTCGGACCACTGCGGTCATTGCCAGGCCATGGTGCCGACATTGCGGCAACTGGAGCAAAGTGGAACGCCGATCCGGCACGTCAACGTCAACGCGGAGCCGGAATTGGCGCGACGCCATGGGATTCGTCAAGTGCCGACCTACGTCATCCTCTCCGCCGGTCGCGAATTGACGCGTTTGGTCGGAACGCAGTCCGCTCAAAGCCTGCGGCAAGCGTTGGCAATTGATCCGGCCGGCACGCTGTTTCAAACCAAAGCTAATCTCCACGGCCAAACGGTCCCGGACGCAGCCCAAGCCCGCCGTGCCGCCGCACCGTCGGCTCCCACCGGCGACCCCCGTGGCGAAGCGATGCCCAGTCTGACGATGGCCGACGCCGTCCAGCGCGCTCGAGCCGCGACGGTGCGACTGAAGGTCCACGATGGCAACGGGTTCGGTGTCGGCACCGGAACCATCATTGATCGACACGGCGACGAAGCCCTGGTGCTGACGTGCGGTCACCTGTTCCGTGAAACCAAACTGCAATCCAAAGTCGAAGTCCAACTGTTTGTCGCCGGGCAAGTCAAAACGGTCCCCGGCCAGGTCATCGACTACGATGCCGACAACCGAGATATCGCACTGGTCGTGATGCGGCCCGGATTCGACGTCCAACCGATCCAGATCGCCAACCCTGACAACCCGCCCCAGACCGGTCAAACCGCGTTCAGCTTCGGCTGCGACCACGGCGACGATCCCTCACGCCGCGACACCGCCATCACCGGAATCAACAAGTACAACCAACATGTGGGCGCGTCGAACATCGAAATCGCCGGTGCCCCGGTCGACGGGCGCAGCGGCGGCGGACTGTTTGACGCCATGGGCCAGCTGATCGGTGTCTGCAACGCCGCCGACTATAAGGGCGATGTGGGAATCTACACCGGACCGGGAAGCGTCAAATGGCAACTCGATCGCGTGCAACTGGCACACCTCTATCAAACCCAGCCCCCGGCAAGGGTGACCGTGCCGTCGCGACGACCCAACAGCCACCCCGGCCAGCCCCAGACCCGATTGGCCGCGCTCAACGCTCCTCAACAACCATCGCCGAACCGCTCACGTCCCAACGAACCAGCCGCGACGGAAATGATCATCATCCTCCGCGATCCGAACGCCCCTGGAGGCCAACGCGTGATGAACATCCAGCAGCCGACGCCGGAACTGATGGAAGTGATCAGCCGCCACGCTCGGTAACAGGCGTCTCTTGATGGAGGGTAGGAAGATTTGGAGGTAGGAAAATGAGTTCGGCCGAACAACGACAACCTCGTCAGACGACAATTAATCTTCCTACCCCATAATCTCCTTACCCCTTCTCCACCTCCTATGACTGCTAGCAATTTGTTTCGACGCTGCTGTTTGCCGCTCGCGGTCGCGCTGGCCTTGGTTTGGGCAAGCGGTGAAGCGGTGCAGGCGCAAGTTGACGAGGGGGACGAGATCGTCGAACTCAACTTGTCCGGGACCGTCCGTGTCACGACCTTGCTGGATTTGATGAGCAAGCAGTTGGGGATTCGTTTTCTTCACGGGGCGGACATCGCCCGCCGTGATGTGACGGTTTACACGCCGGCCAAACTGCCCAAGAAAGTTCTGCCGACGTTGTTGGGCAGTCTGCTTCGCGAAGCCAACTTGGCCGTCGTCGATTCCGAAGTCCCCGGTTGGAAACGCGTCGTCGACATCGCCGATATCGTCAGCAGCGCGCCGGCCGGTGACGCCGCCGAAATCTCGCGTCGCAACGGCCCCGCCGCTGCGGTGACTCAGGTGTTGCCGGTCAAACACATCGACATCACCACCGCATCAACATCGCTGAAACCCTTTCTCAGCAAGACGGGATCCAACATCGTCGCACTCGGCGATCAAGGCATCTTGATCGTCTCCGGTTATGCCGCCGACGTGCGGTTGGTCGCGGAGCTGTTGGCGATGATCGATCGCCCCGACGCTGAGGGGACGATCGAGTTCTACCAGACGCGGCGTCGACCGCCATCGATGTTGATCGAACAATACGAAACGATCCAACCAACCGACACGGCAACGAAAGCCGCCTCGGACAACAAATTGAAACTGTTGGTCGACAAGACCGGCCGTCGCGTGGTCGTGGCGGGCCGCAAAGATTTGGTCGCGGCGGCGATCGGGTTGCTGGAACGATTGGATTCCGGCACCGAGTTTTTGACCCGCGTTTATCGGCTGGAATACATCGGCGCGTCTCGACTGGACAATCTGATTCGAGGCTTCGTCGAGATGCCCGGCGAGAGTAATCGGGGGACCGAGTCGAAATCGATCGAAACGACGATCGACGAAGAAGGCAACTTGTTGGTCGTGCGTGCCGGCGCGGAAGTTCATCAACAGATCGAAACCTTGCTCAAGGAACTCGACCAACCGGTCGATTCCGACGAGAGTCCGATTCGGTTTTATAAGCTCAAAAACGCGACCGCGATGGAGGTGCTTTACTCGCTTCTGGCGCTGCAAGAGGCCGCCGGCAGCGGCGTTGCCCAAGCCGGCGGTTTGGGCGCGGGAGCGTTCGGCACGCTCGGCGGCGCGAACATGGGTGGCGTCAGTCCCGCGATGGGCTTTGGCGGCAACCCGATGGGAGCCGCAGGAGGCGGCGTGAACAGCATGTTTCAAGGCGGTCGATCACGGGCGCAACAACGCCTCGACGAACTCGGCGGCGGATCGTTCGGCGTGGCAGGTCAAAACTTGAGCAACAACATGACCTCCAGCCGTGTCCCCAATCAGAACGCCGCACTCGGTTCGATGGCCGGGATCGGTGCCGGAGGATTCGGCAATGGCGGCTATGGAGCGGGCGGTGGCGCCGCGGTGGCCACGTTGCCCGGCGGCGCGCGCGTGTCGGCCGATGTCGCGACCAACAGCTTGATCGTGTTCGCACCCTCGAACGTTCAGTCGTTGTATGAAAAACTGATTCGGTCACTCGACCAGCGCCGTCCGCAAGTCTTGATTCAAGCCGACATTTTGGCGATCGACACGAGCGACAATTTTTCGCTGGGTGTGGAGATCAGCGGCGGTGATCGGGAGGGATCCAAACGGCTGTTTGAATTCACGTCGTTTGGACTCAGCGAAGTCGATCCCACCAACGGCGCACTGACGATCAATCCGGCGCTGGGGTTCAACGGCGTCTTGGTGGACCCGGAAGTCGCCGATGTGATCGTCCAGGCGCTCAGCCGACACCGGCGTGGTCGCGTGTTGTCCTCGCCGAAGGTCTTGGTCAACGACAACCAAACCGGAACGCTGAACAGCATTTCCAGCATCCCGTTCCAGGCATTCAGCCAGGGGGAAACGACCACGCTGACGGGCCTGGGCGGCAACCAAGAAGCGGGCACGACGATTTCCGTCACGCCACACATCAACGAAGACGATCATCTGCAATTAGAATTTGATGTCGAGTTCAGCACGTTTATCGGTTCGGCCGCAGGTGATTTGCCGCCGCCACGACAGATCGACCGCGTGGGCAGTGTCGTCACGATTCCCGATGGCAAAACGATCGTTGTGGGGGGGCTGAAGCGGACCCTCGAAGGCAATTCGTTCACCGGCGTCCCGTGGCTGGAAAAGATCCCCGTGATCCGGGATCTGACCAGTCTGCGGAGCGAAGAACAGACGACGACTTCATTCTTTCTGTTCATTCGGCCCCGAATCCTCCGCGACTCGCAGTTCCGGGATCTGCAATTCCTGTCCGACCTTGAAACCCAAGACGCACAACTGCCGGCCGACTATCCTGTTAGTGGACCCTTGCTGGTTCCCTGCCCGACGCCCGCGGGATTAGACCCGATCGGATCCGAACATTTATCGTCACCGATGCGAGAGAGTTATCCGGTGGAGGAATACGAAGTGATCGGCCAGCCGCAGGTGGTCTACCCGTCGCCGTAATGGTTTGTCGCGGATTCAAAGTGGGGTAAGCTTCCAGCTTGCCGCTCTCGTTTCACTCGTGAAACGCAAGCCGAAAATTTAAAGCTGAAAAAGCCTTGGTGAACCCCATGAGTGATCACGAGTCAGTCGCCGAAGCCTATCGCCGCAAGATGGCGTGGCGGCGAACCCCCGAAGAGAACATGCGTTTGTTTGTCCAGTTGCAGCGGCAAGCGTTCGAAGTCTTGGAAGCGTGTCCCGACGCCATGGCTCACTTCATCCGGCGAAACCATCGCAAGCGAAGGCAATCGGAGGTGGACAAGCTGCTTCGACGTCACGGGATCACTCACCCCTCCCCGTCTCCATGACCGCTCGCCCGTTCGCCCTCATCGAAACTCTGCTGTCGCATTCGGTACCGCTTGTCATCATCGGAGGACACGTTTCATTGCGTCTGCTGCGAAAGATGAAACGCGCGTCGGGGCATGGCAAGGATCTGTTGGACCTTGAGAACCTGCCGACGGAAGCGACATGACCGAGACGCTCAGCCATGATCGTCACGAATCCGCCGGCAGGCAGGCGACCGAGCAGCTCGCCGAGCGGCTTCAGATGCCGATCTCCGAAGATCTCTCAAAGCTGCAGCCCTCGGATGTCTTCTTGAGTCGCATCCCGATCGCGCACGCCCGCGAGCATTGCGTGATGGGGTTTCGCGGCAAGCAGGACGAAGACGTGTGGTTGGCGATCGACTCGATGGCCGGTTACGAACACTTGGATATCATCGCCCGCGCACTCGCCCAACGCCTCGACGGTAAACTCCGGCCGTTGCGTGTGCGTCCGTTGCCGGCGACGACAACCGCCATCGGGCGCGCGATCAACGCGGCCTATTCCGATCAATCCAGTCGAACGCAAAGCGTGATCGATTCGCTCGATCGTGACGAGTTGCTGGGCCAGCTGGCCGGCTTGGGGCCGAAGGAAGACTTGCTGGATACCGAAGGCCGCGCACCGATCATCCGCTTGGTCAATCACATCCTGTTCGATGCGGTCAAATCGGGCGCGTCGGATGTTCACATCCAACCGTACGAAGACCGGTTGATGGTGCGGAAACGTATCGACGGTGTCTTGTTCGATACCTTTGAAATCCCCAAGTCCGTCCAAGAAGAGGTGCTGTCTCGGGTCAAGGTGCTGGGCAAAATGAACATCGCCGAGAAACGCTTGCCGCAAGATGGGCGGGCGACGGTGCAACTGGGTGACCGCACGGTCGACTTGCGGATCGCGTCGCTGCCGACCAGCCACAACGAACGCATCGTGATTCGGTTGTTGGACAAGAGCGCGCGACTGTACACGCTGGCCGAACTCGGGATGCCGGCCCATGATTTCGGCCGCTTCGCTTCGCTGATCGCTCGCGACCACGGGTTGATCTTGGTCACCGGTCCGACCGGCAGCGGCAAAAGCACGACACTCTACGGAGCACTGCAGGAACTCGATAGCGAAGAACTGAATATCCTGACGCTGGAAGATCCGATCGAGTATCAGTTGGACGGGATCAGCCAAACGCAGATCAATGAGAAAAAGGGGATGACGTTCGCCTCGGGCATGCGGAGCGTGCTGCGGCAAGACCCCGACATCATCATGGTCGGCGAAATTCGCGATGCCGAAACCGCGATCATGGCGATCCAAGCCTCGCTGACCGGTCACCTGGTGTTCAGCACGCTGCACACCAACGATGCCGCCAGCGCCGTGACGCGTTTGTTGGACTTGGGGATCGAACCCTATCTGGTCAGCAGCTCGCTGGTCGCCTCGCTGGCCCAGCGGCTGGTCCGAAAGTTGTGCGTCGACTGTAAACGCCCACGACGCAGCAGCGAGGCGTTGCCCGATGTGCCCCCGTTGCTGTTGGAGTCCCATGGTTTGGGCCGATCGGATTTGGTCGGTGTGTTTGAGCCGGTCGGATGTAATGCCTGTCGTGGAACCGGATTCCGCGGCCGGGTCGGACTGTTTGAACTGTTGGTCATCGATGACACCTGTCGTGAATTGGTGCAATCGCGTGCCAATGCATCGGCGATCCGCGAAGCCGGTTTACAATCGGGCATGCACTTGTTGTCGATGGACGGTTTGTTGAAAGTCCATCAAGGCATCACGACACTCGATGAAGTCCTCCGCGTAACGACGCTGTGAGCCCGATGGCTGTCTTTTCCTATTCCGGTATCGACGCGACTCGCAAATCCGTCCAGGGAACGATCAGCGCCGACACCGCTCGCGAAGCCCGCGATTCGCTGCGTGGCCGCGGCATCCACGTTCGCAAAATCGCGGCCTGCAAACACCGCCAATCGAAGTTCCGTCTGCCACGGCTTTCGCTGATCGGATCGAAGAGTCATTGGGCAACCGCCGTGTCGGAGTTGTCGATGCTGTTGCACGCCGGCATCCCGATGCTCGATGCGCTCGATACGATCGTGGAGCAGAATCACGGATCGTTTCGCGCGGCATTGCTGGCGGTCCGCGATCGAGTCGCCGCGGGTGAATCGTTCGCCCAGGCGCTCGGCGGACGTCCCGATCTGTTCGACGAGGCTTCGGTCCAGATGGTCGAAGTCGGCGAGAATGCCGGGACGCTTGAGGAAGTGCTTTCACAGCTCGCCGAATTCAAACAACGTCAATCCCAGTTCACCGATGCGGTCACGACCGCGCTGGTGTATCCGATCTTTTTGGTTTGCTTTGGGACCGCGGCCGGCGTGTTTTTGATGACCAGTGTCCTGCCGCCGCTGCTGGAGAACCTGGAAGAGACCCTCGACGAGCTGCCGTTCCCGACGCGGGTCGCCAAATCGCTCAGCAGCTTGCTCGTCGACTATCGCTGGTTTTGGATCGTGGGGCTGGTCGGCGGCGTGGTCGCATTGACATTGGCCTTCCAAAGCCGCCCGGGCAGACAGGTCTTCGATCGCCTGGTGTTGCGCGTTCCGATTCTCGGTCCGATGCTGGTCAAACAAGGTGTCTCTCGGATCGCGATGATCATCGGAACGCTCTCGCGAAGCGGTGTCGAATTGACGCGTGCGTTCGATCTGGCTGAGCGTTCGACCCGCAACACCGTGTTCCGATCGGCACTGCGTGAATGCGGCAGCCGGATTTCCGCCGGCGAAGAGCTTTCCGATGCGTTGCAACAAAGCGGGGCGTTTCCCCCGCTGGCGGTGCGGGTGTTCTCCATCGGCCAGGAGTCGGGAAAACTCGATGAAATGCTCTTCCGTCTCGCCGAAGACTATGATGAACAAGTCAAAACGGCGTCGGCGCGACTGACCTCGTTGATCGAACCGGTTCTCATCCTTGTCTTGGCCGCCATGGTGGGATTTCTGTTGTTGGCCACGATCCTTCCGATTCTGGAGGCTGGAAATGTTTTGTGAGAGACGATTGCCCTCTCAAACGACTTCGTTGCGTCAGCCACTACGGTCGCTGGGGTTCGGCTCCCTAAGCATCAAGCTAAGAAGTAACCCTCCCTTGAGGAGGTCGTGCGGTTTTAAAGTCGTTGATAGCAAAGAGTTTTCGTCACTCTCCCCCTGGGAGAGTCGAGCGCAGCGAGGAGAGGGTTTGCGTTGTTGCTTGGGGTTGCCCATCACGATTGAAATGAACGCCGCGATTCACCGTTCGACCTCCCCTCGCTTCGCTCGACCCTCCTGCCAGGAGGGTGACTTCAAGACCACACGACCTCTGAGCGGGAGGATGGTTTCTGACGTCATGAAACGACGCGGATTCTCCCTCGTCGAGTTGATCGTCGTGATGGTGATTTTGGGCATGTTGGCCGGACTGGTCGCCGTTCGCACACGCGGCTATTTAGTCAACTCGCGGAAGAACGCGGTCAAAGCAGAGATCGCCACGATCATGAACGCATTAGAAACGTTTCGCATTGATCAGGGACGTTATCCGACCGAAGACGAAGGGCTGGAAATTTTAAGAGAAGACACCGAAACCTGGCCGGAAGGATTTTTGACCAAGATGCCCGTCGATCCTTGGAAGAACCCCTACCTGTACTTCGTCAGCGAAGAGGGCGTCGAAGTGGTCAGCCTGGGTGCCGATGGACGTGAAGGAGGTGACGGAGAGGACGCCGATTTCTCCAGCGCGATGTTGGAAGAATGAGTGGAATGAACATGAGACCATCCGTTTCGCGCATGCGTACGTCCACCCAACGGAAGATCACATACCGGCGTCCTGCTTCATTCAGAAATCACCCCCTTTATTTTCAACGCTTTAAAACCGCACGACCTCTGTGCGGGAGAGTCGAGCGCAGCGATGGGGGGACGATCATCCGTGGCTTCTCCCTGATCGAACTCATCGTCGTGTTGGTGCTGATGGCGGTGATCGCTTCGCTGGCGACGTTGTCGGTCCGCGGCGTGATCGCCAGGCAACGTCTCGGGCGAGCTGTCGAAGTCATCGAGCAATTTGATACCGCGCTGCGGCGCTCCGCACGCGACCAGCGCCGCCAAGTCGCCGGTGTCATCGACCGTGCTCGTGCACGGATGACCGTTGATCCGTCGGGTGATCCATCGAGAACGTACACGTTGCCGCGACAAGTTTCCATCGACGCGATTCGCTTCGGCCCCGTGCAGAGATCGGCGGCAGGTGCCCAAGTCATCGCAAACGCTGACGGATCGTCGCCCAGCTATGCGCTGCGACTGGCCAGCGGTGACACGCGGCGCTGGATCTTCTTGGTCGGGGGAAGCGGACAGGTCGTTGACGATTTCAACGACACGGCAGTCGAACTGGCGTTGGGGATGCGATGAACCAACGACGTGCATTCACGCTACTGGAAATCATTGTCGCGTTGGCGCTGATGGGCTCAGTGCTGGTCGCATCGTTACTCGCGTTTTCGCGGCATCGCAAACAGCTCTCGATGGCCGAAAAACGACTCGATGCCACCCGAGTCGCCGACCAATTGGTGCACGGACTCTCGGCACAGCAAGGCGGGTTACCGATCGGCGCGCGCGGCGCGGTGGCCGGCAAGGACGATTGGGTCTGGCAGACGTCGCTGGTCGGTCGCACCTCGTTGGCGACTGTTGAGATGCAGGTCGTGCGTTTTGAAATCATGGAACTCGGTGCCGCATCAACGTCATTGGTCACGGTCGATCTGGTCAAACCGGCGGGTGTTCCATGACGATGCGACGTAAACAAAGATCGTTAAAGGAATGCCTGCCGAATGGCACGGGCATAGGGGTTGGTGTGCAGGCTTTAGCCGCCCAATGTCGCTGCGTCGCAGCGACCGGGAGTCGCCTAAAGGCTAGACACCAACGGTTACGGAATTGCTTTTTATTGATGCCCGTTCCGTTGGAGTGTTTGCCGCTTCATAGCTGCCGTCGCCAGACGGCGGACCGTCCACGCTCCGCCGCCGACGCCTTCACCTTGATCGAGATGATCGTCGCGCTGGTGCTGGCGTCGTTGATGATGGTCGGCTTGTTGGGCATCGTGGCGTCGGTCTCGACCCAGTCCAATCAATTGCGTCGCGAACAAATCGATCATGTCGCCGCCGGGATTCTGGCCGATCGTTTACGCAACGATTTGATCAACGCGCGAGGCATCGCCGCCGGCACCGACACGCTGATCTTGTCGGGATATGTTTCGCCACAGCAGCTGCCGGGCATGATCCGTTACACGCAGGCGACGATCGGCTCGCGACGATTGCTGATCCGTCGCGCTGGTGGTCAGCGTGATGTCTGCTGGATCGATTTCGGTGCCTTCGACTTCGAAACGTACGACGAGTTCGATGCTGAAACCCCCGTACCCGAGATGAGCGGCGGGCTGGTGCCGATGCCCAGTCGCTTTCGCATCGCCGCGCGGGACGCACAAGGTCGAGTCTTGTTCAACGAGGTGATTGACCATCATGCGGACTGAACGGGGTCGCTCGGGATACGTGCTGCTGGCGGTGCTGGCCGTGATGGTGTTGATGGTCACCGTGCTGGCGACGCTGTCCAAGCTTAGCCTGCGCCGTGCGCTCGCCGCGGCCGATGCGCAGGTTCGTCTGCAACAGCGGTTGGGTGCGGAGTCGATTGAACGAGTTCTGTTGCCGCAAGCCGGCAAGGTCTTTGATCAACGGGAAGAACAAGCCGATGCGATCCAAAAATCGACGGGAACGGCGAGCCCCTTTCCCAGACAGATTCGCGGTGCGGTGACGATCGGCGGCGTGACCTTTGACGTGGTTCTGGCAGATGAAGACGCCAAGTTGAATTTGAATCAGGTGTACCACATGACCGGCCGGCGGCGGACCGAGACGACGCTCGGCGAGGTGCTCGGGCCGGTCGCCGCGCGGACGGTGCGACTGCTACCCGCCACCCGGCCGATGACCGACGCGTTGCTGGAATCGGCGGCCGAAAACAGATCCGTGGAAGAATCGGATCAGCCGATGACGGAAATCCCGCGTGCCTTTCGAAGCTGGGGCGAGGTGTTTGACCTGTCCAGGCTTTCCGCGAGTCTGGGATCCGATGCCGCGCTGCCGTCGGTGAGCGGCGACATCACGTGCTGGGGTGGCGGCGGGCTGAATCTCCGTCGGGCCTCGGAGACATCGATCCAAGCCGCCGCCGGCTGCGTTTTATCCGATGCTGGAGCCCGTCGGCTTGCCAGCCGATACAAAGACAATCCGACCACGTCGCTGGCGATTTTGGTCCAGCGAGAGGGGAAAACAGAAACCGAACGTCTTCGGCTGCTTAGAATGTTATCCGAGACCAGCACGCACTTTTCGCTGTGGATCGATGCTTCCGCAGTGGCCCGTGGAAGCATGCGGACCTTTTCGGTGATGCGGAAGACCGATGACGGTCTGACGACCAACGAACGCTTTTCTTTTTGAGAGACCCCGAAGTTGAATGAAAGAGATTGCTAAAGGATGGATTTGACCGCCCAACGACGATTGATCACCGCGTTGACTGCAGGCTTCTTGGCCGTTGCAGCGGTGGGTGTTGTTTGGTCGCTCGGCGGTATCGATTCACCCGCTCCGCAATCCGACAGCACACTCGGATCGCTGCGCGGTATGAAAACGGCGGTCGACCAACCGCAACAGGAGCCGCGGACTGTCGAAGCGGCGGCCCAGGTCAACTTGGCGTTGAAACTGCAACAGCCCCTCTACGACCCGCCCCAGCCTCCTCCGCCAAAACCCCAACCTAAACCTAAACCCGCGGTCGTCCGCGATCCGCCGGCGGTCAAAGCCCCGCGACTGGATTGGACATTGACGGGAACGATCATCGACTCTGATCAAAGCGTCGCGATCCTGACCGATGCGTCCGGCAAGACCGACATCCGTGCTGCGGGCGAAGTCGTCGAGTTGTCGCCACCGGGCGTGCTGGTGCGAAAGATCGATTCCGAAAAGGTCACGTTGGAGGTTCGCGGATCGGAGTCGACCTTGCGATTGAAATCCTCCTTTCAGTCCACCGGCGGCGGCAAGCCCGATCGACCGAACCGGAGACCGGCTCGATGAGCGATCGGTTCTGCATCGATGGCGGTGGATTGATCGCGCACACCGAATCGGGATGGTTCCTCCAAGTCGGCTTTGAACAAACCGAACTCGCCGCCGAAACGCCGCCGCAAGAGGTCGCCGAACGGTTTAGCCAACTGTGCGACTCGGTCAAGGGAGCCGACAGACGGTGCGTGCTCGCCGTGCCCAGCAGCGAATGCTTTTTCGTCTGCGATGAACTGCCCGATTCGATCGATGCCAAAGACCGAAGTGCCGTCACGTTCGAACTGGAACGCCATTTTCCGCTCGACGCCGAATCGATGGTCGCGGACTATTTTGTCCGTGCCGCGTCAACGCAAATCGCGGCGGTCGCGATCGAAACCCGCCGGCATCAACCGACCGTCGACACGCTTGAAGCGGCGGGGATCGAAGTCGTTTCGATTCTGCCGACGGCGTTCCTGATCGCCCGAGCCCTGCAGCGCAGCGATGCCGAAAAGTCTCCGTTCACCTTGTTGATCGTCGCCGCGACATCGGCCGAATCCTTGTCGGCCGAATCCTTGTCGGTCGAATCCTTGTCGGCCGAATCCTTGTCGGTCGACGGCGGTGGAGTGTTTCGCTGGCGGCAGTTCTATGACGCTGACGATGAACTTCGTCGACATCAAGCCACCGTCGCAGACCAAGTCGACGCATCCGAAAGGACCGTCATTGTCGGCCGAAGTGAATTGGCGTTTCAACCGCGCGGCCGAGTCCAACGGTGTGATCGCGGTGCCGCACGTCTGGCCGCCGAAGGTGCGGGCCTTGCATTGGGCGGTCGTTGGGGACGCTGGCCCGACTTGCGGCGCGGTGACTTGGCACCGAACGATCCACTGTTCGCCGTCGCCGGCCCCTTACGCAAGCTCGCGTTGGCGGCTACGTGTTGCTTTCTGATCCTCTCGATCGCGGCCTGGTATCGCGGTAGTCGGCTGGCCTCCGAATCCGAATCGGTTCGACAGCAACAGCGCGCCGTATTCGCCGAAGCCTATCCGGGACGACGCGTTCCCGTGATGTTGATGCGAACCGTCCGAGGCGAACACAGCAAGACGCTCGGTTCGCGCGGTCGGGGCGATGCGATCCGCTTGCCGGTTCCCGCGACGCGCGTGCTCAAAGATCTTTACCGCGGTCTGGAACACGCACAACGTGTCGGCGGCGTGCGACTGCGGTTGATGGACTTGAAGATCGTCGATGGCGTCTGCTCCTTGACCGTTCGCTCGGTCGACGCCGTCCAAATCGGCACCATCGCCAAGTCGCTCGAAACGATCGGGTTCGACGTCACGCCACCGGCCGCCGAACAGATCGATCCCAGCAAGGACGAGCCGATTCCGACTTACCAATCGACCCTCTCGGCCGTTTGGAATCCGTCCGGGAATCGGGCTGAGGAGGGAGTCGATTCGTGACCGCAACGACGAAACGATTGATCGCCGCCGCAGCCATCGTGCTGTTGGCACTCTACGCCGCGTCGAGTGTGATGAACACGTGGTCGGCGGCGAGCCGGTTGCAGCTGGATCACCAAGATTTGCGCGAGCTGCGACAAAAGCTGGACGAGATCGAACGGGTCGCCGACGCGCCCCGCGTCGCGGCGTTGGAGCTGGAAGAACCCAACCAAATCCTGGATCGCATCAACGCGGCACTCAAGCAAGCCAATCTATCCTCCGATTTGCTGTCAAACCAAACTCCCAACCAACCGCAGCGGATTGGTCAGACGGATTTCAAACTCCGGCGGGTCGAAATCAAACTCAACGCAGCCACGGTCCCCCAGATCATCGCCTTTTGTGAGGCGTTGAGGGATGAAGCGACCGGCAGTCTGGTGAGGGATTTGCAGCTTTTTGATCCCCGGCAATCCGGCTCGCGCGAAACCTGGAATTCTCAGCTGACCTTGACCCAAATCATCTTTTCACCGAAAAGCGACACGTGAACGTGTGTTGTTGCCTCAAGTGGCGAGGAAATGAGTGTTGGTGTGCAGGCTTTAGCCCAATACCGCTAAGTTAACATGAATGAGGGGGCCCGGACGCTGGCGCGAACCGGCTGATGTCAAACGAATATCAGCCGTTTGGCNNCTTAGCGGTATTAGGCTTTAGCCGTCCACCGTCGCTGCCTCGCAGCGACCGGACATCGCCTCAAGGCTGAACACCAGCGGGAGCTGAATCCGGTTTTTGCCTATGCCATTCGTTCCTAGATCCTTTTTCCGTGGACAACCGAATACTGTTGCGATGATAAAGCACTGAGTCGAATTGGAATGCGTCGAAATGGAGTTCGTAGCGATCGATCGCGGGTAGGTCCGGTGTCTGCTGCGCTGAGGATGACGCGATATGGTTGCGTCGCCATCTTCAGCCACATCGCCGCGTTCTTCGTCTGTCTGCTGCCCGTCGGGTGCTCATCGCTTCAGAGCAAGAATCGATCGGTCATCAAGGTCCAGACCAAACGGGACACCGAGCGTGCCAATCGGCTGACGTACGCGGGCATCCGATCCCTGCAGAAACAACAGATCGACCGGGCGGCCGAACAGTTTCGTGAAGCGGTGGAGGCGGATGAGACGTATGGTCCGGCGCACAATAATTTGGGTCTGATGCACTACGAACAAGGCAACTTGTATCAGGCCGTGATGGCGTTTGAGCACGCGCGGGAGTTTTTGCCCGGTGATCCGGCGGTGGTCTACAACTTGGCTTTGGCGCTCGAATCGGCCGGACGAACCGACGAAGCGCTGGAGCTTTATTACACCGCCAACGCGATGGATCGCGCTAATCCGCTTTACCTCGGCAATTTGGTCCGGTTGCGGGTCCGGCTGGGTGATCATGATGACGTGCTGGTTCAGCAACTCAAGGATTTGGCGTTGATCGAAACGCGACCGGATTGGAGACGCTGGGCGGACACACAGCTGGCGCTGTCGCAAAACGATGTGTTGGATCGGGGCCCGGAGACACCGGATCTGGAGTCGACGGTCGACCGTGCAGTCGGGCCGGATCCCAGGCAGTTGCGTACCAAGATCATCGATTTGACGCCCGTCATGCCGGCCTCGGCGGAGGAGCCGATCGCCGACCCGTTCGGGTTTGATGATTTGCCGGATGCTCCGCGGCGCAGAGCCCCACCGCTCCAAGCCCCCCGCGGAGATGATCCGACCATGGATTTGGTCCCGCCCGCACCGCCCGCCGCCGAAGCCTCCTCCTTGGAAGAAAGCTACGTCGAAGACCTGACCGACAAAGAGTGATCGTCCGCACACCCAGACATCCGTCCACTCGGGGACAGACCCCGCGTCCACTCGGGGACAGACCCCGAGCTGTTCGATTGTCCACTGGGGGGACACCCCGGTGTTTTGTCTTCATCCCGAAGGGATTTCAGCGAGTAGCCGGAGGTCAGCGCAGCGTTACCTCCGGAACACGCCCCCAATCCCTCTGGTCGACCCCGAACGGTGTCGCAGCAAACCTCGTCCCCAGGGGGTTTTGATCGATGGAGAAGAAACCCACGGATGGCAGTGCGTACCCACGGATGTCATGCAGTCGGGATCCGTGGTACGCCTTACCATCCGTGGTCTGATTCAGATTGATCGGGGACAGATTGATCGGGGACATGGCACCAGCCGTCCTCCCAATCACGACCCTTGCTAGCAACAACGCTCCTGATCGCCCGTGTTGCGATGGTCTCGGGTCTGTCCCCGGCGGAACAGACGCGGTGCTCAGCGTGACGGGAAGCTCGGGGTCTGTCCCCGATAGAGGCAGCTGACAGGTTGGAAGCCTATCCCACTTGCTAGCGGCGGGTGGCTCTGCCTTCGATGGTTTTGCTGTCATCGAAGGGGTGCAGGGGTGTGCTTTCAAAGGTCGTGGTGGTGTGGACGTGCACCGACCCGAACCCGCGAAACAATCGTGAAAGTACAAACTTGCGAATCAGATCGCGTCCAACCGGAACCAGCATCACAAAGCCGACCATGTCGGTCAGCAAACCGGGCGTCAGCAGCAATGCGGCGGAAAACACGATCATCAGCCCGTCCTGAATCTCGCGGCTCGGCATCCGGCCTTCGCCCAACGCCACTTGAAACTTTTGCCACGCGATCAGGCCCTCACGTTTGGCCAGCCAAGAGCCGATAATGCCGGTAATGATGACCAGCAAGAATGTCGGACCGGCCCCCGTGAAATCGGCAAGCTGCAACAGCAGGTACAGCTCCACCAGGGGGACGGTGATGAACAACAGAAGAAGTCGAAGCAGCATCTCGATCGCCTGAAAAGGGCGGAAAATTGGACGACAGCGTTCTGGATGAACCTGTTTCGGACCGGTCCGTCGGAGTGCCATCCTGACAAATGTCCCTTGTGGAACGGACCGGGACGCGAATTTCGTGCCATATCCCACAATTTCCAATCCCCCCCCGCCTCCATCCATCAGGTGACGATCATGATCGCCCAATCCTTGACGGTCCCCAACGCGGAAGATTTGTACGCACGGCTCTGGCATCGCGGCGATGGCACGGAGCGCGGCGTGGTGATCTTGGTGCACGGATTGGGGGATCACGGTGGACGATTTGCGTCCTTTGCCAGGCGGATGCTGCGTCGACGCTGGGCGGTTTTCGCCTTCGATTTGCCCGGTCACGGCCGCTCGCCGGGACGACGCGGAACCGTCAAGAGTTACGATTCCCTGTTGCAACTGATCGCATCGTCGCGTCAGTTGCTGTGGGAATCCTTTGGCGTCAAGCATCAGGTCGTGATCGGCCACAGCATGGGAGGCAATGTGGCGGTCAACTATGCACTGCGTCGCGCGGAGTTTGACGCGGTCGAAACGCCTGACCTGTCGGGCTTGGTGTTGGTCGCGCCGATGTTGATGCCTCCGAGTTTTCTGGATCGACCCAAGATCTTCGCCGCTTGGGGCACGGGCCAACTGTTTCGTTGGATCCGACTTTCCAAACCGGCTCGCGTCGAGCAGTTGACGCGTGATGGTGCCGCCGCGGAACGTTTCCGCACCGACCCGCTGCAACACAGTCAGATCTCATTGTATCTGGCGACGCAGTTGTTGGCGCAAGGCCGCTTCGCGCTCGACCATGCCGCCGCGATCGAAACACCGACGTTGATCGTGCAGGGGGACGAAGACGAGCTGATCGATCATGCCGCCTGTCGCAACTTGGCGCTACGGATGCGCGAGCGGGCGGAGTTTGTCCGTTGGCCCGGTGGACGTCATGATTTGATCCAAGACATCGATGCGGAGGACGTGGCGGATCATCTGGCCGGTTGGATGAGCCGCAAGGTCAACCAATTCTCACCGGCATTGCGGTTGGCGCGTCAAGTCGATTTGAACTCCGAAACGCTGGAGGGCCTGCTGACCGACACGCCTACAATTGACGGTACTTGGCCCACCACTGGTCGGCCTGCGACTCCGACCAGACGGGTATGTCAGTGATGCCGTCGAGTTGATCGATGAGTTGTTGGGCCGATCCCGGGCGATCATTCGGGTCTTTTGACAAACAGCGAAAGACCAAATCGTCGAGTGCGGCTGGGATCGATCGGGCTGTGTGTTCGCTTGGCCGTGAGGGCGGAACATTGGCAAGCTGGTGGAGGATCTCGGCGATGGATTGCCCGTCGACTGCGTTGCGTCCGGTCAACAGAAAGAACGCCACGGCGCCGAACGAAAACAGATCGGATCTGGGATCATTGGTCCCCAGGTCGTGAAGCCGTTCAGGCGCCAGATACTGCGGTGTTCCCGCCACCAAATGGCTTTCGGTGATCAATTGTGATGTGGTGGTATGGATTGGTTTCGCAAGACCGAAGTCGAGCACCTTTACGACATCGGAAGTCCCCCCGCGAATACAAATCATCACGTTGCCCGGTTTCAGATCCCGATGCACGAGTCCGGCGTTGTGGGCTTCGCGAAGTGAATAGAGCACCTGCCGCAGTAGAAAGACAGCGCGGGACGGCTCGATCGCAGTTTCAAGTTCGACGAGATGGGAGAGCGTTAGGCCGTCGATGTATTCCATCACCAAATAGAAGATCCGTTCCTCGGAAACGCCATAGTCTAGAACGCGAACGGTGTTGAAGTGCTCCAGTTGGCTCACCGATCGTGCTTCACGCTGAAATCTGGCAATGCTGTCGGAGTCGCTGAATTGGGGTTTGAGCAACTTGATGGCCGTGGGGCGTTTCAACAGCTCGTGCTGCGCTTTGAAGACCTTTCCCATCCCTCCCTCACCGATCTGTTTTTCCAAACGGTATTGTCCCAGTTTTTGGTCTTCGCCGAATCGATGGCGGAGGCGATTGATGGAATAGTACGATCCGACGGCGATGCACAAGCAGAGTGCGGATTGGACCATCACCGCGAAGGCAAAGACGCGTGTGACACCTGCTGACGGATCAACTTCATCGGCGTCAAACTCGGTCGCAACGCCGACCTGGAGATCATCGAGCCAGCGCCAAGCGCCGACGACCATGACGCCGCGAAAGTCACGATACCCGTCGACGTCACTCCCGTCGTTACCGGAGAGACACATGCGAGCCATCTTTGTCAGTGGAAGGGCCGAAGCGGGTTCTTCGAACTGATAGCCCGCCGTGGTGTCTCCGCCGGGGTCGTGTAGGTAGGTATGTCGAACACTTGTGTCCGCTGTGGTTGGGATCAACCCGGCTTGCTCGAGTTGTCGATCGAATCGACTGGCGGACAGCACTTGTCCGTCGCGGTCGAAGACGTAGGTTTCACCCGATTCGCCCAGTCGGAACGCTTGCGTGATTCGCATCGCTTTCTCCCGGCTTGTGGAGTCGTGAATCTGCAGCGCGGCAATGACGCGGCCGTCGGCGTTGCGAAGTGGCGTCACGATCGCGAGATGTGGAATGACGGCGGTGCTCTCGTCCAGCGGGGTGATCGAACGATCCTTCTCCAGTGGAAAAAGCTCCGAGCGACCTGCAAACACGGAGGCAAGAATGCTCGATCCCCATGGGGTTGCGTTGTGACCGATGCGGTTGTCCCCTGAGATCGAATCGGCGATCAGTCGGTAACGCCGATCCCAAATGGCGAAGTGTTCCTCACGTCCGGCTAAGGCCGTGATTTCGCTGCGAATCTTGAAATGGATCGGCGCAGCGAGAGGGGTTTGGGAAAGATCGTCCGCATCGTCTGTGATGCGGATCAGTTCGCCAACGGACTGGCGAAGGCGGTTGCTGCGGGCCCAGGATTCAGCCTTTTCGACTTCGTGATCCAGCCACATTTTCAGTGCAAGGACGTTGCTGTCGACGATTTCATTCAGGGTTTCGCGGCGGACCTCCTTCTGCAACTGTCCGATGTACCGTTGGACGAGAAAGCCGATCAGTGCGAGCACCAAACAGGAAATCAGTCCGCCGAGCGCCAACTGACCTTGCCGGCCGAGACCGTGCGTGAACTGCCACCAACGCTCAACGCCGGCGCCAAACAACTTCCTCCTTGGGGCGGTCAGCACTTTGGGTGAAAAATCTGCGACGGTGGTTTCGGCGGATCGAATGATGGTCCGCGAATCGTCGTGCTCAAGCAACGAATCAACCGCTGCGCGGAGTTCGGGATCGTCGGCGCAGGCGTTTTCCAGGACGCGTTCACGTTCGCCGCGGCCCAGGTCGACCACTCGGAGAAACAGTTCTTTGACTCGACCGTATTGGTTCGGCGTCACGCCTTGTCGTCCTCATTGAGTTGCTGACGAAGCCAGGCGCGGACGACGCGCCACTCGCGATCGACCGTCGATTTGGAAATGCCCAAGTGCTGGGCGACCTCTGAACTCGTCATTCCGCCAAAGAATCGCAGCTCGACGATTTGCGATTGTCGCGGATCGATCTCTTGCAGCTCCGCCAACAGCTGGTCCACGGCGATCAAGTCGTGATCGTGATCGGGCGAAAGAAACAGCTGCTCCTCGAAAGAAATTCTGTTGGCCGATCCGCCTCGTTTCTTGCGATTTCGGCGACGAGCGTTGTCGACCAGAACGCGGCGCATGGCTTGCGCGCCGATCGCCAGAAAATGCGTGCGTCCCCGCCACTGGACCTGATTTTGATCGATCAGTCGCAAAAACGCCTCGTGGACGAGTGCCGTCGGCTGCAGCGTCACATCGTTGGATTCGTGCCGCAGATAGGTTGCCGCCATCGAGCGAAAATCCTCATAGACCAATTCCAGCAGCTCGTCGGCCGCCCGTCGCTCACCGCCGGAAACGCGTCGGAGAAGTTCGGTGTGAGTCGGAGTCGGCGTTGTCATAGGGGCTTTTCGAAGAATTTTCGTGAACAGATGACCCATTTGGTGTGAAGCTGTCGCGTTAACGACATCAACCCAAGCTCGCCCTCTTTGACGCCCCGTTGCGTCCCACAACGATCTCACCGATCCAGGGAATACGTTTGATGCCGGAAACGACCACTCTCTTTCTGATCGACCCTGATCCGTTGGCCCGGCGGATCGTCGGCCGAATCGCGGATCAAATGAACCTCGATTTCCGGCACTACACAAGCGCCGAGGATTTTCTTGAAGCATACACGCGCCACACTCCGGCGTGCATCGTCGCAGAATTTCGGTTGCTGGGAATCAGCGGAAACGAGCTGCAAAATCGACTGGTTGCCGAGGGCACTTCCCTACCCATCATTTTCGTTTCCGCATTTGCAGAAATTCCGTTCGCGGTGCAGGCGATGAAGCAAGGTGCGATCACCGTGCTGGAAAAACCGGTCAGCGAGCAGGCGTTGTGGGATTCCATCCAGCATGCTCTGGCGTATGAAAGACGCGTTCGGCGGATCGATGCAAAGCATGCCGCCGTTGGGAAGCGTTTGGCAAGACTGACTTCCAAGGAACGCGACGTCTTTGATCTGCTGGTTCAAGGGCACCCGAACAAAACGATCGCCAATCGACTGGGTCTGAGCATTCGAACCGTCGAGGCACGCCGTCATCATATCTTTCGAAAGACCGGCACGAAGTCCCTCGCACAGCTCGTTCGGATGGTGGTCGAGGCCGAGCGTCGCCTCGGCGGTCAGTGAATGCTGCGGGACGTGCTGACGCTTCCAGGCATCCGATTCTCAGTATTTTTCCTAGCGGCCGGGCATTGCGACGCCCGCCCGAGGCCTGACGGCCAGCGGCTCACCATTGACTCAGCAGATCCTGACTAAATCGGCAGCCCGCGCGCGCCGTTCCGCTAACCCCTTCAACGCCAAAGGTAATCGCATCGGGCGAATCCCAGGCGTCTCGATTCGATCGAATCAGAACCAAGTGTTTTGTCTACCCGATCACGTCGCAACCCATCCAGGGCTCCAGAACCTTGGGAACCGCGATGCTGCCGTCGGCGCGTTGATGGTTTTCGATCACCGCGATCATCGCGCGTCCGGTGGCGACGGCGGTGCCGTTGAGCGTGTGCAGGAACTTGGTTCCCTTCTCTCCGGTCACCTTGTAACGCGTGTTCAGCCGACGCGCCTGGTAGTCGGTGCAGTTACTGGTGCTCGTCACTTCGCCCCACTCGCCGGCGTCGCCCCGCCCCGGCATCCAGGCTTCCAGATCGTACTTTCGATAGGCCGGACCACCCAGGTCGCCGCTGGCGGTGTCGACGACACGGTAGGGGACTTCCAAGGCATCGAACAATTCACACTCCAACGCCCGCATCTCTTCGTGCATCGCGTCACTGTGCTCGGGCAACGTGAAGGCGAACATTTCGACCTTGGTGAATTGATGCACGCGATACAGACCTTTGGACGCGCGACCGGCCGCCCCGGCTTCGGTGCGGAAACAGTGACTGAGCCCACACAACTTGATCGGCAACTCGGTGTCGGTCAACGTTTGATCGGCCATCATGCCGCCGAGTGTGATCTCCGCGGTGGCGACCAGGTTCAATTCAGTGTTCTCGATGCTGTAAATCTGCGTCTCCGGACCGCGCGGGTTGAACCCGGTGCCCTGCAGCACGCTGGTCAGCGCCAGGTCGGGCGTGGAGACCGGGGTGAAGCCGCGATCGGAAAGGAAGGCGATGGCGAACTGCTGCAGCGCCAGGTCCAAGCGGACGGCGGCGTTGCGCAAAAAATAGAACCCGGCACCGGCGACCCGCGCACCGCCTTCGAAATCAAACAGGTCGTGCTTCTCACCGAGTTGCAGGTGATCGAGCGGCTGGAAATCGAATTCCGGTTTCGGTGTCGCACCGAACGACAATTCCTTGGCATCCTCTTCGCCACCGGTCGGCGCGTCGGGGTGCGTCAGATTGGGGATCAGCGTTTGGATCGCCAGGATCTGGTCTTCCAACTCGTCGCATTGTTTTTGGGCGGCATCCTTTTGTTCTCGCAGCTCGCGCCCCTTGGCGATCAGTTCTTGTCGCTGGGCGTTCTCGGATGCCTTGGGAATCTGCTTGCTGACCTCGTTGGCTTGGCGGTTGAGGTCTTGGGCGAGTTGCAGTTGAGTGACCCGCTGGGCGTCTAATTCGACGATCCGATCGACATCACACGGCACGCCGCGTCGCTCACAGTTCTCGCGGACCAGGTCGACGTTTTGGAGGATGAATTTCCGATCAAGCATGATGAGTTGAGGTAGGTGGGGAAAAATGAACTCGAGAGTGTTGTTGTCGTCTCAGCGGCCGGTGAGGGTTGATCGAGGCTGGAAATCATTCGGTGACGCCTGATCGCCCCTCCCCTCGCCTCGCTCGACCCTCCCTGCCAGGGAGGGTTGCTTCACAGGTTTCGCTACCAACGCCTGCCGGCAGAAGCCTATCCCACTTGTTTGGCAATTTCGTTCCAGAGTCGTGCGGAGGCCTGGATGCCGCGATGGTAATCCTCGACGCGGAATTTTTCATTGGGGCTATGAGCGTTATCGTCGGAAAGCCCCCAGCCGAGCAACAGGCAATCGCAGCCCAAGACTTCTTGGAATCGGGTGACGATCGGAATCGAACCGCCTTCGCGAATGAAGACCGGCTTGGCACCGAAGGCGGCGTCGATGGCCCGTTCGGCGGCCTTGGCGAACGGCGTGTCGATGTTGGCCAGCATCCCGGGCGCCCCGTGATCGGCTTTTAATTTCCAGCGGACGCCGGCCGGAGCGATCGCGCTGAAGTGTTGGTCGAGTTGCTGCGTCAGCTCTCGGGGGTCTTGGTCGGCGACCAAGCGAAAGCTGATTTTCGCGGACGCTTTGGCGGGGATGATCGTCTTGACGCCTTCGCCTTGATGGCCCGAGGTCAGCCCGTTGATGTCGAACGTCGGTCGTGCCCAGCGTCGCTCGTCGGTCGTGTAACCCTGTTCGCCGAACAGCTCCTTGACACCCACGTTTGCGGCAAACGCTTCGTCCGATTGCGGAAGCTCACGCCACTGCCGCCGTTCCTGGTCGGTCAGCGGCTGGACTCGATCGTAGTAGCCGGGGATTTGGATGACGCCGCTTTCGTCGACCATCGAAGCGAGCATCCTGCACAGCGCGATGGCGGGGTTCATCACCGCACCGCCGAATGATCCGCTGTGCAGATCTTGGCCGGGGCCGTCGACGATCAATTCGTAGGTGGCGATGCCCCGCAGCCCGTACGTGATCGCCGGTTGTCCGTCGGCGTACTGGCTGCTGTCACTGATGACGACGCAATCACAGGCCAGTTTTTCGGCCAGATCCGGCAGCATTCGCTCCAGGTTTTCGCTGCCGACTTCCTCTTCACCTTCGATCAGAAACTTGATCTGCAGCGGCAAGGCGTGACCGGCCGACAGCCAGCGACAAACGCTTTGAATGTGCGTCAGAACTTGTCCCTTGTCGTCGGTCGCGCCACGAGCAAATAGATCTCCATCGCGAACGGTCGGATCGAACGGTCCACTGATCCAATCCTCCAACGGCTCGGCGGGCTGGACGTCGTAGTGTCCATAGACCAACACCACCGGCGCTCCCTCGATCGGAGCGGTTTGGGCAACCACCATCGGATGACCCTCGGTCGCGATGGTTTCCACCGTCAGTCCGGCCTGCTGCAATTTTCGGCTGACCCAGTCACACGCCTCGCGAACTTCCCCCTGCCGCCGGCTGTCGCTACTGACGCTTGGGATCCGTAACCACTCCACAAGGTCGTCCAAAAGCGCGTTGCGGTCGGTATCGAGGGATTCAATCAATTGGCCCAGTGACGCGTCGTCGAGCGGCCCGGTGGCCGCATTTTCACGGGATGGAGACACGGGAACGACTCAGTGATTTGGGGTAAAAAAACGGGAAAAACCATCAAAATCGGGTCTGCCTTCGGTTCTGCAGCCGCGCTACAATAGGAGCCGTGTCATCGTAGCAACAGAGGGCGTGATCGTTCGCCCGGCGTTCACACGACGGAGCAGTTTTCGAAAATGTCAGACAAGCAAGTCGCAGTTGCCGATCCGGCCGTTGAGCAAGAGCAGCAAACGAAACCGAAGAAACAGCCTCGCTACAACGTCATCCTCTGGGATGACTCCGATCACAGCTACCAGTACGTCGTGATGATGATGCGAAAACTGTTTCGACACCCGGTCGAAAAAGGTTTCCAAATCGCGACCCAAGTCGACAGTCACGGCAAAGCGATTTGTCTGACCACCACCATGGAACACGCCGAATTGAAACGCGACCAGATTCACGCCTACGGCAAAGATGATTTGATCCCGCGTTGCAAAGGCAGCATGAGCGCGACCATCGAACCGGCCGGCTAAAGCATGTCGGCAAAGCTACGCGTCACCACACTCGGTTGCAAAGTCAATCAGTACGAAACCGAACTCGTCCGACAGGGCTTGCAGCGTGTCGGATTTGAAGACTGCGCCCAGGGGGACCAGGCGGACGTATGCATCGTCAACACTTGCACCGTCACCAATCAAGGTGACGTCAAAAGCCGGCAAGTGATCCGCCGCATGGCCCGGGAAAACCCCGATGCCCGGATCGTCGTGATGGGCTGTTACGCCACGCGAGCGCCCGACGAAGTCGCCAAGCTGCCCGGGGTGGCCGAAGTCGTCACCGACAAACGGGAACTGCCCGACCTGATGTCGCGGTTCGGCGTCGTTGACGTCCCCACCGGGCTGGACGGCTTTTCCGGCCGGCACCGCGCCTATGTCAAAGTGCAAGACGGTTGCTTGCTTCGATGCAGCTACTGCATCATCCCCCACGTGCGACCCAAGCTGACGTCGCGGCCGCTCGAACACATCGTCGACGAAGTCCGCCGCTTGACCGAAGCGGGCCATCGCGAAGTCGTGCTGACCGGGATTCACTTGGGGCATTACGGCGTCGATTGGAATCGCAACAAACCGCGCGAAGAATGGACGCGGCTGTCGGATCTGGTTCGACAGCTCTGCCAGCTGCCCGGCGATTTCCGCATCCGACTGTCCAGTATCGAAGCGACCGAGGTGACTCGCAGCCTGATCGGTGTGATGACCGAGTATGCCGATCGCCTCGTCCCCCACGTCCATCTGTGCCTGCAATCGGGCAGCGACTCGGTGTTGCGTCGGATGCGTCGACGCTGGGGCACACGGATGTTTTTGGACCGTTGTCGCATGCTCAACGAAGCACTCAACAAACCGGCGATCACGACCGACATCATCGTCGGATTTCCCGCTGAAACCGAGACCGAGTTCCAGCAGACGCTGCAGACCTGTCGCGCCGCCGGGTTCTCCAAAATTCACGCCTTTCCCTTCAGTGCCCGCCGCGGCACACCCGCCGCTGAGATGCCGAACCAGCTGCCCGGCGATCTTAAGAACCAACGCGTGCACCAACTCGCCGAACTCGAGTCTGAACTTCGCCGCGACTATTTTGCCAGCTTGGTCGGTGAATCCGTGCAAGTGCTGGTCGAATCCGATCGCGAATTGGTCCGACTCGATGGCAGCGAAAGTGAATCGCGGTTGTTACGCGGGACGACCTGCCGCTATGCGCCGGCCGAATGGGTCAGTGATGACCCCGACATCACGACCGGAGACCTGGTGACCGCCAAAGTCATCCGCGCCGATGAGGAGCGTCTGCTCGTTTCTCAGTAGGTCACGCTGTGCGTGACGCAAGGCAAGGCATGCACGGCATGCCCTAGGTCGTCGAGTTCTGCCGCTGCAACGGGGACGGTTGACTCTCTTGCGTGTCGACGAACTCCACCGGCACTTCGAAGTCTTCCATCGGGGCACCCTTGCTGGTCGGTTCCAGGTAGGTGTATCCGGCGAGGGCTTTTTCAAACGCGGCAACGATTCGGCCGGCTTGTTGATGATCGATCCGCTCGTCCGAGATGGCGTCCTCGACCGACTGGCCGATCCGATCGAGCAATTCGCGGTCGTCGTATTGAACGTAGCCGAGCACCTCGGAGACGGTGTCGCCCTTGACGATCGAACGGATCTTCACCGCCGATCCCTCGCACTCGACGTGCACCGCGTGTGTGTCGCCGAACAGGTTGTGCAGGTCACCGAGGATTTCTTGATAGGCCCCGACCATGAACACCGCCAATTGATACGGCTGACCGTCTTCGGGCGGATGCAACAGCAGGGTGTCACAGCAATCATTTTCTGAAACAAACGAATCGACTTTGCCGTCGCTGTCGCAGGTGATGTCGCCGAGCACGGCGTGCCGGGTCGGGCGTTCGCCGAGCCGATGGATCGGCATGATCGGGAACAATTGGTCGATCGCCCAGGCATCGGGCATCGATTGAAACAGCGAGAAATTGACGAAGTAAATATCGGAAAGCATGCGATCAAGATGTTCCAGCTCGGCCGGCAAATCGCCCTCGGCCTGGGCCAGTTCACGAACGCGATGACACAGGGCGAAGTACAGGTTTTCGGCTGCAACACGCTGTTCCAGCGGCAGGTACCCGCCGCTAAACAGGTTCATGCACATGTCCAACGTCAGCTGCGCATCATGGAACTTTTCCATCATGTTGTCGGCCGTCAGATTCGCGTAGGCGTCCCACAAATCACGGACCGGTTGTTCGTAATCTTCCGGCGGACCCTCCGACTCCGGCTCGCCGTTACCCGGCGACGCGGCCCAGGGCGGCAGATCGGCGTTGCCCTGTTTGGTGACACCCAGGGTTTCCATCACCAGGATGCTGTGGTGGGCGGCGACGGCGCGGCCGCTTTCAGAGATCAGTTGCGGGTGGGGAACGCCGGCTTCATCACAAACGCTCTGCACGTGGTAGACGACGTCGTTGGCGTATTCTTGAATCGTGTAGTTCATGCTCGATTGACTGTCGGTTTGGGTGCCGTCGTAATCGACGCCCAATCCCCCGCCGACGTCCAGATAACCCATCGCGGCACCGCGGCGTTGCAGATCGACGTAAATCTGGGCCGCTTCCAAGATCGCCGACTTCAGCTGCCGGATGTTTCCGATCTGGCTGCCGACGTGAAAATGCAGCAGTTGAAAACAATCCTCAAACCCCAACTCGATCATGCGGTCCAACGACGCCAAAACCTCTGCGACCGTCAGCCCAAATTTACTGCGGTAGCCGCCGCTGGCCTGCCAACGACCGCTGCCGCGGGTGGCCAGTTTGACCCGCATCCCGATCGTCGGACGCACGCCGACGGCCGAAGCGACGCGGAAGATCAGATCCAACTCGCTGGCTTTCTCGACCACGGGGAAAACGGTTCGCCCGAGCCGCTGGGCCATCATCGCCAAGCGGATGTACTCTTCGTCTTTGAAACCGTTGCAAACGATCGGCACCGAGGTATCGCTCATCGCGATCGCGGCCAGCAATTCGGGCTTGCTGCCGGCTTCGACGCCGAACCCCAATGCGGCGCCTTCGGCGACGATTTGTTGAACGACTTCGCGCTGTTGGTTGACCTTGATCGGGAACACGCAGCGATAGCGGTTCTGGTACCCGTTTTCCTCAATCGCCTGGGCAAAGCAATGATGCAGATGTTGCAATCGGTCGCGGAGGATGCCGTTGAAGCGGAGCAGAATGGGCAGGCTGAGCCCGCGGTCGCCGAGTTGGTCGACGAGGGCCTTCAAATCGATTGACGTATGTTCATCCCGCGAAGGCGAAACGACCACCGTGCCTTGTTCGGAAATATTAAAATATCCGTCGCCCCAGCGATCGACACCATATTCTGCCACCGAATCTTGGACCGTCCAGCGATCCTGACGAGCTTGCTTCAATGCTTGATTGCCTCGAAAAAGAGGTCTCGATCGGTCGACCGAGACGTGTTTGGAAAGGGTTCAACGACAGAGCGTAGTGGAATCGAGCGGGTCTGTCAGCTCAACTCGGGACTCGGCGCCCCGTTTTGATAGACACTTTTTATCTTGGCGATTCGCTGAATGAACTGTTCGATCGTCGCGGTTCGCTCTTCGACTTTCGGGTGCATCAATTGCATCACACCGCGGGCCAACGAGGGATCGACGTTGGGGCAGACATCGACCAGCGGTTTGGGGGGCGAGGTATCGTGATGCAGGGCCGCCCGTCCGCTGACGACATCGCCCTGCCAGGGATGGCAGAAGGCGATCAAACAGTAGAACGTGACGCCGAGCGAGAACAGATCGACGCGTTTATCGGTCGGCCGCCGGCGTACGATTTCGGGCGACATGTAAAGCGGCGTCCCGGTGCGGTTGCCGGGCACCATGAACGGCGGGGTGGCCGGCAGCGTCAGCCCAAAGTCGATCAGTTTGACGTCCTTGGACTCTGGCAGCAGGATGAAGTTGCGGGGGCAGATGTCACGGTGGATGAAGCCCTGGTTGTGCACATACTTGAGTGCTTCACACATCGAACGGATCAGCATCATTCGTTTGCCGGCGACATGATGTTCCTGCTTTTGAACGATGATGTTCTGCATGCTCGGCCCGGCGACGAACTCCATGATCAGGATCGGTTGCCCCTTGGTCGACATGCCGACTTCATAGGTTTCGACGACGTTGGGGTGATGCATTTTCAGGGCGATTTCGCCCTCGGACGGTTTTTTCAGGTGGCGAAACCGGCTTTCGAACAACTCCACCTTTTCCGGGTCCAGGATCTTGATCCCGACCAGGCGGCCACCATGATCGTGGTCCTTGGCGACGACAAACTTGGCCATCGTGCCGGTGAACGCGGTCCGTTCCAGCGTGAACCGCTTTTGAATATCGATGCGTCCACCGCTGCTGCTGCCGCCGCTGCCGCCGAGCATCGATTTGACGGAATCAAAAATCCCCATGGATGACCTACTTTCCGCAATAGTCGATCGCGCGGGCGATTTCAGTTTTCAGATGTTTGCGAGGCACGATTCGATCGATGTAGCCGTGTTCCAGCAAAAACTCGCTGGTCTGGAATCCTTCGGGCAACTCAATTCCGATGGTCGCCTTGATCGTTCGCGGTCCGGCAAACCCGATCAAGGCTTTGGGTTCGGCAAACACCAAGTCTCCCAGGGAGGCGAAACTGGCGGCGACACCGCCCATCGTGGGGTTGGTCAGCACGCTGATGAACAAGCCGCCCGCTTTGTCGTAGCGGGCCAGAGCGGCGCTGACCTTGGCCATCTGCATCAGCGACAAAATTCCTTCGTGCATCCGTGCCCCCCCGCCACTGGCGCTGATGATGATCAGCGGCAGGTCTTGCGTGGTCGCATGTTCGATCAACCGTGCCAAACGTTCACCCACCACCGAGCCCATGCTTCCCATGATGAACGCGCTGTCGGTCACGGCCAGCGCGACGCGGCGGGCCCGAATCATGCCGGTCCCCGTGATGGCGGCGTCGGACAAACCCGTTCGCTTTTGTTCCCCGACCAACCGTTCGGCGTAGCGTTTGCGATCGGAAAACTCCAGCGGATCGGTCGGCCGCAGGTGCTCGTTCATCGCCTCAAACGTGCCTTCATCGACCACTTGGACGATTCGATCGGCCGCCGAAACGTAGAAATGGTGGTCGCACTTGGGGCAGACGTTGAGTCGCTGTTCGACTTCTTTTTTGTAGACGCTGGTCCCACAACCGGGACACTTCAGCCACAAGCCTTCGGGCACGCCCCGTTTCTTGGGTGGCTCCTGGGGGGAATCGCTAGGTTCGGGCATGGTAGAATGAGGCTGAGATTCGAGGGTGTCCATGCGAAAGAATCGAAGCGTTTCGGGCGATCGGCTTGCAGTGGAGTGGTGGAGCGCGCAGGCTGTCCGTCGGCCTGTCTGGCCACGTAGTTTAGCTGATGACGTCGTTTTTCTCAGCCCCTAATTGAAATCCGACATCGCGATCGGGCAGTCTGCCCTTGGGCGGTAGGATTTCTTGGGCCGCACGAAACGCTGAAATCTCCGAGAATCGATGACCAAATCGGACGTTTACTCCACGATCGAAGTACTCTGCCCGAGTCACGTTCCCCCAACGCGGTGAAGCATTTTTTTCCTCTGTTTCGTTCGGTTTTAGCGGCAGGGCGCAAGCCCTCCGGTTCGTCATCGTTGCCCAAACAGCGGAGGGCTCGCGCCCTGCCGCTAAAATATGCTTTACAGCGTTACCCTTTCTCCCTCTTGCTGGTTCGAAATCACAACCATGATTGGCAATCTCTCTGAATCACGATTCCGGGGCTTCCTGGCACCGTTGGCCGTGCTGCTGGCGGTTTGCACGCCGCATCTCGTGTTGAATTCGGCCCCCGCGGCCGAGATCTTTGTCGAAACCGAGAGTTTTGACGATCCCGGCGGCTGGAAATTGGACACCCAGTTCATCCAGCAGATGGGGTCTCCCTACCTGCTCGCCCACGGGCTCGGCACGCCCGTCGACGACGCCGTGACCCAGATCGACGTGAAACAAGCCGGGACGTACCGCGTCTGGGTCCGCACCTTCGATTGGGTGGCTCGCTGGGACGCACCCGGGCAGCCTGGCAAATTCCAAATTCAGATCGGCGACCAGACGCTCGACGAAACCTTCGGCACCGAGGGAGCGACGTGGGGCTGGCAAGACGGGCGAACGATCGAACTGCCTCAAGGAAAAACGGAGCTGCGGCTGAAAGACTTGACCGGATTCGACGGCCGCTGCGACTGTCTTTACTTGACGACGCAGCTGGACGGCGACCCACCGCCACCGGCCGACAACGTCTTGTCGGATTGGCGACGAAAACAATTGGGTTTGCCCGACGAGCCGCTCGAACGTGGACCGTATGACCTGGTGGTCGTCGGTGGCGGTTACGCCGGCATGGGCTCGGCGATCAGCGCCGCGCGGATGGGATGCCGCGTCGCCCTGATCCAAGACCGTGGTGTGTTGGGAGGCAACGGATCGAGCGAAGTACGGGTCTGGGCGATGGGCAATATCCGTCGCGGTAAGTTCCCCCGGATCGGGGAGATCATCGAAGAGTTCGCCGACCAAGCGACCAAATCACCCGGCCGCTATGAAGAGTTCGGCGATGATCTAAAAGAACGCGTCGTTCGCGCCGAGCCCCAGATCGATTTGTGGCTCAATCACCACGCGTTCGATGCCGTCGTCCAAGACGATCACATCGTTTCGGTCGATGCGCTCAACACGAAAACCGGCGAGGTCGTGCGGATGCTCGGAGACCGTTTCGTCGACTGCACCGGTCACGGTTGGCTGGGCCAATTTGTCGGTGCCGATAGCGACATGGCGCCCGATGGCCGAATGGGGATGAGCAACATGTGGCGTTGGGATGAAACCGATTCGCCGAAGTCGTTTCCCGAAACGCCGTGGGCGCTGGACTTGGAAATGCAAGATTTTCCCTATCCCCGCGACCACCACGGTCAGTGGTTCTGGGAGAGCGGTTTTGACAAGGACGCGATCGGTGACGCCGAAGGCATCCGCGACTGGAATTTGCGCGCCGTTTACGGTGCCTTCAACGCCATGAAGAATCGCGACGGCGCCGCCGATCACAAGACCGCGATCCTCAGCTGGGTCGCCTACGTCGGTGGCCCACGCGAGAGCAATCGGTTGCTCGGGGACGTCGTGCTGACCCAAGATGACATCGTCGCCAAACGCGATTTCCCCGATGGCTGTGTCCCCAGCACTTGGTCGATCGACCTGCATTACCCCAAGGAACAATACGCCAAAAAATATCCCGACAACCCGTTCATCAGCGTCGCCGTTCATGACCGCCGCGTCGATCGATCCTACGGCTACCCCGTCCCGTATCGCTGTTTCTACAGCCGCAACATCGACAACCTGTTCATGGCCGGACGAAACGTCAGCGTCACCCACGAAGCCCTCGGCACCGTTCGCGTGATGAAGACCTGTGGCATGATGGGCGAAGTCGTCGGCAAAGCGGCATCGATCTGCGCCCTTCGCGATTGCACCCCACGTGACGTCTACCAAAACCACCTCGATGAGCTTCTACAATTGCTGGAATTGCCAGGCAAGGCACGCCGCAGTACCCCCTCGGCCCCGATCACGATCGACGAAGGGGCGCTCCCACGGGCATCCAAATTCGGCCCGATGACCGGCCAAGATCCGGCGTCCTTCGAAGGCATCGTGATCGACGATCGTGAAGCAGAGCTGACAGGGAAATGGACCAGCGGCGGCGGTCGAAACGACCGCTATGTCGCCTACAGCTACAAGTACGCCGGCCCGGGTTCGGGGGCTCAAGCGACCTACACCATGAAGGCCCCTCGAAGCGGTCGATTTCAAATCCTGGTCGGTTGCTCCCCGGCCGATGAGCGTTTCAAAAATCGCGCCACCGCTGCCCCGGTTGAGATTCGAATCGGTGATCGAGTGGTACGTGAGAACGTGAACTATCGGGGAACCGAGGACCGCCAGTTCACACCGGTCGCGACCATCGACGTCGCAAAAGACGACGAGATCAACGTCGTGATCTTGACCGACCAAGCCGACGGACTGGTGCACCTCGATGCCGTCCAGATGCTTCCGGCGGAGTGAGGTGCTGACTCGGGAACACACGGTCCCGGAGGCTCCGCCTCACGAACCCGCCGGCTGCGCCGGCGGGGTGGCAAGCAAGATGCTTACCCCACTTCAAACTTGCCAGTCCTCTTCGATCCGGTTCTAATTCCCGTTCGGCGTCAATCGACCACGGAACCAAAGGACGGAAGGCAGATGAGTCAAACGAAGACCCGATCGGCACCATCAGGTGTCCGACGCAAACAAGGCAACGTCTTCCACCAGCGACTCGGGTCGTTGACGTTTTCACAAGCCTGTCAGTTGCTCGGTGACGAAGGCGCGACCCTGATCCGCCAGGGGGCGCAGTTTCTCGAGCTGCACCACGACGATGTCTTTCTGGGCGGCGACCTGTTCCGCGTCCGACTTCCGGACGCCGAAGCCGACAACGGGGTTGCGATCGCAACCATCACGCTGCAGTCGGGACGCCGTCGGCAGTTGTTGGTCAACTGCAACCAATGCGAGACCCCCTGCCTGCACGTCGGCGCGGCGCTGGACCATCTGTTGCAATCCAAGAGCGACCTCGGTCTGGCCCAACCGCCCGACGAGTCGGTTCCATTGGAACACCTGACGCCGGAAGAGCTGAATCAGCGAGCGATCGCCGACCGGGTCAAACGCGCCGCCGAAGAACGCATGAAAGTGCGGTCGACCAACACCACCAAGCCGTGGACGGATTACCTGGTCACCAGCGAACGATCCGGCCGAACCTATCGCGTCGCGCTGCGAGGGTTTGATCCGGGACAGTCCTATTGCACGTGTCCCGATTTTCGCACCAACAAACTGCAGACGTGCAAACATGTTCTGCACGTCCAAACCAAGGTTCAAAAACGTTTCTCCGCCGCCAAGCTGCGTTCACCGTATCGCCGCAAAAAACTTTCGCTCGCCATTTGCTACGGCGAACATCGTGGCCTGCTGTTTCATCTGCCCGCAAAGGTCGATCCCAAAATGGAAGAGATCGTCGGCGCTGCGGACACGTTCCCGATCACCGACGCGTCGGACGCGATGACACGGATCGCGGCGCTGGAAAACGCCGGGCTGGACGTCACGATCTATCCCGATGCCGAAGCGTTGATTCAACGCCAGTTGACGCAACAACGTGTTCGCCAAGCCTGTGAGTCGATTCGCAAAGACACCGAGAATCACCCGCTGCGAACAGAACTGCTCAATGCGACCCTGCTGCCCTACCAGCTGGACGGCATCGCGTTCGCCGCCGGCGCCGGACGCGCGATCCTGGCCGATGACATGGGACTGGGCAAAACCATTCAAGGCATCGGCGTCGCAGAACTGTTGTCCCAATTGGCCGACATCAAACGCGTGCTGATCGTTTCTCCGGCTTCGTTGAAGACGCAGTGGCGCAATGAAATTCGTCGCTTCAGTGACCGAACCACCCAAATCGTGCTGGGCACCGGCGCCGAACGCCACGAGCAATATCGCAGCGACGCGTTCTTCACGATCTGTAACTACGAACAAGTCCTCCGAGACCTGACCGCGATCGAACAGGTGCCCTGGGATCTGATCATCTTGGACGAAGGTCAACGGATCAAAAATTGGGAATCGAAAACCAGCAACGTGATCCGGCAGTTGGAAAGCCCGTTCCGACTGGTGTTGTCGGGAACACCGCTCGAGAACCGACTCGGCGATTTGTTCACCGTCACGCGGTTCGTGGATGAAGACCGTTTGGGACCGGCGTACGAGTTCTTTCACAAACACCACGTGGTCGATGAGCGCGGCAAGACGCTGGGCTACCACCGCTTGGACCAACTGCGTGAATCGCTCAAACCGATCCTGCTCCGCCGCACGCGCAGCGAGGTCGCCAAGCAGCTTCCCGAACGGATCGATGAAGTGATCCGTATCGAACCGACGGCCGAACAGAAAGAGATCAACGATTCCCATGTCGCCATCGTGGCCCAAATCGTCAACAAAAAGTTCATGACCGAAATGGACTTGCTGCGGATGCAAAAATCGTTGCTGATGGCGCGGATGTCCTGTGACAGCACGTATCTGATCGACCAGGAGGAAACCGAGTACAGCAGCAAGCTGGAACGATTGACCGAATTATTGGAAGGGTTGATCGAAGACCCGACGCGGAAGATCGTGTTGTTCAGTGAATGGCGACGCATGCTGGACCGCATCGAACGACGGTTGGACACGATGGCCTGCGATTACGTCCGTCTGGACGGACAAGTGCCGCAAAAGAAACGTGGCGAACTGGTGTCGCGTTTCCAAAACGATCCCCAGTGCCGCGTGATTTGCATGACCAACGCCGGGTCGACGGGATTGAACCTGCAAGCGGCCAACACGGTCATCAACGTCGATTTGCCCTGGAACCCCGCCGTTCTGGAACAACGCATCGCGCGCGCCTACCGGATGGGCCAAAAGAACCCCGTCCACATTTACAAGTTGGTCACCGTCGGCGACACCATCGAAGAACGGTTGCTAGAAACACTAGCGTCCAAACAAGAACTCGCCGACGCATCGATCGATATGGACAGCGACGTGTCCGAGGTCGCGATGGTCAGCGGGATGGAAGACTTGCGACGCCGATTGGAAGTCATCTTGGATCCGTTGCCCGCCGCGCCGGTCGACGAAAGCCAACAGCGAAGGGTCGAGGCCGAAGCTCAAGCCTTGCAAGCGAAACGAGAGAAAGTCGCCGCCGCGACCAGCGGGCTGATCACCGCGGCACTCTCCTTGGCCGGCGAACTGATTCCATCGGCTGGCGACAAAGCACCCAGCGATGAAACGGTCGCCACCCTGACCGAGCGTTTGTCTCAGTGTGTCGACAAAGACGAACAGGGACGGCCACAACTGACGATCACGCTGAGCGACACCGATGCCCTCCGTGGTCTCGCCACGACGCTGGCAAAATTGCTCGATTCGTAAGGCCCGTCGTGCTCGTTCCCGGGCTCCGCCCTTCCGCCCGACGACCGCGTGTGGCAGAGCCACACCGGCAGGGCACAGCCCAGGCGGAGCCTGGGAACGAGGGTGACGAAGGTCAATCAGGGCGAACCGATGTGACCGTTCTCCGGCCCCGCTAATTGCTACGATCGGCCCATCCCGACCGCCATAGTTTGCCAGACCCGACCAGCTGAATCCGCCGGCAGACCACTCATCGTTTGCCACGCTTTCCGGCGATTGAAGTGAAAAGAGTCCGACACTCTCTTAAGCTTCGTTTTCCGGTGGGATCCAGTGTTTGTCAGTCATTTCAACAGCTTCCTTCGCGGCGGAGCCGCGACGGCAGCGCGACAATTGCACGCCGCGCTGCGCAACCGCGGAATCCAAAGCCGGTTTCAATACCTTGCCGGTCAGTCCTTTAGCGATCAAGAGCGCTCTGAGATCGACACCGACGAGTTCTACAGCACCCAATGGGCGCGCCGGCGGACGCTACAACATGCCCTCGATCGCGTCCGGTTTCGTGTGCATCGACAAGCGTTCAAGCGTGCCACTCGTGGTGCGAAAGATGGAGCTGAAATCTTTACCTCGCCACACGGTCAGCCGTTCACTCCTTGGCCTCCGCTGGATCACCCCGCGGCCGCCGACCCAGCCCGGCCGCATCTCATCCATCTGCACTGGATCTCCAAGTTCATCGACTTTCCCAGCTTCTTCGGTTCACTGCACCCAGACCAACCCGTCGTCTGGACGCTCCACGACATGAACGCCCTGACCGGCGGTTGCCACTTCGCCGGTGGCTGCCAACGGTTTCGTGTCGGCTGCGGAAATTGCCCCCAAGTCAAACGGTCCGGTCAAACCGATGTCAGTTTTCAAGCGTTCGAAACCAAACGCCGCGCCTTGAAAGACATCAATCTGCACATCGTCGCGCCGAGTCGTTGGTTGTTGGGGTTGGCACAATCGAGTCCGTTGCTGGCCGACGCGAAATCGTTCACCCGAATTCCCTACGGAATGCCGACCGACAAGCTCTATCCGATGCAGAAAAACTTTGCCCGTGAAGCGCTCGGCGTTGAGCCCGATGGCTTCATCATCGGCTTTGGTGCGATGAACTTGGGCAGCCGCCGCAAGGGCGCGACCGAATTGCTCACGGCGTTGGAACGCGTGGGATCCAATCCCAACGTCCGTGGTTTGGTCTTCGGCAGCGGAAGGCTTTCCGATGCGACCAAAACGTTGCCGGAGATGATCCACGTCGGCAACGTTCAAGATGATCGCACGCGCCGTCTGGTGTATAGCGCGGCCGACGTTTTTGTGCTTCCATCGACCGAAGACAATCTTCCGTTGACCGGTCTGGAAGCGATGGCGTGCGGTACTCCGGTGATCGGATTCGATGCCGGCGGAATTCCCGACTACGTGATTCCTGGCAAGACAGGACTGCTCGCCGACAAGGGTGACGCCGACCAACTCGCCCGACGCTTGCAGAGCGCGATCGCCAACCCGGAAGCCATGCGAACGATGGGTGCCCATGCCAGGGATCTGATCATGGACCAGTTTCAATCGGATACCCAAGCGCAATGCTACATGGAACTTTATCGAAATCTGATCGGATCCGAAAACCAAACACAGCGACGCGCTGCCTAACGATCTGCTGGTAAGTCATCATGTCATCGTCAAATCATCGCCGTCCCACGTTGCGAATCGTCACCCCATCGTACAATCAGGCGGAGTACTTGGAGCAAACGATCCTGAGCGTCTTGACGCAAGCAGGTCGTGGCAGCGACTTTCACTTGCAATACGCAGTCGTAGACGGAGGCAGCGCGGATGGATCCGTCGACATCATCAAAAAGTACGACGGCGAACTGACCTACTGGTGTAGCGAAAAAGATCGCGGTCAATCCCATGCGATCAACAAAGGATTCGATCGAGTCGATGGCGACATCTGCGCCTACATCAACAGCGACGATTATTACCTGCCGGGGGCCTTTCAACGAATCGTCGCACTTTGGAATGAAAACTCCGATGCGGATCTTTTTTCGGGTGTCTGCCGAAAAGTGAACGCGCAGGGAAAGCCGCTACGAGACCAATGCTCGGACATTTCATGCTTGGCTGAGATCATCGATTTGTGGAACCACTGGCTTCATCCGAATCCGAATCGAAATTTCATCCAACCCGAAGTCTTCTGGACCAAACGACTGAGCGACCGAATCGGAACGTTCAACGAATCGCTCTACTACACGATGGATTTTGACTATTGGTTGCGGGGCTTCGACACGGGGATGAAGGTCGCCAAGACCGATCAGCCTCTCGCCGCGTTCCGCATTCACGCCGGTCAAAAAACGTCGGCCCGCAACGCCAGCGTTTTGGAGCTGCTCGACCGAATCGCGCCCTACCTGACGTCGCACGACGATCGAATTTCGGCCGCACATCGACAGCGACTGCTCCGCCACAGTCGGATGACGCGACGTGTCATCGAATCGGCGGACTCGGCTCCCGAACGACGACTCCTTTCACTGCTGGCACTCGCCGCCGACGAGCCGGGATTGTTGACGTCCAAGCACTATTGGCGGCAGATGCGACGAAACAGTAAACGAGTGTTTTGGAAACGCCACGCCGCCTGACCAAGCACGACCTGCGGATTGGCGTCCAGACTGTCGACGCTGGAATGTCGCGTCTGGAAGCCGATTCCACTCGCATGATCCGACACGTGTTCTACCGTTGGATCCTAAACGCCACCGCCCGCGTCAATCTGACGCGTCTTTCCGGCGGGTGTGATCCGTGTGGCGACGAACCGCGCCGCGAAACCGATACGATCGGACCAGACGTTGCAATTCACACGATGATGAAGCGGGTCTGTCTTGCTTTGCTTGACTCGGGAAGTAACGTCAGAAGCTCATCTTTCTGTCACGTTCTCTCAGCCACAAAGCTCGGTCGCTGCAATGGTTCGCTCACGCGCCGCCACGGGCATCAAACGCCGTCAAACACGTCGATCCCCCCGATGGACCGCCGGTCCGATGGAGCCGCGGATCATGCTGGCCGCCGACGCCGGCGCGGCAGTCGCCGCGGTACCGGTCGCCGAGCCGGCAGAAGTTGCCACCGACGGCCCCGTGGCTGATTCGCTTCAGATCCCAGCGGAGACCCTCAATCCAGCGACGGCGTTGGTGATCATCGATCCCAGCGTCGCAGACGACTTTGATTTTTCAGAGGCGATCCCCGCCGGTGCCGAGTTGGTCTTGCTCGATCAGTCCGTCGATGCCGTTTCACAGATCTCTGAGATCCTTTCCAACCGATCCGGGCTCCACAGCGTGCACCTGATCAGTCACGGACAACCCGGTCGATTGCAATTGGGGCATGCTCGGGTGGACGCGGACACGGTCGCCAATCGGGCCGCCGAATTGATGCGTTGGAAAGCCTCGTTTGCCCCCGGCGGCGACTTGCTGATCTACGGCTGTGACGTTGCCGCGAGTGCCGAAGGCCAAACGTTCTTGCGCCAGATCGCTACCGTCACCGGCCTCGACGTTGCCGCGTCGGTTGATCGCACCGGCAACACCGGTCACGAAGCCGACTGGGACCTTGAGCAAACGATCGGATCGGTGACACACGCCGACGACCTGGACCGATCCGTCCTGGCGCAGTTCCCTGGTGAGCTGTCGATCCAGATCTACGCCGCCGGTCAAATCGGTGAGGAGGAAATGCAGCTGCAAATCGGCAGCGAAGTCGTCGGCACGTGGACCATGACGGGCACCGACGCCCGCAATCGGTTATTCGGCGAGTTCAACGTAGGCATCGACAACGCCTCCATCGATGACATCCGAATCAACTTCACCAACGACCTTTGGAACCCCGCAACCCGATTCGATCGAAACCTCCGCATCGATCGGATCGTCGTCGACGGAGTGACCTACCAAACGGAAGATCCGACGGTGTTTTCAACGGGATCTTGGCGACCCGAGGACGGCGTGGTTCCGGGCTTTCGTCAATCGGAATACCTGAACGCAAACGGCTACTTCCAATTCGCGTCCACCGGCAACGGCAGCGGATCTGTGATCTCCATCGATGCGTCGGGGAAAACGGGGCAGGAGCGCATGGAACTGCTCATCGACGGGAACGTCGTTCAAACCTTTGACAATGTTTCGACCAACCAGTCGACATATTCGTACACGGCGAACCAGACGGTCACTGCCGATCGCATCGAGATCGCATTTACCAATGACTTTTATGATCCCGACAACGACATCGATCGCAACTTGAAAGTCGACCGAATTCGAATCGGAGCCCAGGTCTTCGAAACCGAAGCCCCATCGACCTACACCACCGGGTTTTTCATCGAAGGCCAAGGCATTGTGTCCGGGTTCCATCAAAGCGAAACGTTGTACGGAAATGGTCGCTTTCAATACTTAGCCGACGCCCCTCCGCCACCGGTCGACCCTCCAAACAATGGCGAAGCTGGCAGCTTTGTCTTGGCAGAGGATTTTGCATCGGTGTTCGAATCCGATGCATCGGTCACGCTGACGATCGCGCGTGTCGGCGGAAGCGACGGGACGGCGTCGGTCCAGTATGCCACGGCTTCGGAGACCGCCACCGCGGGTAGCGACTTCATCGCGAATTCCGGAACGCTGGTCTTCGCCGACGGTGAAACGAGCAAGTCGGTCACCGTCGTTCTGTTGCAAGACGGCATCGCCGAAGGGACGGAGTCGTTCAGTTTTCGATTGACGGGATCGGAAAACGCCAGTCTGCTCGCTCCACGCACGGCAACCATCAACATCCTGGACATCGATCAGGGCTTGCCGACCTACGCCTCATTTGACTCCGCCGCCAATCTGCAGCTCAACCGCAACGCCACGCTCAACAACGGGAAGCTACAACTGACCGCCGCAGCCTCACAGCAACGAGGCTCGGCATACTACACCACGCCGATCAGCGTGAACGCCGACACCTCGTTCCAAGCGGTCTTTGCCGCGCAATTCGATGGCGGACAGGGCTCCGCCGGCGGTGAAGGATTGGCCTTCATCATCCAGAATTCTCCCGGTGGTACCGCCGGGCAAGACATCGGCAACTATTCCGGCGGCCTGGGCTACAATGCCCAACAAAACACCATCGGTATCGAACTGGATACGTTCCAAAACAGCTACGAACAATTCGCCGACGAAATCACCATCACCGTCAACGGTGTGCTGGTCACTCCGGTCCGCACGATTCAATCACCCTACGATCTCAACGACGGGCGAACCTACTACACCTGGGTCGACTACAACGGGCAAAGTGACAGCCTGTCAGTCTACATTTCCGATACCAATGAAAAGCCCGAATTTGCGTTGATGAAAACGACGCTGCAGCTCGATGGCATCGTCGGCAATCAGGCGTATGTCGGGTTCGCGGCCTCGACCGGGAACGCCTACAACAACACTTACATTCGGTCCTGGAGTGTGACGCTAGATACGCCGGCGGCTGATCCGCCCACCGTGCCGACCGGCGAAATCATCCGAGAGGACATCATCACGGGACTGAATCAACCGCTGAACGTCGAATGGTCACCCGATGGACGCAACCTGTACGTCGGTGAAAAAGCCGGCATCATTCGTGTCTCCCGCGACGGCGGACCGCTGACCGAAGTCATGGATCTCTCCGGGATCACCAACAACGTTCAAGATCGGGGGCTGGTCGATTTCGAACTCCACCCGGATTTGTTCAACAATCCCTACCTCTACATCAACTACACGGTCGATCCGCCAGAAGTATACAACCACGTCGGCAACCCGCTGGCCGGTCCCGACGGTGCGGGCAACCGAGCCGGCCGGCTGATTCGACTGACATTGGATGCGTCAACCAACTACACCACGATCATTCCCGACAGCGGCATCACGTTGCTGGGTGCCAACAGCACGTGGCAGAACTTTAACGCGTTCGTCGACAGCACCTTGAACTTCAACGAGCCACCGGCGGGACTCAACCCCGACGGCAGCTACCTCCAAGACTTCATCAACAGCGACAGCCGCTCTCACACCGTCGGCGGACTGGCATTCGGTGGCGACGGCGCGTTGTATGTCGGAATCGGCGACGGCGCCAGTTTCAATCAAACCGATCCCCGCGCCTTGCGCGTCCAAGACCCCAACAGCCTGTCGGGCAAGATCCTTCGTATCGATCCCAATACCGGCCAAGGATTCACCGACAACCCGTTCTTCGACGGGGACGTCAATTCCAACCGTAGCAAGGTCTATCAGCTCGGGTTGAGAAATCCCTGGCGACTTTCGGTGAACCCAAACAACGGACGACTCTACATCGGCGAAACCGGGCTGGTCAGTTTTGAAGAGATCAACACCGGACCGTCGGGAACCAACTTTGGCTGGCCATATTACGAGGGCGGCCAAGGGGTCAATCGCCGCACGCCGTCGTATCAGGGATTGCCGCAGGCCCAAGCGTTTTACAATTCGGGCCAACCCGCCAGCCCCGCCTTCATCGCCCAGCCACACACCGAGGGGACCGACGTGATCGTATTGGGCAGCGTCGGCTGGAACCTGAGTTATGGCCCACAGTACAACAACGACGTGTTCTACGCGGATTTTGCCAGCGGCATTGTGCGACACGGCAACGTCGACGCGGCAGGCAATTTGACGTCCGTTGGGGTGTTCGCAACCGGAGCCAACTTTGCCGTCGACATCCAACAAGGCCCCGATGGATTGCTCTACTACGTCGACATCGTGTCCGGATCGATCGGACGGTTCGTCATGATTTGAACGGTGGCTGCGAGCATCGGGCTCAGCGTCTTGCTTCCCATCTCCAAACGCGGCGATTCGCAAGCGAGACCCTCACGCCGCCTTACCCCACTTCGTCACGACATCCGCCGCCATGCGTCGCAATCGGATCGCGCTGCGTCGCGGTTCCGCCGGCCGTGGACTGACCTGCGACGACAGCGTCGGGGCCAGCGTCGTCCCGAGCGGTTTGACGGCATCGAGTTGTCGTTTCAACACGTCGTCGTCGTATCCCAATCGATGCAGCAGATCGCGGCCGAGATGACGTCGGTAGTCATCCATCAATCTCCAGTCGGTCGCTCGTGTCGCCGCCCCCCGCAGGTACTTTTCGATCGAATCGAGTTGCGCCGCAGCATGCTGATGAACCCCCTTGGGATCGCCGTACGTGCGTCGCTCGGCACTGCCGTAGTGCTGCAGACCGTCGACGGGGCGGAGGCCGATGAAGGATTGCAGTTGCGCCAAGTGCTGCGCGGGATCACGCACCAAATCTTCGTATCGAAGCGAGTGGATCCGATCGTCCTGGATCGACATCGCTGCGGCGATCCGCGCCGGTGCTTCCAGCAAGTCGCCACGGTAATCTTTCAAGAAACCGACTCGCGTGCGACGTGTCCATGTTTCCATGATCGATGATAATACCGCCAGCGGGTTGCGCCGCAGCAAGATGATGCGACAATCGGGGATCAGACTGAGCAAGTCTTCGATGATCCAGTAGTAGCGGGGTGTCTTGTCGATCAGAACGCTTGCGCCGGCACGGACGCGAGCTGCTTCGTAGATCCGCGCCGCCGCACGACCGATCTCGGCCTGCATTTCACTCCATCCGCCGCTCAGGTTTTCGCGAACAAACTCGCCAACCGCGTCGTCGGCCAAACACTGGTCATAGGGAGATTGGACGTCACGGCGTGATCCAGAAATCGCGTGGACCAGCGGCAACATCAACCAAGCTTCACCGGGGGCATGAACATCGTCGTGCCGGGATAACATGGTTTGCAACAGCGTCGAACCCGCACGCGGCTGCGAGACAATAAAAACGACTGAAGATGTCACAACAAAATCACTCTTCGAAAGCGGGAGAGGCGAGCGCTCGATTAACCCTACGATTCATTTCCCAGCAACGCATTAGGCGGCTTTGCGGTCCCGTAGTCGATTGCGGGTCAAGATGCCATGCAGTCGCCCGGCCAGGGAGAGCAATCGCATCGGATCGCCGTCGCAGCCTTCGACGCCATGTTTCTTTCGGATCACCGCTTGGCATTGTTGATGCAACGGTGCGGCTGCGGCAGACAGACCGCTGCCGTGTCGACGGTAGCCGATCCCGACCGCACCGGTGTATTTGAAAACCGCTTTCTGTGCGAGCCGCAGCTTGTAATCCCAGTCCTCATAGATCGGCAGATCGACGTCAAATCCGCCGACGCTGCGAGCCAATTCAGCCGCCAGCAAAAAGTCGCGCGGGATCATCACGCGACGGTCCAAGATCGCCTGGTACAAGATGCCTTCCATTGGCGGCGCGATCGCGCTTGATTGCAGCATCGTTTCGCCGTTGCCATCGATCCACCTCACGTCACTGTAGACGATCGTTCGTTCGGGATCCGGACACGTGTGCAACCATTCCCACTCGCGGGCCAGCTTTTGCGGATCAACATACAAGTCGTCTCCGTCGAGCGATGTCAAGAACCGGCCGTTAGCCGCTTCGAGCAGCTGATTGCGTACTCGCGAGATGCCGCAGTTGTTTTTGTTTTGGATCAACCGGATTCGCGAATCACCGATCGCCTTGATGCGGTCGACGGAGCCATCGGTGGAGGCGTCGTCGATGATCAGCAATTCCAACGGGACGTCGATCTGCTGTGACAGCACCGATTCGACCGCCGCTTCGATGTATCGGGCATTGTTGCAGCACGGCATCATCACCGAAATCGTCGGGCACGTGTCGTCCATGAAACATCCGATTGGGAACGAAGTGACGTAAGCTTCCCGCTTGCGAGATCCGAATCCGCGCCAGCGGATCCCCGGCCGCGCAAGCGCACAGCACACGCAAACCTCGCAAAATGCCGGCGCAGATGTCAACACGAAGTCGCGACGACGTCGAGCAGGAATCGTCCGACGTGGCGTAAGCTTCCAGCTTGCGACATCCGATCCGGGCCAGCGGATCCCCTGCACGTTACGAGGATCAGCACCTCCCCCGACCAGCACCCCAATTTTCCTACCCCAAAAATTTTCCTACCTTTCCCCGCGCGCTGTTCCCCCGGTGGCGAGTTGCCGAGATTCAATTGATATCAACCGCTCTGCATCACCACCGGGGTCTGCATCACCACCGGGGTCTGTCCCCAGCATCACCACCTAAGCTTCCAGCTTGCGACATCCGATCCGGGCCAGCGGATCCCCTGCACGTTACGAGGATCAGCACCTCCCCCGACCAGCACCCCAATTTTCCTACCCCCAAAATTTTCCTACCTTTCCCCGCGCGCTGTTCCCCCGGTGGCGAGTTGCCGAGATTCAATTGATATCAACCGCTCTGCATCACCACCGGGGTCTGTCCCCAGCGCGCGAGGATCATGGGGTCTGTCCCCGTGGATCCGAGGATCTCGGATCAACACCGCGAGGATCTCGTGGGGT
>NZ_JANZKV010000013.1:15937-16157 GCF_025060895.1 Stieleria sedimenti | reverse complement strand
GTCTGTCCCCAGATCAACACGATCCGGGCCAGCGGATCCCCTGCACGTTACGAGGATCAGCACCTCCCCGACCAGCACCCCAATTTTCCTACCCCCAAAATTTTCCTACCTTTCCCCGCGCGCTGTTCCCCCGGTGGCGAGTTGCCGAGATTCAATTGAAATCAACCGCTCGATCTCGTCGGGTCTGTCCCCGGATCAGTCCGCGAGGATCTCGTGGGGT
>NZ_JANZKV010000013.1:0-15884 GCF_025060895.1 Stieleria sedimenti | reverse complement strand
GTCTGTCCCCAGATCAACACCTGTCCCCAGGTCAACACCGGGGTCTGTCCCCGTGGGGATCTGGGGGGTTAAGTTGGGGTTGGGGCTGCGGTTCATTTGTCACTCTCGATCGCAAACTTTTTTCGGACAACCCGAATGCGGATTCCAACCCTACGTGGGCTCATTGACCGGCGGGTGCTCGTTAATTTTCGTGTGGATCCCGAGGTGCTCTCGCGCGTTTGCCCTTCACCGTTTCGCCCGCAAATTGTCAATGGATACGGCGTCGCTGGCATCTGTCTGATTCGCCTGAAGCAGATTCGTCCGAAACGTTTGCCTTCGTTTATCGGCGTCGCCTCGGAAAATGCCGCTCACCGCATTGCCGTCCAATGGGACGTCAATGGCGTCGCTCAGACGGGAGTCTATATCCCACGACGCGATACCTCGTCGCTCATGACAGCATTGGCCGGTGGTCGGTTCTTTCCTGGCGTTCACCATCGCGCCCGATTCGACGTCCGGGAAACGGAGCACGATTGTCGTATCGCCATGGCGAGCGTTGACGGGATGGTTCACGCTGCTGTCGATGGACGGACGACAGAGGCATTGCCAGACGCGTCCGTTTTCGCAACGGTTGCCGAGTGCTCGCAGTTCTTTGAAGCCGGTTCCCTGGGATACTCGCCGTCGAACTCAGCGTCAGCGGCAGAATTCGATGGGTTGGAGCTGCGGACGATCAACTGGCACGTGCAGCCGCTGTCGGTTCGTAAGGTGCAATCTTCATTCTTCGATGATCGCGACGCTTTTCCAGCCGGCTCGGTCACGTTTGACAACGCGCTTTTGATGCGGAGCATCGAGCACGAATGGCATAGCCGAAAATCACTCTGCGGCAACTGCGTTTGACAGGAATTTGGCGGTTCAGCCGGCCAACGCGTCGATTTCGGTCACGAGCGTGTTTAATTGGGATCGGACCGAGGCGTGAACCGACGTCACCGATGCTTCGTCGCCGGCGCGTGCCGCGTCGATCAGCGGTTGTAGCTCGCTGACCGGTTCGCCGGTTTCAAAGGTGCTCAGGAGCCCCTTGAGCGCGTGACCGACACTCGCCGCCTCGGCGAGTTCGCCTTGCTGGATGTGATCGTGCAACAGGGACATCAACCGGGGTGCATCCTCGGCAGCAATCTTCGCCAACATCTCCAGTACTTCCTCGTCACCCGCGACTCGACCGAGGGCTGCGGAGAAACGTCGTCGTTGTGATTCGGTCATCGTCTTGGGTTGCCGGTGTGGGTTTGCGAGGGCATTGGACCAGTCTTCTCTACTCCTCGACTGACACGTCGCTCTTGAGGACGATGTTGTACGAGTTGATTCGGTCTCGCAACTTGCCTCGCGTGATGCCCAGCATCTCCGCCGCTTGGCTCTGGTTTCCGTCTGTCGTTTGCAACACTTTCAGGATGACAAAACGTTCCATGTACTCCATCGCTTCCGCGTAGATATTGGTCGAACGTTCATCTAGCAAACGCTGCACCAATTGTGGCAATTGGGTTCCTTCGGTGCGTTCTTCTCGTGGGGCGACATCCTGGGTCGGAGTTTTCTTGACCCGAGCAACGGTGCCGGTGATTGCGCCGGGGAGGATGTCGGGGGTAATGACCGGCATGACGGTGTCGAGCACGCAGCGGCGGATCACCGCGCGCAATTGTCGGACGTTGCCAGGCCAGTCGTACGCGGTCAGCAATTCGACCGCTTCGGGGGACAGCCCTTCCAGGTCGGGTTTGTTGAATTCTTTTTTGGCCTGGGCGAGAAAGAAGCGAATCAAGGACGGTACGTCACTGAGTCGGTCGCGCAACGGGGGCAGTTCGATAGTCACCCCGTTGAGCCGGTACAGCAAGTCTTCGCGATATTCCCCGTCTTGGACCATCTGTTCCAGCGGTCGGTTGGTCGCGGCGATGATGCGAACATCGGTGGTCAGCTCTTTGTTGCCCCCGACACGTTCAAAGCGTTGTTCTTGCAGCACGCGCAACACTTTCGCCTGGACGGTCGGCGCCATGTCGCCGATTTCATCAAGGAACAACGTCCCGCCGTTGCATTGTTCGAACTTCCCGATCCGGCGACTTTCCGCCCCCGTGAACGCGCCTTTTTCGTGACCGAACAATTCGCTTTCGAGCAAATTGTCTGGCAAGGCCGCACAGTTGACGGCCAGAAATGTTTCCTCGCTGCGGTGGCTGTATTGGAACAATGCCCGGGCGACCAATTCTTTCCCGGTGCCGCTTTCACCACGAACCAAAATCGGCACATCTTGCTTGGCGACCTTTCCGATTGCTTTAAAAACGTCCAGCATGGCCGGTGACCGACCGATAAACAGCTCGGCAGCTTGGTCGCCCCCTTCGTCATCGGCGGAGATGGCGACGGGCACGCTGCTGATCTGCCGCTGCTCGATCGCTTTTTCGACCAGATCCCGCAGCGGTTCGACGTGCAGGGGTTTGGCGATGTAATCAAACGCCCCCAACTGCATCGCTTCAATTGCGGTGTTGCTGGCCGCCTCGACGGTCATGAAGATCACCGGGATTCGGCGATCGTATTCGCGGATTTCGCAATAAACGGCCAGTCCGTTTTGATCGGGCAACTGAATATCCAGCAAGACCGCGTCGTAGGACCCGCGCCGCAGTTCGTCCAGACCCTCGCCGGCGCTGGCACACGTGGTGATATCCGCGATCGGGGAAAGCGTTTTTTCCGCCAGAGCCAAAATTGCACGGTCATCATCAATGACTAAGAGACTAGGCATCGCTTTGGACCACTTGGATCGGAGGATGGGCTGGGGTTCGGAAAGAGTGGTGCCTGTTGCCATGGAAGATCACCTGGACTGAAAAAATATCATCGCTGTAGCGGTTTGTCGATCGGATTGGTCGCTGACCGAGCAAAAGGCGGGCCAAACGATGCCGACCGACCGCAGCATCGCGGTGGCCTGCAATCCGTCGAGGTTGGGCATTTGCATGTCCATCACGATCACGTCGAACGGTTCGCCCAAATCCCGTGCCTGGACCGCCGCCTCGTAACCCTGCCGGCCATCTTCGGCCGTCGCCACCGTCGAAGGCAGACGCAAGAGACGCGGCATGTGTTGCACCAGGATGATCACCGTCCCCCAAGACACCGCCGCCGTGATGAACTTCATCAGCCCCAAAACGCGATAGATCGGATGCCAGAAAATGATCGCTTCGATCAGATGCACCAAACCGCAGGCCGAATCGCCCATGCCTCACTTTCCCAGAAAATACCGGGCGATGAAGAAGGCAAACCCAAACTCACTCCACCTCGGAATCACGCCCTCCTATCAGCCTCACACGCGTAAGTTTGAATGCGACGATTGCCAGATCGTCGATGAGATGCATCACAGGATCACCACGCTGGTCGGTTCGACAGAGCGACGATTGCCATTGCGGGTTGCCAGTGGAGAAATCGGTTCGGCGTCGCTGCACCCGCAACTGACCGACGTGGGGTTCACGGGGCTGGAATCACGGTTTCGACGTGTCGCGGGTCGGCTTGCTGGGCTCGCATCAGTCGCTCTTCGGCTTCTGCTTGATCACCCTCAGCGCTTTCGAGTTGGTCGTGTTTGTGATGCATCGTCGGTTCAAGCTGCAGGTCGATTAGAATCGGAAAGTGATCCGAACCGACATGGGGCAGACGCCGCAAGTCGCGAAACGCAAAGTGCGTGGAGTGAAACACGTGGTCGAGCGGGAACCGCATCCACATCCGATCGGCGTGAAACGAGTTGAAGAAACCACGTCCGCGGCGTGGGTCCAGCATTCGACTGAGACGCAGAAACAATCGAGTCGATTGTGACCATGCGACGTCGTTCAAATCACCACCGATGATGATCGGGCGATCGTCTTCAGCGAGCTCCTTGCCCCACAAAACCAACTCGGCGTCGCGAGCGGTCGCATCGTTGTCACGAATCGGCTCCGGCGGCCGCGGATGAACACCCACAACCCGAACCTGATCACCGCTGGGCAATTCGACAATCGTGTCGATGGATGGCACATCATCCTGCACTCGAAAGCGAATGTCACTTTCGAGGATCGGAAGTCGTGACACCAACGCCATCCCGTACCAATTGCTTTGAGGGTAAACGATCTGGTTGGGATAGTCCGATTTCAGGTCGGCGATCGCCTCGGCCCATCGCTGATCGACTTCGGCGACGATGATGACGTCTGCATCCTGAGCGAGAACGACCTCACGCCAACGAGCAAATTGGCTGTTTTCTTCCTCCACGTTGCTGACCAAGACCCGAAGCCGACGTGCATCGTGCCCCGAGTCGCTGGGCTGTTCCGGTCGCCAAGCCTTGGTCTGCGCCGACGCCAGGGGCGTGTAAGGGACAATGCGGAACAAATGCCAAGCGGTTAATGCCAGAGTCAGGGTCGTGATGACCGCTATCCTGAACGTCGACGATTGTCCGGCGATCGCATTGGCCGTGATCATCGCCGCAGCCGCCAGCCACGTGATCACCAGAATTTGCACCCGCGGAAAATCCCAGCCGCGAATGAACCAGTGTGGATGCGAGCTGAGCGGCAACAACGATCCGGCCACCAAGATGCCGAAAAGCAAATAGATCACGCAGTTGAAGAATGATAACATCGGGATCCTCGTGGTGGCCTCCGGCTTGCCGCGGAAATGGCAGTTTCCAATCATCGATGGCCGGTGGATCGTTCGCAGTTCTGGTTCCAGATTCCGCTCATGATCCAATCAGCCGCACTGGTGATCACTGGTGCGACATCATCCTATACGCTACCCGCGGGCCGAGGTTGGGGCGGTCCACCCTCTTGTCGACAGTCCCCAAACGCTGGTGGCCGAAACGTCCATCTCACCGGTCTTGTCGACCGGGCCTGACGTATCGTGTGGCGATGGATCACCCCTACAACACGACGATCAACGCGTGAATGATTCCGATGATCCAGAATCCGACCAGGGTCAACACGATGTTCAAGATGAACTGCGTCCCGACCCCGCGGTCCATGAACACCGCCAATGGCGGCAACAGAATGGCAAGGATCACTTTCAGCAGGGTGTTCTGGCTTTTGACGGTGGTTGACATTACAGGTTCCGATTTTTGAGGTGTGCTGGGAAGCGTGAGTGAAAACAATGAGTTTTGCTTGGCGGCGGGAATGCCTGCGGTGGCTCATCAACCCTTGCTGCAAGAATCGGATTGAGCCCGCCCGCCAACAGGCCGCCATTTATTCGTCAGCCGGCAAGTCGACATCCACGTCAGGAACGGTGATCTTTTTCTTTTCCATGTCGACGTCCACGTCGGGGACGGTGATCTCCTTTTCTTCCGTCGAAACATCCACATCGGGACCGTCAACGTCGTAAGCGGGTAGTTTTCCCGGATCGCCTGACACATCCACGTCTAGATCCGGGAGCCGACCCTCTTCCGTTTTTTCGACATCGCAACCTACAGTGGAAAACGTCAACGCGAGAGTGAGCGAGGCGTAAAGAAAGTTCTTATTCATTTTGATTCCATGGTCATTCCCAGGCTTGGCGGCACGTCGCCTGGGGAGGTGTGAGAGGTTCGTTCGCCGCTGCATCTCGGTAAACGCAAAGGGTGTGCCGGAGTCGACCAAGCGAAAGAAAGACCCGATTTTGGTTCCATCGAACGAACATTTGACGGCGGATCCACCGCGCTGGTTGAAACAAGATCAGGCGTAAACGTTGCTTTCGGCGTGGTAGACGTTACGGTTTCAGTTTCCACCCGACCACGATGCCCAGACCGAACGCCCAGCAGGCGGCGACATCGGGGTGGTCCTTGGCATACTCCTTGGCCAGACTGATCAAGTCCTTAGCCGGTTCCTGGACAAAGTGCTGCGCCGCATCCTGCCCCATCTCCTTCGCACCATTCGCAATCCGCTGCGCCGTTTCGCGAGCGCGCCGGGTTGATTCACTGCTTTGGTGATCGGTGTTTTGGGCAGACGTATCGGAGGCTTTCGTTTCGGACATGTATTTACCTTCGTGAAAGGGGAGAGACGGTGTCGGTGGTGTAGTAACGCTCGCGACGACCGTCATTGGAAAACGATTCGCGGCGAATCTGGTTTCGTGGAGAGGAGTCAGGTGCCACAAGCGTTGCTTTGAGCCAACGCAGATTTTCATTGAACTCGGACTTTGATTCTTCCATTGCGGCGGCGGCGGATTTGGCGCCGCTCCTTGCGATCAGCAGTAGGACGCCGACGACGCCTAATGTTGCCGCACCCACAGCCGACAGCGCCGTTCCGGTCGACAGACGCGTCCGTTCTTCGAGGAGGAATCCGAGGCCGAAAAGAAAAACGGTGAATCCCGAGCCGACCAACAGTAGCGCGACCAGAGTGCAGGCAATTGCCCGGCCAAGACTTCGTTTGGCAGCTTGCGCATCGACTGAGAACAACTGCCATTGCAGTTCCCAGAGATCGATGAGGTCGCGAATCACTTTTTGGAAACTTGAATTTCTGTGCATGGTCGTTCACCGCCATTTCCGTTTGACGAGCCAACCGAGTGTCAGACCGACGGTGCTGGCGGCGGCCAGGGCCAGCATCGGGTGCTTGGCGATGGTCTGATGAACAAAGCTTGCGTCCGATCGCCCCGTCTCGCTGCGATGCGGTGGGCGATCCAGATCATCGACCCATTCATCTTCCAGGGGACGCGACGGGAGTGGGCTAGCAATCATGGTGTGTTAGGTCTGGTCAGAAGTTGGCTGATCTGGTTCGTGGCAATCGTGCTGAGTTGTTTTATGGCGACCGACGTGACGGCACTCAGGAGTCCGCCGACAAACCCACGCCTCGCAGGGGCCGGCTGAACACCGCATTCTTGCGTGGCGTTTCCATGAGCGTCCTGGCGAATGACGATCGGCTCCGGCACCGGTTTCGACTTGGAGGGGACGAGCAGGAAGCCGACCCCCGCGGCAACCGCCAACAGCGGCAGCGGGTGACGCGCCATGTGATACTTCCAGTCGGTCAATTCGCGGACTCGCATGCGGGCGTCATCGACATCGTAGGGCAACTCCGTACGAATCTCCGCCATCCGCTGCTTGATCGCACCGGCCTGTTTTTCCGTGGCAAGCGTGGTGGCCATGACTATTTTTTGTTCCCCATGAAGAACAACGCGCCGGCCGCGATCCCCAGGCCAAAGGCGATCGCCAGCGACTCGGCGGGGCGACTGCGAACCGTCGCGGCGACCTTGGTGGTGTATTCGCCCGATTGGGACGCCAACCGGCGGTAATTCTCGCGGGCGTAGGCGGCCGCATCGGTGGCCGCAGCCTGTGCCGCCTCGGCGTACTGATGAACGCTTTCGGCAGCGCGATCGCCAAAGCTTCCGTCGAGCACGTTGTTGAGGAAGGATTCGACTTCACGACGCGTCGCCCCCGTCTTCTGCTGGACAACACCGACCAACTGATCGGCTGAACCTTCGGCCCGCTGCAAGTCGTCTTCGGTGAGTTGGCCCCAATGTTCTTTTAAGCGTCCCTTGACTTCGTTCCACTGACCCTTGAGCTCTTGTCGATTGACCATTTAACTTTCCTCCATTGATGAATCTCGCTGTAATCCCGTCATCGGGTTGTTCCAAGTCAACGACGCATATCGCGGACCAATCGACTTTCAGCGGCAAAATATCCGCTTCGGGGCCCTGATCGGGCCACACCTTGGGGCGGTGGGAACCAAGCTGGATGGAAATCGTCCAGGCGTGCAGCCGAGCTTTGTCGCGTCCGCCGCCGATCACGCATTGGAACGCCGTTTGCGTCCCCGACGCGGCGTGGTCACGAAAACGAACCCTCACCCGAACAACTTCATCATGGCATTCGTGCGACTTGCGATCCTCCTATCGGTGCTCCTTTCGGTCGCGACAGGTTCGCTCGCCCCGGCGAATGCCCAAGAGGCTGAAACGCCGAAGCAGTCCAGCGACGCCAACGGCCCGGCCGAAACCATTGCGGTGAAGGGCGTCGCCGATGACGCATCGATCCGCCAGCGGTTATCCACGATCTATGACGCTGCGGCGAAGGCTGGTTGGTTGACCGAGATCGATGTGGTCTTGAACAGCGGTATCGTAACCTTGAAGGGGAGCGCGGACTCCGAGGAGCACCGTCAATGGGCGGAGAATGTTGCCCGCAAGACGGAAGACGTTGTGGCCGTCATCAATGAGTTGGTTGTCGACCAGCAGCTGGATTTGGAATCGACGCGCGACGTCGTGACAAGATCGCTCAATACCTTGTGGACGGATTTCTTGGTTCGGTCGCCGTTGTTGCTGGCCGCAGCGGTGATCGTTGTGCTGACCGGCTTGCTTGTCAGACTGATTGGCTGGACCGTGCATCGGTTACTGGATCAGCGTGGCATTCGGGCCAGCTTGAAGGACTTGGTCTATCAGTTCACCAACATCATCATTTGGATCATCGGCCTTTTGGTCGCCACCGTGGTCGCCTTTCCAGGCATGACGCCCTCCAAAGCATTGACGGTACTCGGGCTTGGATCGGTTGCGATCGGGTTTGCGTTCAAAGACATCTTTGAGAACTTCTTTGCCGGCATCTTGATCTTATGGCGCTACCCGTTTGATCGCGGAGACTTCATCACGTGCGGCGACCTGACCGGCAAGGTCAAGCAGATCACGATCCGAAACACGATGATTCAGAGACTCGATGGTGAATTGGCAGTCGTCCCCAACGCGACGCTGTTCAAGAACAACGTCGATGTCTTGACCAGTCAACCGCAACGCCGCGTCCGGATCATCTGTGGTGTGGCGTATGATGAAAACGTCGAACAGGCGCGTGACGTCATTAAACAGGCCCTGCTGTCCTGCGATTCGGTGTTGGGCAAACGGACCGTGGAAGTGTTCGCCCAGGAATTCGCCAGTTCCAGTATCAACTTCGAAGTTGCGTGGTGGACGAGATCCAAACCGGTCGACATCCGGCGGAGTCGCGACGAAGTGGTCGAGGCGATCAAACGCGAACTTGACAGCGCCGGCATCGAAATCCCGTTCCCCTATCGCACGTTGACGTTCAAGAATCCCGCGGTCGCCGAGGCGGTCGCCAACGCAACGGCCCAGTGACCCATGCCAGATCGTGGTCACCGATTCGGGATCATTCAACTCCATCGATCGGGGGGCAGGCGGCGGGATGCGTCGGACCGATCGAGCCGCCTTGCGATGCGATTGAACCCGGTGTTCAGCCGGATCGGGGCATGCAGCGCTGTCGCGTGCCGTTTTTCGGCACATCGTTTGCTGCCCCTCTTTCCAAGCTCATTTCAAGAATGCAGCGCCGAATCGAGACAAGGACTGTCATCGATCTTGGTTCTCTCGTTGATTGCACTCGAGGGGCGACATGAACTGGCAATGCTTCATCGCGGCCCGAACCAAGCGCGTGACGATTCGGCATGACTGTCCAAACACCGTATTCCAGGAATGCCGGATGATTCAAGCGATTTCTCTTCATGGACCGGTTCGTTCGTTGACGTCGCTGGGAGTGCGGACCGCGTTGATCGTCGATGACGTGGAGGCAATGCGAGCGATCGTCGATCGCACCGTTCAGCAACTGAATGTCACGACCCTTGAAGCTGGAAATGGTCGAGACGCTTTTGATCTGCTGCAGCAACATCCGATCGATGTGGTGATTACAGATATCGAGATGCCGGTGTGGAGCGGTTTTGATCTGTTGGAGGCGATCCGCAAATCACATGATTCAGGTTTACAGGAGTTGCCCGTCGTCGTGATCAGCAGCTTGCCCGATCGCGCGATCTTGGCCCGAACCACGCAATACGCCGACACCTATTTCTTGCCCAAGCCGGTTTCGATTCCGCAATTGCGAGTCACGTTGAAGATGATCGCGACCCGTACTTGGTTGCGCAACCATCCGGTTGCCAACCATCGCCAGTGACGTGCCGAACGCGACAAGGGGCTGTTGATTCGATCCACAAACCGTCGACCGCGTTCGCGATTCCTGTTTCGACTGGTCGTTGAAAAGCCAAGCTGGTTGGTCGTGCACCAGACTTTGCCCTCGACTCGGTTCAGGGCTATTAATCGATCGCTCGGTATACCGTTTGCCTCCACGTGGCGTTGATCCCCGCTAACCGGCTGATCAGGACCATTGTTCCGGGGCCTTTTGCGTCGACCACCGATCAACTCACATGCTGACCACGCTGCTTGCCGATCGTGTTCATTACGCCAAGCTCTCTGTGCTGCTGTGGAAGCATGGGCGTCATGACCTCGCCGAACAACTCGGCACGGCGTATCCCGCTTCCGGTGTCACAGATGGTCTGCAGCGAAGTGCTGGTGATGGAGTATCTGTCTGGACCGGCGATCTGATATCGCACGATGGCGGCAAGATCGGTCTGCTCAGATGAACGAATTCACGCGTTTTGCTGGCCGAGAATCAACTGCGCGTCGATGTCGATGCGATCGACGAAGCGGCCCTCTCGCGGTTGGGCGTCTCGTCCTGATCTTGTGAACCGACGGGGGATTGGCACGGCCGTTGCAACCCTTTCTCCTGCCGCGTGGTGATTCGTCACGCGGATTCGAAACGCGTCGAAGAGAACGTCATGAGTCTTGAAACGAAAACAAAGCTGAGCGACATCACGATCGCCAAGTTGCAGAAGCTGATTCAAGCCAATCTCGATTCGTACGCAGGCTTTCACGAGGCCGCTGACAAGCTCAACCATGCAGAGCTTTCGGCGTTCTTCCGCAACATCGGCAACGAGCGAGCCGCGATGGCGAGCGAATTGCAACAGTACGTCGAGTTCAGTGGCGAAAAGACCCAGGACGACGGAAGCGTTGCCGCCAAGATTCATCGCCTCTGGATGGACATCCGAGCCAAACTGAATGGTGGCGATCCCCAAGTGATTTTGAATGAAGCCGAACGCGGCGAAGATCACATCAAGGAAGCCTACGAAGGTGTTTTGAAAGAAACTGGCGGCGGCGCGATGAACGATGTCTTGACGGCGCAGTACGCCAAAATCAAAGCCGGGCACGACAAGATTCGCGATCTCCGCGACACCTGCAGAACAAATTGAACGCCTGTTGCACCGGCAGGCGATCTGGGTGGGGCGAGCGCATGACTGTGCCCCACGTTTCAAGTTTTCTTTTTCTCTCATTCACAAACGTGCAATCTTATGGACATTCCTCAAGTGACACCCCAATGCGACATCAAGACCGGCGGCATGGGGCAGGTCTATCTCGCATCCGGAAAACACGTCGCCCTACGCCGGTGGAGCGAGAACCCCGGTGGTTTTAGCGAGGTCCGGAGTCGGAATTATGAAATCGTCGGTTACCTGGTCGAGGGTATGCTCGAAATCGATCTTGATGGCGAGATGGCGAAATTGGGATCGGGTGACTCGTGGCTGGTGCCCGAAGGCGCCCCTCACCGCTACCGAGTGATCGACCCGGTGGTCGCCATCGAAGCGACTTCCCCGCCAGCGCGTTTCAACGACCGCGACCAACCGACCTAGCCGACCGCCGCGGACCAATGCTTCGACGGGCGTTTCACCGCGACCGTTTCCCTTCGGTTGTCTCTGATCTGGAACGCGACGTTTCACACGTCGTGATTGACAGACAGCCGACGAAACCTTAGAAAGATGCGTTGCAGATGCATCTTTTGAGCGGTTCGACGCTGCGCGTTTGATAAAATGCATGACTTCGCGGTGTTGCGGACGGAAACAAGTGCTCCGTCAACTTTCGGATTGAGGGTGCCGCAGAATAAGGGGTCATCGCGGAAAAGAGGTCAGGTAGCATGAAACGAAACATTGTCTTGATCTCGATACTGCTTGGTTCGTTGAGTGTGTCAGTGTGGCTCGGGGTGCCGAAGCAGCTGGCCGCTGACGATTCGAATCCAACGTCATCCGCGAAGTCCTTCCCGGCGCCGACAACGATGCTTGAAGCTCGTGCCCGGGCCGAGTTGTTGCATGAAGTGATTCGGGGAACGCTGCAAGTCGTCCATCGCGATTTCTTTGACGAGGACGACGCGCACGCGATCCCTTCGGCTTCACTCGAAGATGTCTTTCATGCGATGTCAGAAAGTTATGACGTCGAATTGAAGTGGTTGATCGTCGAAACCGACGTCGTCAATGTCGATCACCAGCCCGAAGACGAGTTTGAAAAGGACGCGGTCAAGGCGCTCAAGTCGGGCAAGCCGATGCATGAAGCCGTGCAAGCGGAACGTTATCGATTTGCCGGCCCGATTCGATTGGCCTCGCAATGTTTGAAGTGTCACGTCAAGAATCGAAAGAGCACCGAAGATCGAACAGCGGGCCTGTTGATTTCGATGCCGATGGTTCAGCGGAGCTTTTGAAGCAACGCTTCGATCGCCTGGGTTTCGGTCAACTCGTGTTGTTCCATTCGCTCGACAAAATCCTGGACTTGTTTCATCGCGGCTTGCCATGAAGGAAACGGCGGATCCGTCTCGCTGAGGCGATCCACCAAATCGTCCAAATGGGCGCCCAGCAAGTGGTGATCGTGAAGCGACTGTGAACGCAAGTGGTCGAAGTCCGCTGAGGGTTCCGCCAGCGATTCCGCCAGGCAGGTGATCATTTCGTCTTCCTGCTGGAAATGCTTTTGCAACCGCTCACGCAACGGGAGCAGCCGGTTGGCGGTCTCTCCGAAATGGGGGATGCCGAGTTGTTCAACTTGTTTCATCCAGTCTCGGATCTCGCGGAGCGATTCGTGCATTTGGCGGTCTTCGCTCAGCCAATTGTCAAAGATCTTCGACAATGGTTCACTGATATTCAAGCTCATTCTGCTCCTCACGAATCGAAATCGTCGCGTGTTGCGTGGAGTTCGGTTGTCACGATGCGTGTGGTGCTGTGTCACATTGCATCACAGCACTTTAGCGGGCAACACTCGTGCCAAATCGAATCGATGGAAGTGACCCGAATCAAACCGCCCCGTCGCGACCTCCTGGTGTGGTTCCGAATCAGCGTGAAACACATGCGGATTTGGCAGATCGAGTGCTGCTGCATCAGCGGTGCTCCGAGGTGCACCGTGCGCGCTCGTTCAGCATTTGCGGTTCCTTCCACCCGAGTTCGATCATGAGAGTCTATGGGACAATCTTAGCCATACTACTGATGTCAATTTCGCCGCCGCAACTCACCGCTAACGACCAGCAGATCACCCAAAAACCTGAAAAAGTTGTCGTGCATCTGTCGCATTTCACGGACGATCTTCATCGCTGTTTTATGGCGTTCAAAATGGCCAATCTGATGCAACAGCACGGCGCCGAGGTGACCGTGTTCCCTGATCTGGAAGGCGTACGACTGGCCGAACGTCGGCAACTGCTCGACATGACATGGGGGCCGGAGTCACCACCACTGGCGAAGCATTATGAAGAATTCACCGAAGCGGGCTGCAAAGTGATTCTCTGACCGCACTGTGCCAAATCAGCACGCATCGGCAGCGGGGCGTTGAAGCGGAATGCCGAGATTGCAACGATGCCGTCACTAGGAAAGTTACTCGTCGAGGCCGACAAAATCATGGATTACTAAGCAGCGGCGCGGTTTATCCGGTGAATCCGAAATACAAGGAGATCAACGGATCACCGTGTTTCCGGTCGGTCAAGGACATTCCCGAGACCGTTGACTTGGCAGTCGTTTGTACCGCGGCTCGGGTGGTGCCTGAGATCGTTCGTCAATGTGTCGAAGCGGGGATTCTCGGTCTGGTGATTCTGTCGGCGGGATTCCGCGAAGCTTCGGCGGCAGGTGAAACGCTTCGTGACCGCTCGGAAAACGCTGGGATAGGCGAGAAACAGATTCATTCCTGCCGATCGTTCAGTAACGCTTCCAGATGAATCCCGACGCAATCGGTCAGGACATCTGGGTTGTATCCGCCCTCCAAAACGCTGACCAATTTTCCCTCGGTATGTTCTTCCGCGACGTTCAGCAAGCAACGTGTCAGAACACCAAAGTCATCGCTCTCCAGTGCCAATGAACCGATGGGGTCATCCTTGTGAGCGTCGAAGCCGGCGCTGACGAGAACGAGTTGAGGTCGGATCTTCGCGGCAAATCGTTTGACTTCACGTTCAAACAGTCGCAGTTGCTCTTCACGTGGCGTACCGAACTTGATCGGCAGATTGAGCGTGGTGCCGGTGCCGGCGCCGGCACCGATTTCGTCAGCCGCACCCGTTCCCGGATAGAAGGGCGACCGGTGCATCGACAGAAAGCCGACGTCGGCCGCTTCCCAAAACATCGCTTGCGTTCCGTTGCCGTGGTGCACATCAAAGTCGACGATCAGCACCCGTTCGACGCCCAACTCTTCGGTCGCGACGCGGGCACCGACGGCGATGTTGTTGAATAGGCAAAATCCCATCGCGTGGTCCGGCATCGCGTGGTGTCCCGGCGGACGAACTAGGCAGAATGCGGTCTTGTCTTCGCCGCCGACCACGCGTGCGACAGCATCACAAACCGCCCCGGCGGCCATCCGCGCGACGTCGTACGACCGCACGCTGACGACGGTGTCCGGTTCGATGTAGCCGCCACCGCTGGCGGCAAAATGATGGATCAGGTCGACGTAGTCGGACGTGTGCACGTAACGCAACCGCTCCAACGAGGCGGGCTCCCAAGCGGGCCGCCGACAACAGCTGTCCAGTGCCACAAAGTTCAAATGCCGAACCACCGGAAGAATCCGGTCACCATTTTCGGGATGATCTCCCGTGACGTGCTCTTGAAACACCGGATCGTAGTAAAGCAGTGTCATCGGGTTTCAGCCACGCGTGTGTTTTCCAGTCATGAAACGTACCCACTCGCCTGTCTCGGTCTGCAACTCGCTGGTCATCAGCCAATGGTCGCAGTCGGTGATTTCGATCGTGTCGCGATAGTTGCAGGTCCCACTGCCGTCAAAGCTTGGACCGAGCGTCTCGAGCACCAGTCGCTTTCCACTCGCGTCCCGTACGCCCTGGTACAGCCAGAGGTTGGCCATCATCGAACCGACAAACGTGCCGACGTATTGGTTTTTCGCTGGATCAAAGCCGACCGTCATGATTGACGACCAAGGCCCGCTTTCGGGAGCTTCACCGCTGCTCTCGCTGATCAGCCACAACCCGCCGAGGGAGCGGCACGTCATCTTGCCAGACGCGGCTGAAGTGTTTCCATCAGGCATTTGACAGTCATGGTCGAAGTTCCAGTCGCCGAGCAACTGATCCAGCCAGGTGTGCTCGGCTTGGGGTTTGGCGAACATGCTTGATTCCTACCGATTCGATGGAGTGGCTGTTGAACGGACGCGTCCGGCGAGAGGCAAGGGCAGTCACTGATTGTTTCCAGATTCTCGATTCATCGTGGTCGAATTCGACGTGGATTCACCGAATTTTTGTAAATTCACACCGCATCGCCCGATGACCACTCGTCCCGACCATCCAGGGACAGACCCCGGCCCATCGACTCCGAACCATCCAGGGACAGACCCCGAGATTCACGTTCGACGGTTATTCGACGGTTATTTGTGAGCGATCAAATCGACGCAACCGTTCCGACCACTCGGGGTCGGACCACTCGACCACTCGGGGTCTGTCCCTGGTAGCACGGGGTAGCAATTTATTCGGTGGACCACTCGGGGTCTGTCCCTGGAAGCACGGGGTAGCAATTTATTCGGTGGTGACTTTTGTTCAGTTGCCCTCGTCTTTGCGTCTTCAAGACTCCCTCGGACGACGTGACGGAGTTGGCTTGCGGCATTGAATCAGTCGAGGGGGCATGAGAGATCACGACGACACCGCGGTTTGCCGGCCGGTGACAGCAGCCCGCCAAGTTCGACACCCGGCTTCAGCCGTCGGGTGAGTCACCACGTTTTCATTGCTCCCCGCGGTCGCAGTTTACGTTTCCCAAGCGACGCTCAGCGGCGTGGTTTCGATTCCTTTGACGAAATCGTGGGAGGCGGGCTTGCTAAGCCGCTTGCCCGAATAGGTCGCGGGTTTGCTTGGGCACGTAGAAACGACGCCCTGTCTGCTT